>NZ_JBYTAJ010000011.1:0-168065 GCF_058788075.1 Pseudomonas sp. FW305-20 | reverse complement strand
ATGCCTCTAGGGACGCTCTGCGTCCAGTGACGCGGAGCGTCACGGGCTGCATTCCCACGCAGAGCGTGGGAACGATCAAGCGATCAATCAATGCGGGATCAATGACCGAACACATCCACCTTCTTGGCCTTCTTGTCCGCGCGTTTTTCGTCGGCGGTTTTTGCCGGTTTTTTCTTTGCCGCTTTTTTTGAATCCATGCCTTTGGCCATGATACTTACTCCACTCATACGGGATGTGAGATCAGGTATACACCTATCGCTGCGCGCACGTTCTTTTATAATCGCCCGCTTTGCGCACCGACAGTCGAAGACCATGCCCAACACCCAGTACACCTTGCTCGCCGAGCCTTTGTGGCCCTTGATGAACAAGTTTTATCGCGCTCACCAATCGTCGATGAAAGCCGTCCGCGACGCTCGACTCTGGGTGGCCAGGCGCGAGGAGATCATTGGCGCACTGTGTTTGCGACCGGTGGCGGACGGGCACTGGCTGACGGGTTTGTTCGTCGATCCGGCTTGTCGTGAAGAGGGCATCGCTGCGGCGTTGATCGCCGAAGCGCTCAAGGAGCTTGAAGGCCCGGTGTGGCTGTTTTGTCATCCAGATTTGCGCGGGTTTTATGAACGTCGCGGCTTTACCTTCGATCCGCCACTGCCCTACTCCATGGCGGAACGTTTGAGCCGTTACGCGCGGAGCAAACCGATGATCGCCATGGGCCTGAATCCGTTGGAGAGTTCGACTTGAGGTGTTTTCGAATCAATCGTCTGCGTTCGGATCGAGATCCGGGAACATTACTTCGGTAAACCCGAACTTGCTGAAGTCGGTAATTCGCGAGGGGTATAACCGGCCGATCAGGTGATCGCATTCATGCTGCACCACCCGCGCGTGGAAACCTGAAGCGATGCGCACAATCGGCTGCCCCTTGGGATCGAAACCTTCGTACCGAATGTGCTGATAGCGATCCACCGCGCCACGCAAGCCGGGCACCGACAGGCAACCTTCGAAACCCTCTTCCAGCGTCGGGCTCAACGGCGTGATCAGCGGGTTGATCAGGATTGTCTGCGGCACCGCTTCGGCGTCCGGGTAGCGTTCGCTGTGCTCGAAACCGAAAACCACCAGTTGCAGGTCGACGCCGATCTGCGGCGCAGCCAGGCCAACGCCCCCAACGCTTTCCATGGTCTGGAACATGTCGTCGATCAATTGCCACAGCTGCGGGCTGTCGAACATTTCGGCAGGCACCGGCGGGGCAATGCGCAGCAGGCGTTCATCGCCCATTTTGAGGATTTCACGGATCATTTGATGACTTCGTCATTGGTCGGCTTGATCGAGTGGTCCCGACCCAGTCCCGACACATGTTGTTTGGGTTCGTGGCTGTGCTCGCCGGGGAATTTTTCGCCATCATCCTTGCCCTCGGTCGACATGTGTTCGATCACGGCATTCATCTCCGCGCCGAGCAACAGCACCGCGGCGGAAATATAGAAGTACAGCAACAGCACGATGATCGCGCCGATACTGCCATACATGGCGTTGTAGTCGGCGAATGTTTTGACGTACAGACCGAAGCCTACCGATGCAAGGATCCACACCACCACCGCCAGCACCGAGCCCGGGGTGATAAAGCGAAACTCCTGTTTGACGTCGGGCATGACGTAGTAGATCAGCGCCACCGCCATCATCATCAGAATCACGACCACCGGCCAGCGCACGATAGTCCAAAGGGTCACGATGAAATCTTCGAGGCCGACTTGCGCGGCGATCCAGCCCATCACCTGCGGCCCGAGCACCATCAGCGCAGCAGCGATCAAGAGCATGCCGGCGATGCCGATGGTGTAGATGATCGACAGCGGGAAACGCTTCCACGCCGGCCGCCCTTCGACCACGTCGTAGGCGGCGTTCATCGCACTCATCATCAGCCGCACACCGGCGGACGCAGTCCACAGGGCAATCACGATACCGACTGACAGCAAGCCACCCTTGGATTGCTGGAGCTGGTCGATGACCGGGTTCACCTGCTCCAGCGCCTGGGGCGGCAGAACCAGTTCCGATTGCAGGCGCAGCCAGGAGAAAAAATCAGGCAGGTGCAGGAAACCGATCAAGGCGATCAGGAACAGAATGAAGGGGAACAGCGAGAACAGCATCTGATAGGCCAATGCCGAGGCATAGGTGGACATCTCGTCGTCGACGAATTCGGTGATCGTGCGCACCATGACACGGTGCAGGCGCTGGCCTTTCATGTGTGGGAAAAACATTAGCGTCTCCTTTCGCCGCAAATTTGGTTGAAGTCGTGGCGACTCAGGGGCCGTTTTCTACATCAAAGTAGCGTACTTGGCGAGTTTGAAACAATTTCCTTGTGCAAGTTCAGGCCGACACAAAAACGGCCATCCGCGGATGGCCGTTTCTGTTGCTCATCAAAGGCCTGATCAGGCCTTGTCGATGCCTTTTTTAAGAGCATCCTTGGCTTTGCCGACCGCTTGCTGGGCTTCGCCTTTCCTTTCCTGAGCGACGCCTTCAGAGCGCATCTTTTCGTTACCGGTGGCCTTGCCGACGCCTTGCTTGACGTTGCCGGCGGCTTCGTTGGCCATGCCTTTTACTTTATCGCCAGTGCTGCTCATGGTGTTTCTCCTCTGAACAATTCAACGGAAAAGTCGTTACACAAGGATTGACCGGAAGCGTTTGCGCGGAGTTTCATTTATTTTCACGGCGACATTTCATCGTTCAATGCAGGTTGGGCTTTATGTTTGCCGGCCAACCCCCGAGAATGCGCAACGTATTCAGGCCATGGCGCTGAAGATCCAATCCCGTAGGAATGTTATGAAACTCGATAAAAAGCAGGCCATTGCCCGCAGAAACCAGGAACTTGGCGGTGCTGTGCTTGGCGTCAACAACTGCCATTTCACCGAATTGAACCGCAACCGCAACATCTGGTGGTTCGATATTCCGGTCGCGCGCCTGGCCGTTGGTCAGTACGAGTGGGTTCACCTGCTGATGCACACCCCGGAAACCGACGAACTGCTGCACCTGAAAGTGCCGACGGTATTCCTGCGCGAGAAGCTCGAAGGCCTGGTGGTGCGCAACGAAGGTAAACGCAAAGCGGCCTTGAGCCTGGAACTGAGCGCCGACAAGGACTCGTACCTCCAGGACATGCGCCCGGCGGGTACCAACGTCAATTTCGCGCCGTTCCGCCTGTAACTTCACACATCTCCCTCGCCACAAGAGAGCCAACAAAAAGCCCCGCATCTGCGGGGCTTTTGTTGGTTATGCGCTGACCTTCTTGACGCCGAGCTTCTTCAGCTCTTCGTCGCGCAACTCGCGGCGCAGGATCTTGCCGACGTTGGTGGTCGGCAGCGCATCGCGGAATTCCACGGCTTTCGGCACTTTATAGCCGGTGACGTTGGCGCGCATGTGCTCCATCACCTGTTCCTTGGTCAGCGTCACGCCCGGTTTGGCGACGATGAAGATCTTGATCGCCTCGCCCGACTTCTCGTCCGGCACGCCGATGGCTGCGCATTGCAGCACGCCCGGCAGGGTCGCGAGCACGTCTTCCAGTTCGTTCGGGTACACGTTGAAACCGGAGACCAGAATCATGTCTTTCTTGCGATCGACGATGCGCATGTAACCGTCAGGCTGGATCAGCGCGATATCACCGGTCTTCAACCAGCCTTCGCTGTCGAGGATTTCATCGGTGGCGTCCTGACGCTGCCAGTAACCCTTCATCACTTGCGGACCTTTCACACACAACTCGCCGATTTCGCCTAACGGCTGTTCAACGCCGGCATCGTCGATGACTTTGCACAGGGTCGAGGGCACCGGAATGCCGATGGTGCCGATCTGGATGTTCTGGATTGGGTTGACGGTGGCCACCGGGCTGGTTTCGGTCATGCCGTAACCTTCGCAGATGGCGCAACCGGTGACCGCTTTCCAGCGCTCGGCGGCGGCCAGTTGCAGGGCCATGCCACCGGACAGGGTGACTTTCAGTGCAGAGAAATCCAGCTTGCGGAAGGCTTCGTTGTTGCACAACGCGACAAACAGCGTATTGAGCCCGACGAAACCGCTGAACTTCCACTTCGACAGTTCCTTGACCATCGCCGTCAAATCGCGCGGGTTGCTGATCAGGATGTTGTGGTTGCCGATCAGCATCATCGCCATGCAATGAAAGGTGAAGGCATAGATGTGGTACAGCGGCAGCGGCGTGATCAGGATCTCGCAACCTTCATGGAGGTTGGAACCCATCAGCGCCTTGCACTGCAGCATGTTCGCCACCAGGTTGCGATGGGTCAGCATCGCGCCCTTGGCCACGCCGGTGGTGCCGCCGGTGTATTGCAGCACGGCAACGTCGCTGCTGGCCGGGTTGGCTTCGGCGACTGGCTGGCCATGGCCCTTGCTCAATACGTCGTTGAACTTGATGGCCTTGGGCAAGTGATACGCCGGGACCATCTTCTTCACGTATTTGATGACGCTGTTGACCAGCAGGCGCTTGAGCGGCGGCAGCAAGTCGGCCACTTCGGTGACGATCACGTGCTTGACGCCGGTTTTCGGCACGACGAGCTGGGCCAGGTGCGCCATGTTGGCCAGGCAGACCAGGGCTTTGGCACCGGAGTCGTTGAATTGGTGTTCCATTTCCCGCGCGGTGTACAGCGGGTTGGTGTTGACCACGATCAGCCCGGCGCGGATGGCACCGAAGACGGCGACCGGGTACTGCAACACGTTGGGCAGCTGCACGGCGATTCGATCGCCCGGCTGCAAGTCGGTATGCTGTTGCAGGTAAGCGGCAAAGGCACCGGACAATTCGTACAGTTCACCGTAGGTGATTGTCTTGCCCAGGTTGCTGAACGCCGGTTTGTTGGCAAAGCGCTGGCAGGACTGCTTCAACACCGCCTGAATATTCGGATACTCGTCTGGATTGATCTCGGCAGCAATCCCGGCAGGGTACTTATCCTTCCAAAAGTCTTCGATCATGGAAGCCCACTCCTCAGCAACGCGAATTCATCACCGCATTTGATGCGATTATTATTGGTGTGTGTTTTTTATTGGTGAATCTGGCTTTTATATAGGCCGAGAAGTCACAAAAGCGCGCCGAGAGTAGCAGCTTTGCCAAGGGCCGACTAGAGCCAAAAACCGCCTCTACAGTCACTTTAATGACTCAAGAATAGCAGGCGGTCATTTTAGAGCAAAAATCCTATACAGCCTTGAAAGCCTTGTAAACCGGGCTTTTCGCCCTCTAAAAGCATCGCGGGCAAGCCCGCTCCCACAGGATCACCGAGAACCTTGTGGGAGCGTGGCTTGCCCGCGATCCGCGCAAAGCGCGGCCATTCACCACTCAGGCGATATCACGCAACTCCCGCCGCAAGATCTTGCCCACCGGCGTCATCGGTAACGACTCACGCAAGACGATGTGCTTGGGCACTTTGTACGCCGTGAAGTTTTCCTTGCAGTAAGCCTTCAGCTCTTCAAGGCTGACCCCCGTTTCACGGGCCACCACAAACAGTTTCACCGCCTCCCCCGAACGCTCGTCCGGCACCCCGATCACCGCACAGTTGGCGACTTTCGGGTGAGCCATCACCACGTCTTCGATCTCGTTCGGGTACACGTTGAAACCCGAGACGATGATCATGTCTTTCTTGCGATCGACGATGCGCACAAAACCGTCCGGATCGATCACCGCGATGTCGCCCGACTTGAACCAGCCCTCGGCATCCAGCACTTCGGCGGTGGCTTCAGGTTTCTGCCAGTAACCCTTCATGATCTGCGGGCCCTTGATGCACAGTTCACCGCGCTCGCCCAGCGCCTGCTCGACGCCTTCATCGTTGATGACTTTCAGCGTGGTGCCCGGCACTGGCAGGCCGACCGTGCCGAGGCGCGACTTGTCGCCGTACGGGTTGGTGCAAGCCACCGGCGAGGTTTCGGTCAGGCCGTAACCTTCGGTGATGCGGCAACCGGTGAGCTGTTCCCAGCGCTCGGCCGTGGCCTTGACCAATGCGGTGCCGCCGGAGTTGGTGAGTTTGAGGCTGGAGAAATCCAGGGTCTTGAAATCCGGGTGATCCATCAGCGCGACGAACAGCGTGTTGAGTCCCAAAAGGGCCGAGAACCGCCAGTTCTTCAGTTCCTTGATGAAACCCTTGATGTCTCGCGGATTGGTGATCAGCACGTTGTGGTTGCCCGAAACCATCATGCACATGCAATTCGCGGTGAAGGCATAGATGTGGTACAGCGGCAGCGGCGCGACCATCACCTCTTGCCCTTCGCGCAACAGCGGCTGGCCGTCATTGCCGAACTGCTCCAGGCACGCCCGCACTTGCTGCATGTTGGCCACCAGGTTGCCGTGGGTCAGCATCGCGCCCTTGGCCAGCCCGGTGGTGCCGCCGGTGTATTGCAGCACGGCAATGTCGTCGAGCCCGATCTTTAGTGGCTTGATGCCCAGGCCCCGGCCCAGGTGCAGCGCGCTCTTGAAGGAAGTGGCCTGCGGCAAGGAGTACGCCGGCACCATCTTCTTGACCTTGCTCACCAGTGTATTGACCAGCCAGCCCTTGGCGGTAGGCATCAGGTCGCCCATCTTCGCTTCGATCAGGTACTGGATGTCGGTGTCGGGCAGCACTTCCTGGACTTTCTGCCCGAACATGTTCAGGTAAACCAGCGCCCGGGCACCGGAGTCCTTGAACTGATGACGCATCTCCCGCGCGGTGTACAGCGGGTTGGTGTTGACCACGATCAATCCGGCTCGCAGGGCTCCAAACACGGCAATCGGGTAATGCAGGACGTTGGGCATCTGCACCGCAATGCGATCCCCCGGCACCAGGTCGGTGTGGGCTTGCAGGTAACCGGCGAACGCTGCGCTGTAGCGTTCCAGTTCGGCGTAGGTCAGGGTCACGCCCATGTTGCTGAATGCCGGGCGGTCAGCAAATTTCTTGCAGGAACGCTCGAACACCTCGATCACCGACTTGTAGGCCCCTTGATCGATGTCCAGGGGCACGCCGGCCGGGCGTTTGTCATTCCAGAAATCAGGTTGCATTGTTCTTGTCCTCTTTACCTGAACCTATCCGGGGCCGCTTTTCTGCCCTTCTTAAAAACAAAGAGCGAAAAAGCGGGACTCCACGGACACTAGCAGCTATGGCGAATCAGGCAAATATGCGCACGGTCGACATTGATCGTGTGAATCTTGCTGCCGTGGCGTGGCCTGATCAGACGCCAGCGACGGGATGCGCTATACACTGTTTCGACCCTGAGCAAAGGAATCGCCATGATCCACGACACTTTCTGGCTGACCGCGAGTGACCGCAGCCGCCTCTTCGTCAACCAGTGGCTGCCCGCCGCACCTTTAAAAGCCGTGATCCTGCTGGCCCACGGCATGGCGGAACACAGCGGCCGCTATGCGCGTCTGGCAGAAAAGTTCTGTGAGCAGGGATACGGCGTGTATGCGCCGGACTTGCGTGGACATGGCAAAACTGCCGAAAACGGGACGCTCGGCCATTTCGCCGACGATGACGGTTGGTGCAAGGTGGTCGGCGACCTGGCGAGCCTCAACCAGCACATCGGCCAACAACACCCTGGGGTGCCGATTGTGCTGCTCGGTCACAGCATGGGCAGCTACATCGCCCAGGCCTATCTGCTGCACCACAGCGCCAGCCTGCACGGCGCCGTTCTCAGCGGGTCGAACTTCCAACCGGTGGCGCTCTATCGCGCGGCGCGACAGATTGCGCGTCTGGAACGTTTGCGTCAGGGGCCGAAGGGTCGCAGTGCGCTGATCGAATGGCTGTCGTTCGGTTCGTTCAACAAGAAATTCAAACCGGTGCGCACGCGGTTCGACTGGCTCAGCCGCGACCCGACAGAGGTCGACCTGTACGCCAATGACCCACTCTGCGGCTTTCGCTGCACCAATCAGCTGTGGATCGATTTGCTCGGTGGGTTGCAGCAAATCAGCAAAGCGTCCAATCTCGCTCAGATTGATCCGGGCCTGCCGTTGCTGGTCATCGGCGGTGAATGTGATCCGGTCAGCGATGGCAAGCGTCTGAAGGATCTGGCCCATGCGCTGCGCGCTGCCGGCAGCCAGAGCCTGCAACTGACTATTTACCCGCAGGCACGGCATGAACTGTTCAACGAGAGCAATCGCGATGAAGTGATCAATGACGTGTTGAACTGGATCGCCCAGGCGCTGAGCCACCGCCGGCCACCCAGATCGGAATAGTTTTTTTTGAATTTATTTATTCGTGACAGGAATCGAAACAGATGACCCAGGTTACCAACACCCCTTACGAGGCCCTTGAAGTCGGCCAGACCGCCAGCTACAGCAAGACGGTCGAAGAGCGCGACATTCAGTTGTTCGCCGCGATGTCCGGCGATCACAACCCGGTGCACCTGGACGCTGAATTCGCCGCTGGCACCATGTTCAAGGAGCGCATCGCTCACGGGATGTTCAGCGGCGCGCTGATCAGCGCTGCCGTTGCCTGCGAGTTGCCTGGGCCGGGGACTATTTATATCGGTCAGCAAATGAGCTTTCAGAAGCCGGTGAAGATTGGCGACACGCTGACCGTGCGCCTGGAGATCCTCGAGAAGTTGCCCAAGTTTCGTGTGCGGATTGCCACTCGCGTGTTTAACCAGCGCGATGAGTTGGTAGTGGATGGCGAGGCGGAGATTCTGGCGCCGCGCAAGCAGCAGACCGTGACGTTGCCTGTCTTGCCGGCGATCAGCATCGGCTGATTGGGGGACCTGATCGTTGATCGTTCCCACGCTCCGCGTGGGAATGCAGCCCGGGACGCTCCGCGTCCCATCAACAGCCGAACGCAGAGCGTCCGTTGAGGCATTCCCACGCAGAGCGCGGGAACGATCAGCGGTTACCCTCCTGCACCTGCACACTCGCCGTCATCCCCGAACTCAGATTCATCCCTTCCGGTAACTTATCAATCTTGATCCGCACCGGAATCCGCTGCGCCAGCCTGACCCAGTTAAACGTCGGTTCGACCTCGGCCAGCAACTGCCCGTCCGGTGTGGTGTTGCGATCGGTAATCCCGCGACTGATGCTTTCCACATGCCCCTGCAACCCCTCCCCCGCGCTCATCAACCAGATCTTCACCGGATCGCCCACACGAATCCGCGGGAGTTTGGTTTCCTCGAAATACGCTTGCACATAGAACGTCGAATCGTCGATCAACGCCATCACCGATTGCCCGGCATTCACGTAGTTGCCTTCAGCCAGGCGCAGGTTGGTGATGTGGCCATTGCGGGGCGCATGGACCTGACTGCGCGTGAGGTTGAGTTGCGCAACCTTGGCTTCGGCCTGGGCTTCACGCAGTTCGCCACGGGCAATGCCGGCATTGATTTGCGCGTTCTCGCGCAGCTCGGCACTGATCGCCTGGGGACCGAGGGCCGCGCGGCGGCTGGCTTCGTGTTCGCGCAGATTGAGTTGCTGCTGACGGGTCTGCACCACCGCCTGGGCTTTCTCCAGCGCCGCTTCGAAACGATCGCGGTCGATGCTCAGCAACAAATCGCCGGCCTTGACCTGCTGGTTATCAAAAGCCTTGAGCTCACGCACCCAGCCCGAGACATCCGGCGCGATCACCACCACGTCGGCGCGGATCCGCGCATCCCGGGTCCAAGGCGTGAGCATGTAGTACTGCCACAAATGGAAGCCGGCAAAAATCGCCGCCGCCACCAGGCACAAGGTCACCGCGACACGTATCGGTGTGCGCATTTTCAACTCCTTATAAAGGTCCGAGGACGACAGTGATCAAGGTCAATACACAGACGTACAAGGCGCAATCAAACAATGCTTCGTGCCAGATCCAGCGGCCCACCGGCGTCAGGCGCAAGAGCATGCGCAAGGCTCCAGTGACGAGCAGCGCCAGCAGCACATAAATCAGAAACGGACTGAGCAGCACGCCACCCACCGACCACTCACGCAAGCCCATGGCTTTGCTCCTGTTGACGGCACCAGGCGCGCCAGCTGCTTTGCAACTGCAGCACCGCGCCTTGGGCCAGTTTCACCGCATCGCTGGGGGGCAACGCGTACAAGGTCTTCAAGAATTCTTCGCTCGGTTGCGCCAACGCTTCGGCGCGACTGCCGGCCGGGCCTTGCTCGAGGATTTTTTCCAGCTGTTCGAGATAACGCCGCTGAGGCGCGCTGACCGGTGCCTGCGCCACCGCCAGGCTCAAACGCAAATGCAGCAATTCGTCGCCGATGTCCAGGCCGAGCAAGCCATCGTCCCAGCGACTGCGCGCCGGTTCCGGCAGCTCGGGATAGTGCCGCGCCAATTGCAGCAAACGGTCGGCCATGCGCCCGCCAAACCAGCTTTCGGCACCGCGCAGATTGCGCCGGGTCAGGCGCACCAGATCGGCAAGAGTCGCCGCCAGCAAACGCCGGCCATGCCATGTCGGATCGCGCAGGATCAACAGATGGAATGCCAGCACGGCGGCACCCACGCCGACCACGATGGATTGAGCGCTGTTGAAGAACGTCGCGACATCGTAGTTCATCGCATTGAGCGGTGAGACCAGCACGATGAAGTGCAAACAAAATGAGGTGGCCGTCGCACCGATCTGCGGTTTGGCCATGCCCAGCGCGCCGAGGAACAACGGCACGCCCATGCCCATGCACAGCAAGGCAAAACCACTCCATTGCGGCAACAGAATCTGCCCGACGATAAACGCGGCCGGAATCGCCAGGAAGATCCCGCGCATAAAACTCATGCCGATCTGTGCGCCATTCTCGCGGCTGGCGAACAGGCTACACACCACGCACGTCAACAGCAGCGCGCCGGAGGCCGCGGGCCAGGCGGTCGCCAACCAGAAGCACGAGACCACCAGAAACGCCAAGGCACTTCGGGCACCGAACATCAACGCCAATGACAGATCGCGGTGTGGTGCCAGGGTTCTCGGTGGATCGACCGCTTCCTTGCCCTCCTCGACGGCGTTCAACGCAGCGCTGGCCGCCATGGCGGTATCGAGCAACAAGGTGAAACGAGCCAGGCAGTAACTCTGCGCAGAACTGATGTGCGTGTCGTGGGAAGCGTCGAGCAACCTCGGACGCAGCGCTTGCAGGGTCGCGGTATCCGCGCTGTCGAGCGCCTCTTGAACCTCGGTCATCCAGGGCAACAGTTGCTCGGCCTCTTGAGGCTCCAATTGCTTCCACTGACGGCGCACCGAACGGGCGATACGCAGCAGCATCAACAGTTTTTGGCTCAAGCCGCTGATCGCCCGCGCTCGTTGGCGACCCAGGCTTCCTTCAAACCAGGCATGCTCGCGCTGGGCGTCGACGGCGACGATCCTGCCGAGGATTTCCAGCAGGCCTTTGCGTGCCTGACCATCACCGGCCAGGGTTGCACGCGCGGCGTTCATACCGCTTTGCCACGCTGCCCGCGCCTGATCCGCCAGTTGCCGTTCGACCCGCATCGGCCAGAGCAGCGCACTGGCGGCGGTGGCGCAAAGAATGCCCAGGCAGATTTCCGTACAGCGAGCCACGGCTTGATCGAACACCGTCAGCGGATGAGTAATGGCCGGCAGCGCGATGATCGCCACCGTGTAACCGGCCAGCACGAACGAATAGGACCAGGCGCTGCGCAGCAAGGTCGAACTGGCCGTACACAGCCCCAGCCATAACGCCAAGGCCAACAAAAACAGCCAAGGCGTCTGGGCAAACAACCCCATGAACACCACGGACATGATCGTCCCGACCAGGGTCCCCAACAACCGCGCCAGGCCCTTCTGCACCACCATCCCGGACAAGGGCTGGGCGACGATGAATGCTGTCATCAATGCCCAGGCCGGTTGCTCCAGACCCCAGCGTAATGCCAGCCACAGCGCCAGGCCGCCGCCAATCAAGGTTTTGATCGCGAACTGTAAGGCGCGGCGGTCAGGCGCGAACAGAGCCTGCAAGGTGATAGGCACGTAAAGAACTCTTGGAAAAAGGCGATTTAACGATAGTCGGGATCGGGTTCAGTCACTTGATAAACAAATTATTAGCTAGCTAACTAACACGCGTCCAGTGCTAATTCCCGGACACAAAAAAAACGCCAGACTGGCTGGCGTTTTTGACAGGCAACGATCGCTTACGAGCGTGCGCGCGCCTGGTTACGCAAGGCTTTTACCTGATCGTGATTGCGTTGCACGCCGTGGTACTGACGTTCAACCAGGTCACGAATGCCCACCAGGTTGTATTTGTTGATTTTTTCGATGGCTTCTTTGTAAGCCTTCAGTGCATGGTCTTCACCCCGTTCGGCTTCGTTCAGCACGGCTTCTTCATCCTTGCCGGTGAACATCGCTTTCACGTCGACCCAGCGACGGTGCATATCACCGCTGACGCTGGTGGACGTTTCCGGATCGCCGCCTAGCGAACGTACCTGGGCCTGCAGTTCGGAAGCCGCAGTGGCGCAGTCGGCGGAACGCTGTATGAACAGGGTTTTCAGTTCTGGGTGTTTGATGTCTTCAGCGCAAGTCTTGAACCCTTCCTGACCGTCCTTGCAGGTTTCAATCAGGTCGTTGAGTACAGAGATGGCTTCTTTATTCATGTCGGTCATTTTCAATTCCTCGCGGGTTGATGAAAGATGCAATAGGTGTTGCACCCTGCATGCCAGCTTTGAATTGATTACTTATTCCTTATATTTCAAATACTTATCTTTTTATGCCAGATCGTTATCCGCTTTTTTTGCATGATCTGTCATTTGGCCTGCATGCAGAATGCCTGTATTTTCCAGACTGTTTGAATCAAGACGACTTATTGATGAATCCTGAAAAACTTGAACTGTTGATTACCCGTGAAATGCCCTTCGGCAAATACAAGGGCCGGATCATTGCCGACCTCCCGGGCCAATACCTGAACTGGTTCGCTCGCGAAGGTTTCCCCCATGGTGAACTCGGCGGTTTGCTGGCCTTGATGCAAGAAATCGATCATAACGGCCTGTCGGAGTTGCTCGAGCCGCTGCGCGCCAAACATGGCAAACCCGCCCCTCGCCATTGACCCGACACCCAGACCTGGCCCCTGATTGAGTAGCCCATGCCCGATAACACTCGCCGCGCCCGTGATGAAGCCTTCTGGCGAACCTTTGCCGACCGATACGCGGTTGAACCCGGCCCGGTCAACCTCGAAAACGGGTACTTCGGGCGCATGTCGCGCACGGTGGTCGAGGAATACCAGCGCAACATCGAACTGATCAATCGCAGCAACTCGGTGTATGTGCGACAACGCTTCGAACAGGGCGAAAGCCTTGAGATCCGAGCACAGCTCGCCGATCTGGTGGGCGTACCCGCCGACACCGTCGCCCTCACCCGCAACGCTTCGGACGGTCTGCAATCGCTGATCCGCAACTACAACCGTCTGAGCCCGGGCGATCAGGTGCTGATAGGCGATCTGGAATACGACACGGTCAAAGGGGCCATGCGCTGGCTGGCTCGTCATCGCGGTGTCGAAGTGATCGAAATCGAACACTCGCACCCCGCCAGTTTCGACAGCTTGCTGGCCACTTACCGCGAAGCCTTCGTGCGTTATCCGCGACTCAAACTGATGGCCCTGACTCACGTCACTCACCGTACCGGGCTGGTGATGCCGGTGCAGGCCATTGCCGCCGCCGCCAAAGAACACGGCATCGACGTGATCCTTGACGGTGCCCATGCGCTCGGCCAGCTCCAGTTCAATCTTGACGATCTCGGCATCGCGTTCGCCGGTTTCAACCTACACAAATGGATCGGTGCGCCGCTGACCCTGGGCTTCATTTACATCGCCCCGGAACGCCTGGCCGACATCGACCCGGACATGGGCGAGATGCATTTCCCGGTCACCGACATTCGCGCCCGCACGCCGTACAGCACGCCCAACATCCCGGCGCTGCTGACCCTGCCGCTGGTGTTCGAGGAGCATCAGGCCATGGGCGGTTCCGCCGCCAAAGGTGCTCGGCTCAATTACCTGCGCAACCGCTGGGTGAGCGCGGTACGCGAGTTGCCGGGGATCGAAGTCATGACCCCGGACGACCCGCGACTGTATTGCGGCATCACTTCAATGCGCTTTACCCGGCATGCCGATCAACAGGTAATGGTCGAGCGGCTGCTCAAGGACTACAACCTGTTTACCGTGGCGCGCAGTGGTGCCGCGAGCGGTCCGTGCATTCGCATAACCCCGGGGCTTACCACCACGGCTGCAGACATGGATTTGCTGGCCCGGGCGCTGACCGAACTGCGCTGACGTCACACGGTGTGTTTGTCGAAGTCCTCGGGCTTGATCTGCGTCGACACCGCGAAGGTGTCGATGCCGATGGTCGTGTGCCCGAAGTAGCCGTCTATATTCGAGTCTCGACTCAGGGTGTGAACGTTCAAGGTCGACGCTTCGCCGCCCATGTTTTCATAGAAAAAGTCTTGATCGTTGGTCAGCGGCGAAACGGCTCGACCACGGTACTCCTTGGCGTTGAGTACCGAGCGCGAGGCGACTTCGGGAAAGTAGAGCTGACCGACCCAGGCAACATGCCGCTCTTCCAGGTAGTTGTTGCCTTCCATAATGCGTACCACGACGTGGATGTGCAGCGCTCGGCCGGCGTAGAACCCCGGATAGATCGTGGTAAACCGCACGATGCCGTTCTTGTCGGTAAATTGCCCGCCTCGCAGGTAAGTGTCGTCGTCGGTTCGCGGGATCGAGCCTATGTCGTCGACGTCGATTTCCGTGTCTGGATTGACCTTGCTCCAGCCCGAATACGCCCCGCGTGCGTTGCAATGCCAGATATCCACCAGCGCGTCAGTCACCGGTTGACCGGTCATGGCATCGACGATCGTCAGCCTCAGCACCAAGGGAATGCCATCCATCCCTTCGCTGATGTTTCGTCTGATCAGTTTCGCATTGCGGAAATAAGGACCGGCGATCTGTTCGGGTGAAAGCAGGTAAACCGCGGGTGCGGGTGAAATCGGAGTGTTGTCTTCCATGACGTTCTCTCTTCCATAAGAAGAACGCAGGTTAACGCTGGCCGAGCAGCGAGGTGCGGTAACTATGTATCGCATGATGTCGATCTGTAGCAGCTGCCGAAGGCTGCGTTCGGCTGCGCAGCAGTCGTAAAACCAGAGATTGCGGTACGTAGGCAGACCGCTTAAGCCGGATTTACGACTGCTACGTCCGATCGCGGCCCGAACCGAACGCAGCCTCGCTGGGGCTCGACAGCTGCTACAAAGAGCGAGTCGACAGCCAAGAGGGTTTTCATTGGGCAAAAAAAAACGGTGCACCGACCAAGCGCACCGTAAAGCCGTAGAACACACAACGAAGTGTTTGGTAAAAGCCGATCAGTCCAGCAGCGCCAGTGCCTCGGCGGTGCATTCCTGAATGCGGGCCCAGTCGCCGTTCTTGATCCACTCCGGATCAAGCATCCAGCTACCGCCCACGCACATCACGTTTTTCAACGCCATGTAGCTCTTGATGTTGGCCGGGCTGACGCCGCCAGTCGGGCAGAATTTCACTTCGCCAAACGGGCCGCCGAGGGCCTTGATAGCCGCGACGCCGCCGCTGACTTCCGCCGGGAACAACTTGAAGCGGCGATAACCCAGGCCGTAGCCTTCCATGATGCCGGAGGCGTTGCTGATGCCCGGCAACAGCGGAATCGGGCTGTTGACGCTGGCTTCGAGCAGGTCACGGGTGATGCCCGGCGTGACGATGAACTGCGAACCGGCCGCTTCGGCAGCCGCCAGCATGTTGCGATCGAGCACAGTGCCGGCACCGGTCACCAGTTCCGGACGCTGCTCACGCAGAATCTGGATAGCCTTGAGGCCGAACTGTGAGCGCAAGGTCACTTCCAGGGCTGTCAGGCCACCGGCCGCGAGGGCGTCGGCCAGCGGCAGGATGTCTTGCTCGCGAGCGATGGTAATCACCGGCAGGATCCGCGCCTTGGCGCAAAGACTGTCGATCAGGGCAACTTTGTCCGCCATGGAAACGGTCGGGGATGGGGTTGTCATAGCGGCTGTTCCTTGGCTCATGGGCACCAGTAAATCTCTAACGTAGGTTGCAGAAACGCGCGAATCGGCATGGCGGCGACATCGTCACCGGCCAATGCGGCACTCAGGGTGGTCAGCTTGGACTGACCGGAAATCGATAGAACGGTGTGCTTGGCCGACGCCAGCAGCGCACGGCTCATGGTCAAGCGCTGATGCGGCACGGTCGGCGCCAGCATCGGGTAGCAACGACGTGTGCCGTCGGCTTTCAAGGCGTCGGCCAGGTTCGGGCTGTTCGGGAACAGCGAGGCGGTGTGACCGTCGTCGCCCATGCCGAGTATCAGCACGTCGATCGGCGGCAATTCCGCGAGCAAACGATCCGCCTGCTCGGCCGCCTGTTCAAGGTTGGCCGTGGCGCTGTACAGACTCAGGAACTGAGCCTTGGCCGCCGGGCCTTGCAACAGATAACGCTTGAGCAGACCGGCATTGCTGTCGGCGTGTTCAACCGGTACCCAGCGCTCGTCGGCCAGGGTGACGACAACCTTGGACCAGTCCAGCGTCTGCTTGGCCAAGTGCTGGAAAAACGCCACCGGACTGCGTCCACCGGAAACCACCAGGGTCGCGGTGCCGCGCGCGTCAATCGCGTCACTCAGTTGCTTGGCCACATTCAGCGCCAGGCCTTCGGCCAGCAACACCGGGCTTTTGAACTTATGCGCGCTGACGCCCTGAGGCAGTTTCAATTCAGATATCGCCATACCACGACCTCCCATCCCGCGTGATCAGAGCAATGGAGCTCATCGGTCCCCAGGACCCGGCCGCGTACGGCTTGGGCGCATCACCGGATTTTTTCCACCCGGCGATCAACTGGTCGCACCACTTCCACGCGGCTTCGATTTCATCTTTACGGACAAACAGGTTCTGATTGCCGCGCATCACTTCCAGCAACAACCGCTCGTAGGCATCGGGAATCCGTGCGCTACGATAAGTGTCGGAAAAATTCAGCTGCAACGGACCGCTGCGCAGCTGCATACCCTTGTCCAGGCCTTGTTCTTTGGTCATCACGCGCAAGGAAATGCCTTCGTCCGGTTGCAGGCGGATAATCAGCTTGTTGCTGATTTGCAGACGCTGCTCGGGGGCGAAAATGTAGTGCGACGGTTCCTTGAAGTGGATGACGATCTGCGACAGCTTCTGCGGCATGCGCTTGCCGGTACGCAGGTAAAACGGCACGCCGGCCCAACGCCAGTTGCGGATATCGGCACGCAGCGCAACGAAGGTTTCGGTGTCGCTCTGGGTATTGGAGTTCGGCTCTTCCAGGTAACCGGGAACCGATTTGCCTTCGCTGTGACCGGCGATGTACTGACCGCGCACGACCTGAGTGGTCAGGCCTTCCGGGCTGATCGGCGCCAGCGCCTTGAGCACTTTGACTTTCTCGTCGCGGATGCTGTCGGCGGACAGGTCGGCGGGCGGGTCCATGGCGATCAGGCAGAGCAGTTGCAGCAGGTGATTCTGGATCATGTCCCGCAGCTGGCCGGCCTTGTCGAAATAACCCCAGCGACCTTCGATCCCGACCTTCTCCGCCACGGTGATTTCCACGTGGGAGATGTAATTCTGGTTCCACTGGGTTTCGAACAGACTGTTGGCGAAACGCAGGGCGATCAGGTTCTGGACGGTTTCTTTGCCCAGGTAGTGGTCGATGCGGTAGGTGCGGTTCTCCGGGAAGAACTGCGCCACGGCGTCGTTGACCTTGCGCGAGGATTCCAGGTCCGAACCGATGGGTTTTTCCAGCACCACACGGGTGTTTTCGGTCAGGCCGACCTTCGACAGGTTCTCGCAGATCGCGCCATAAACGGCGGCCGGTGTGGCGAAGTAGGCAATCACCCGCTGGGCGCTGCCAGCCATCTCGGCCAGGGCGACATAATCGTCAGCCTTGAGGAAGTCGACGTGCAAGTAACTCAGGCGGGCCAGGAAGCGTTCGACCACGGCCTCGTCGAGCTCTTTGGCGCCGACGTAGCGGCGCAGTTCGGAGGCGATGAACGCCAAATGCTGCTGCTCGCTGCCCGGCTCACGGGCCAGCGCGATAATTCGCGTGTCCTCGTGCAAGAGGCCTGCGCCATCGAGCTGATAAAGGGCAGGAAACAGCTTGCGCAAGGCCAGATCGCCGAGGGCGCCGAACAAGGCAAAGGTGCACGGTTCAACCGTAATCGAAGGCATGATGTTTGTTCTTTTATCAAGTTAAGCTACAAATACCTTTTTTCAAGGCATCACTCAAGGGAAAATGTAGTAATAACCACAACATTTTCGCAAAATACAGATTCCGAGTGGTGGTCGGTCGGAGCCATCAGTAGGATAGGCCACCGTTACGGGCCCGATCAAAGTCCCAATTTGCATAGCCGGGGCCCTTATTTGCATTGCTCTCATGTTTGCGGAGCTAAGGAACATATATGGACCGCGTGCGAAATTTACTGGAACAGATCCAGAATCGCCTTGAAGACCTGAACAAGGCAGAACGCAAAGTCGCCGAAGTCATCCTGCTCAACCCAGAGCAGGCCACCCGGTTCAGCATCGCCGCCCTCGCCCAGGCCTCAAAAGTCAGCGAGCCGACGGTCAACCGTTTCTGCCGTTCGTTTGGCGTCAGCGGCTACCCGGAACTCAAGCTGCAATTGGCCCAGAGCCTGGCCAGTGGTGCCGCGTATGTCAGCCGTGCGGTGGAGGCCGACGACAATCCCGAGGCCTATACCAAAAAGATTTTCGGCAGCGCCATCGCCTCGCTGGACAGTGCGTTGCAGGCGCTTGACCCGAACCTGATCAGCCGCGCCGTCGACCTGTTGATCCAGGCCCGGCAGATCCACTTCTTCGGCCTCGGCGCCTCGGCCCCGGTGGCGCTGGATGCGCAGCACAAGTTCTTCCGCTTCAACCTGGCGGTCACCGCCCACGCAGACGTGCTGATGCAGCGCATGATTGCGTCGGTGGCGCACACCGGCGAGTTGTTCGTGATCATTTCCTACACCGGCCGCACCCGCGAACTGGTGGAAGTGGCGCGTATTGCCCGGGAAAACGGTGCTTCGGTATTGGGCCTGACGGCCGAGGGTTCGCCACTGGCCAAGGCCAGCACGTTGAGCCTGAATATTCCGCTGCCGGAAGACACCGACATCTATATGCCGATGACGTCGCGGATCATTCAGCTGACCGTGCTGGATGTGCTCGCCACCGGCATGACCTTGCGCCGAGGCGTGGATTTCCAGCCGCATTTGCGCAAGATCAAGGAAAGCCTGAATGCCAGTCGGTATCCGATTGGGGATGAATTCAACTAGCTTACTGATCGTTCCCACGCTCTGCGTGGGAATGCCTCTAGGGACGCTCCGCGTCCAGTGACGCGGAGCGTCACGGGCTGCATTCCCACGCAGAGCGTGGGAACGATCATCACGCCCCAACCCGCGCCTGCAAACTCAAATGCGCCCTCTCCCCCGGCGCCAGGCTCAAGCTATCGGTCCCGCCACTCGCCGCTTCAACGCACACAAACTCGGAAATCTCATTCCAGCTCACGCCCAGCAACGGTCGCGAGCCCGGATGCCAAACCACCGTGTCCGCACTGTTGCCGGTATCGATGCACAACTCGCGCTGCCAGGCGTGGTCCTTGAGCTGTAATTCACCGTCATGCTGGAACACCCGCTGACAGCCACCCTCTACCCGCAATTCGCCTTCCTGATGACAAATCTGCCGATTCAACTGGTCGTAACCCTGGGCCCCGTCCAGGCCAGACAGCGCTACCTCGCCGACGTCGCCAATACGCCAATACGCATGCAACGCCTGACTCAATTGGCACGGCAGGCTGTCCTGATGCTCGGTGCTCAGGCGCAAATCCATGCGTTCACCCAAGTGCGCGTGCAAGTCCACTTGCCAGTCGCACAGCTGTAACTGCCAGTGCAGGTGCACGCCATCATCATCACTGCTGCTGTCCAGCAGCTTCCAGTCGATCAACCGTGCCCAACCATGGGAAGGCCAGGCGTTTTCGCTCGGATGACGGCCATACCACGGCCAGCACACCGGAACGCCACCACGAATCGCACCGACCTGCGGCCACTTCGCGGCGCACCAGAGCCAGGGTTTCTGGCCCTTTGGCTGGAAGTGCAGCAATTGCGCACCCTGGCGACTGAACACCGCCTGACACAGCGGATGGTCGATCACCAGCACGTCGCGCTTCTGATAGCGCTCCCACGCAAACACCGGACGTTCGCGCAAGGATTTGAAGAAGCGTTGTAGCGGATGCTCATGCATGTGCCACGGTCCTGAAAATCATGGGTGTACTCACCATCTCTGAAAACAACAGCGCTTTTGTAGCCAGTGAATGTCTCTGTGGCGAGGGAGCTTGCTCCCGCTGGGCTGCGAAGCTGCCCTAAAACCATTCACTGCGGTGCTTCAGGCAAACCGCATTCGCCGCGTTTACGACTGCTTCGCAGCCGAGCGGGAGCAAGCTCCCTCGCCACGATGCTTTCGCCAGCCGCCTGGCGGATCAGCCCCAAAAAAAAGCGGACAGCCATGGCTGTCCGCAAAAATGCGCACATAGAGAGGAGCTTATCGCAACAGCGTTAGAACACCGACTGAATTTTCAGGCCGGCGACCAGCGCGTTGTCCACTTCATCAACACCACCCGGGTGAGTGATGTATTGCAGGTTAGGACGCACGGTCAGCCAGTTGGTAACGTGGAAGCCGTAGTTGATCTCGTAGTTGTACTCGGTGCTACGCAGCGGCGAGAACAGCGGATCTTGGTAGTCGGTGACGCCATTGGCGGCGTTGACCAGCTCGGCGTTTTTCTTCACGTCATCGTTGACATGGATACGGGCGAAACCGATACCCATGTCATCTTTCGGACGTGCATCGAACGGGCCTTTGTACACAAACATCAGCGACTGATAGTTGTCGACGAAGTTGGTGTCCTTGTCGTGGAAAGTGGCGTTGGCTGCGATGTTCAGACCGCGGGACGCGTCACCGTTGTGGCTGGTGAGTTGTTGCTGCGCCACGAACCAGTAGCCGTGTTTGCTATCGTGGCTGCGATAGGCGTTACCGCTGGTGGCTGCATCATTGCCGTCGGCATCCTTGCGGACGTCATCGGCGTTGGCCGTGCTTTTGTAGTAACCGACACGGTATTCGCCCGGCAGGTTGCCAGGGTTCGGCAACCAGACCAGTTCGACCGGCAAGACGGTGCCCTTGGTACCACTGCCGCTCAGCTTGAAGCCGTTACCATGCTCCAGTTGCGACGGGTTCTGGTTGTACGCGCCGATCTGCGCATAGAACTCAGGCGAAATGTTGTACTTCACGCGGACCGCAGCCTGCATGACCGGCCAGTTGTACCAGATGTTGGTTGCCCAGTTACCCGCCTGGGAACCGCAGAACGCCAGGTTCTGGAACTCGCACGGGAAGGTGTTGAAGTCTTCGCCTTCGCCGAAGTAACCGGCCTTGACGTCCAGTTTGCCGTCGAGGAACTGGTGTTTGATCCACAGTTGGGTCAGGCGGACCATATGGCCGCGGCCGTAGACTTCCTGGGACGAACTCAAGGTGCCGGCACGCGGGTCGCCGACGCGGTCATTGGAAATGTTCTCACCGTTACGGTTGGTGAGCTGGATCTTGGCCTGGGTGTTATCCCAGCCCCACAGTTTTTGCAGGTCCAGCGCCACGCCCAGACCAAACTGGTCGGCGTAACGCGCAGTCTTGTCGTCGTTGTAGCCGCCGTGGAGGTTGGCGCCCACTTCACCGACGTAGTCCATCTTGATGTCGATACCCTGCTCGATCAGCCTGGTCCGCTCGCCACCCCAATCACCGGTCATCCATTCGGAATCGGCGCTGAACGCGTCAGCCGCATGTACGCTGCCGGCCAACATCATTGCCGCAACGGCTGACAACTGGCAGATAAGCTGAGCGTTGTTGTTCTTCTTCATCCCTACATCCTCGTTTTATTGTTATTAACTGTTTTTATCTAACGCGGTGACATCGGTTACGACGGACTACAGACCACCCGCCATGGATTTCCCCCCTGTGGGAGCGAGCCTGCTCGCGATAGCGGTGTATCAGTCGACATCGATGCTGAATGTCAGTCCGTCATCGCGAGCAGGCTCACTCCCACATTTTTTGATCTTTATCTGCCTTTGAACTGGGCGACGTTGGCGCTGTGAGCTTCGGTTTTTGGCAGGCCGGCCACCCCCAGGCGTTCACCGGTCTTGGCATCGAACAACAGCACTTTCGATGGATCGAATTGCAGGGTCAGGGTCTCGCCCACGGCCGGTGCAACGTCCGGCGCCAGACGGCAGCAGACTTTGGTGTCGTTGAGATTGACGAACACCAGGGTGTCGGGACCGGTTGGCTCGGTGACCTGGACTTCGGCACGAATGGTCGGCAAACCATTGGGCTCACTGCCGGCCAAAACGATCTGCTCCGGGCGCATGCCGAGGATCACTTCGCGGTCTTCGAGACCGGCGTCCTGCATGCCCAGCGGCAATTCGCAGCGCGCCTGACCGCTGTCGAGCAGCGCCACCAGACGACCTTCCTTGCGCTGCAAGCGCAGGGGGATGAAGTTCATCGGCGGCGAACCGATGAAGCTCGCCACGAACAGGTTGGCCGGGTTGTTGTAGATGTCTTTGGGCGTGCCGAACTGCTGGATGATCCCGTCCTTCATCACCGCCACTTTGTCGCCCAGGGTCATGGCTTCGATCTGGTCGTGGGTCACGTAGACCGTGGTGGTTTTCAGGCGCTGGTGCATCAGTTTCATTTCGGTGCGCATCTCGACGCGCAGCTTGGCGTCGAGGTTGGACAGCGGTTCGTCGAACAGGTAAATCTTCGGCCGCCGCGCCAGCGCCCGGCCCATTGCCACGCGCTGTTGCTGACCACCAGAGAGCTGGCCGGGTTTGCGGGCGAGCAAATGTTCGATCTGCAACAGCTTGGCCACACGAGCGACTTCTTCGTCGATTTCGGTGGCAGGCATTTTGCGAATCTTCAAGCCGAACGCGATGTTGTCGCGCACGCTCATCGTCGGGTACAGCGCGTAGGACTGGAACACCATGGCGATGTCGCGATCTTTGGGGCTCATGCCGCTGATGTCGGCGTCGTCCACCAGGATTGCGCCGCCGCTGATGTTTTCCAGACCGGCGATGCAGTTCATCAGCGTGGACTTACCACAGCCCGATGGACCGACGAGGATCAGGAACTCACCGTCATTGATCTTCAGTTCGATGTTTTTCAGGGTGTCCGGCAAACCGGCACCGTAAGTCTTGTTGACGTTGCGTAATTCGAGAGTTGCCATGTTCTACCCCTTGACCGCGCCGGACGTCAGCCCACGCAGGAAATACTTGCCAGCGAATATGTAGACCAGCAGTGTCGGCAGCCCGGCGATCATCGCGGCGGCCATATCAACGTTGTATTCCTTGGCCCCGGTGCTGGTGTTGACCAGGTTGTTCAGGGCCACGGTAATCGGCTGTGCATCGCCACTGGCGAAGACCACGCCGAACAGGAAGTCATTCCAGATCTGGGTGAACTGCCAGATCAGGCAGACCATCACGATCGGGATCGACATCGGCAGCAGGATCTTCCAGAAAATCGTGAAGAAGCCCGCGCCATCCAGCCGCGCCGCCTTGACCAGCGCATCCGGAATGCTCACGTAGTAGTTGCGGAAGAACAGCGTGGTGAACGCCAGGCCGTAAACCACATGCACCAGCACCAGGCCGGTGGTGGTGTTGGCCAGGCCGATCTTGCCGAGGGTGAACGACGCTGGCAGCAGCACGGTCTGGAACGGCAGGAAGCAGCCGAACAACAACAGGCCGAAAAACAGTTGCGAACCGCGGAAGCGCCACATCGACAGCACATAACCGTTCATGGCACCGATGAACGTGGAGATCAGAACCGCCGGCACAGTGATTTTCACCGAGTTCCAGAAGTAGCTGCCGACACTGTCCCAGGCCTTGATCCAGCCGATGCCGTCAATCACTTGCGGCCAGCTCAGCAGGTTGCCGGTGCGGATGTCTTCCGGGGATTTGAAACTGGTCAGCAGCATCACCACCAGCGGGACCAGATAGATCGCCGCGGCCAGCAACAGAGTTGCGTAGATCGCGATGCGGCTGAAGCTGATGCCCGGTTTGCCAAGTTGATTACTCATGGCGTTTGCCTCGCAATTCGGAGTACAGGTACGGCACCAGAATCGCCAGGATCGCGCCGAGCATCATCATGGCGCTCGCCGAACCAATGCCCATCTGGCCACGGCTGAAAGTGAAGGAGTACATGAACATCGCCGGCAGGTCGGACGAGTAGCCCGGGCCACCCGCGGTCATTGCCGCCACCAGGTCGAAGCTCTTGATCGCGATGTGCGCGAGGATCATGAAGGCGCTGAAGAACACCGGGCGCAGGCTCGGCAATACGATCTTCAGGTAGATGGTCGGCAGGCTCGCTCCGTCGACTTGCGCAGCTCGGATGATCGATTGATCGACACCCCGCAGGCCGGCCAGGAACATCGCCATTACAAACCCGGAGGCTTGCCAAACGGCGGCGATCACCAGGCAATACACCACGCGATCCTGATCCACCAGCCAGTCGAGACGAAAGCCTTCCCAGCCCCAGTCACGCAGCATCTTGTCCAGGCCCAGGCCTGGGTTGAGCAGCCATTTCCACGCGGTACCGGTGACGATCATCGAGAGCGCCATCGGGTACAGGTAAACGGTGCGGATGAAGCCTTCCTTGCGAATGCGCTGATCCAGCAGCACCGCGAGGAACACCCCCAGCACCAGGCTGATGCCGATGAACATGCCGCCGAACACCGCGAGGTTCTTGCTCGCGACCCACCAGCGATCGTTGTCCATCAGGCGGATGTATTGCTGCAGGCCGACCCATTTGTAGCTCGGCATGAAGCTCGAATTGGTGAAGGACAGAACGAATGTCCAGATGATGTAACCGTAAAAACCAACCAGGACGATCAGCATGCTTGGCGCCAAAACCAGCTTGGGAAGCCAGCGCTGCAATGCGTCGAACGGTGAGGCTTTGCTGAAAACCGCCACAGAGCTCATCGGGATAATCCAGGTGAAGAGGAAAGAAATCGGCACGGCGATCCCTTGTAGGAGTGAGCCTGCTCGCGATAGCGGTGTATCCGTCGACATCCATGTTGAATGTCAGTCAGCTATCGCGAGCAAGCCCGCTCCCACACAGGGTCACGCGGCGTCAGGGATTACTGGGCGGCTTTGACGGCCGATGCCAGTTGGGCGCTGGCCTTGGCCGGGTCAGCGTTCTTGTCGTTCATGAAGTTGGTGACCACATCGAAGATCGCGCCCTGCACAGCCAGGGAAGTGGCCATGTTGTGCGCCATGCTCGGTTGCAGGCCGCCCGTCTTCTCGTCTGCAAGGAAATCCTTGGCGGACGCTTGAGCGCAAGAATCGAAGCCCAGCGTGCTCATGTCGTTAAGCATGTCGGTGCGCACCGGGATCGAGCCTTTGTTGATGCTGAAGACTTTCTGGAAGTCTTTACCCAGCGCGACCTTGGCCAGATCCTGCTGAGCGGCGATGTCGCCTTTGCGATCGGCCTTGAGCTTGAACACAGCCATCGAGTCGATGTTGTAGGTGAAGGCTTTTTCGGTGCCCGGGAATGGCACGCACTGATAGTCCTTGCCGGCTACTTTATTGGCAGCGGTCCATTCGCTCTTCGCCCAGTCGCCCATCATCTGCATGCCGGCCTTGCCGTTGATGACGTCGGCGGCAGCGATGTTCCAGTCACGACCGGCGCGGTTCGGGTCCATGTAGCCGGTGAGTTTTTTCAGCTCGGTGAACGACTTGGTCATCTCGGCGCCCGAGAGGGTTTTCTGATCCAGGTCTACCAGGGCTTTCTTGTAACCGTCGGCGCCCATGACCGAGAGCACCACGTCTTCAAACACGGTGCTGTCCTGCCAAGGCTGGCCACCGTGGGCAAGCGCGATGAAGCCTGCGGCTTTGAGCTTGTCGCCAGCGGCATAGAATTCTTCGAGGGTGGTCGGGGCTTTTTCGATCCCGGCTTTCTTGAAGACTTCCGGGTTGATCCACAGCCAGTTGACGCGGTGAATGTTCACCGGCACGGCGACGTAGTCACCTTCGTACTTGACGGTGTCGGAGACTTTTTTCGACAGCAGGCCATCCCAGCCTTCGGACTTGGCAACGTCTTTGAGGGTGTCGGTGCTGAGCAGGCCAGTGCTGCCCCACTCCTGGATGTCCGGACCTTTGATCTGGGCAACGCCCGGCGGGTTACCGGCGACGGCGCGGCTTTTGAGTACGGTCATGGCAGTGGAACCGCCGCCACCGGCGACTGCGCCGTCCTTCCAGGTAAAGCCGTCTTTTTCGACTTGAGCCTTCAGGACATCGACCGCGGCCTTTTCACCACCAGAGGTCCACCAGTGAACGACTTCCACCGAACCTTTGGAATCGGCGGCAAGCGCACTCAGCGGGAATGCAGACAGGGGAAGCAGTGACGCGAGAGAAATGACAGTAGCGAGGCGAGAAATCGCATTCATCTAGTATTACCTTTCTTGTTGTTATGCATGCAAGTCTGGTGCTTGCGCTGCATAGGATTCTAAACAGGGGATGCCCCTTCGCAGGTAACGAAGGGACGTTCGAATGTCACCACATGGTTACACAGGAGCGCTCTGGGATAACTGTGCCAGGGCAGTCGCCAAGCTTGGCGCCAGAGGCAATCGCGGGATCAACACGGCTTGCCAGGCGTGATAAAGATCGGGTTTACCGGCCCAGATATCGGCGCTCGGGCGGTTCTGCGGATCGAGTTCGTGGTACCAGCTGCCGCTTTCGCGGTCGATGAAATGGCTGTCGCAGAATTCCCAGAAAAGTCGGTACCAGCGTTCGTATTGCGCATCGCCTGTGCGTTTTAGCAGCGCGCTGGCGGCGGCGCTGGCTTCGCAATGGGTCCAGTGCAGGCGATGGCGAACCACGGCGCGATTGTCCCAGTCGAGGGTGTAGACAATCCCGGGCGCCCCGTCGACATCCCAGCCGTGACGGCAGTTGTGGTCGAAGAGTTTTTGCGCGTCGCCGGCGAGCCAGCCTGGCGTGAGCATCCCGGCCTTAACCCGCGCCGCTTCGAGATGCAGCATCAACCGCGCCCATTCGAAACCGTGGCCTGGCGTGGTGCCGTAGGGGCGAAAACCATCGGCCGGGTTGTCGTGGTTGTATTCGCGCAAGGGTTGCCAGTCGCGGTCGAAATGCTCGACCACCAAGTAATCGTTGGCAGCGGCGTGACCGTGGATCACCCGCTCGACGATGCGCTGGGCGCGGACCAGCCAGCGGTTATCGTCGGTGACATCGGCCAGCGCGAGAAAGGCTTCGGTGGCGTGCATGTTGCTGTTGGCGCCGCGATAGCTTTCCTCTTCACTCCAGTCGCGGTTGAAGGATTCGCGCATCGCGCCCTCCTCCTCGCTCCAGAAATGCGTGTCGATGATGTCGATGGCATCGTCGAGCAAGGCCTGCGCGCCGGGACGCTGAGCGACCACCGCAGAACTGGCGGCCAGCGCGACGAAGGCGTGCAGGTAAGCGGCTTTATCGGTGTTGCCGTCGCGATGCTCGGGAGCAGCGAACCAGCCGCCGTGTTCGGCGTCACGCAATGGGCCGCTGAGGGCTTTGACGCCGTGATCCACCAGCTCGGCGAAACCCGGCAAGCCCTGGATGTGGGCCATGGCGAAGCTGTGGGTCATGCGCGCGGTGTTCATGGTTTCGGCGTGGGCGTTGGCCGCAAGGCAGCCCTTTTCATCAAGATTGCCGAAACCTTCGGCAAGCTTCGAAGCCTTGGCAAACGCCAGCAGCCGCAGGCCTTCGGCGGCGAGCCATTGCTGATGCGCGGGGGCGTTCAGCCAACTGCTGAAAGCGGGTTGGAAGATGTCCATGGGGCTGCCTTTTTTTGTTGTTATGACTGGGAGCAGTCTAAACAACGGGCGGTGGCGGGCTTGTAACGAAGGGGGCGAGTTATGTCACCGGGCTGTGACATTGACCGAGATATTGGGGTGAGCGATTACTTGTGGCGAGGGGGCTTGCCCCCGTTGGACCGCGAAGCGGTCCCAAACAGTCACCACGGTTTACCTGGAAGAAATGTATTGGCAGATTTGCGACTGCTTCGCCCCGGCCGGGGGCAAGCCCCCTCGCCACAGGCTAATCAACACTACGCGGCAACTGCAACGTCACGCGCAACCCGCCTTCACGCAAATTCTGCAGGCTGACCTCACCGCCATGGCTATGCGCAATATTTCGCGCAATCCCCAACCCCAACCCATAACCCTGCTGCTGTCCGGCCAGACGAAAGTGCGGCTCGAACACCTGCTCCATCCGCTGTTCCGGCACGCCAGGCCCTTCATCGTCCACATGCAGGATGAACGCACTCTGGTCGTCATCAATGTGCAAGTGCGCTTTCTGCCCATACTTCAAGGCGTTGTCGATCAGGTTGCCGATGCAACGCTTGAGCGCCAGGGGTTTCCCCGGATACGCCGCCAGCGCACGCCCTTGCTGAGTAACGCGACCATTGCCGTTGGGCGCCAGGTACGGCTCCACCAGACAATCAAGGACATGGTTGAGGTCCACCGGCTCGATGTTTTCGTGGATGTCGGTGTCTTTCACGCATTGCAGCGCGCCTTTGACCAGCAGCTCCAGCTCATCCAGATCACGGCCGAACTTGGCTTGCAGCGTTTCGTCTTCGAGCAGTTCAACGCGTAACCGCAAGCGGGTAATCGGCGTGCGCAAGTCATGGGAAATCGCGCTGAACAACTGGCTGCGCTCGGTCAGGTAACGGCTGATGCGTTCGCGCATCGCATTGAAGGCGCGGCCGACTTCGACCACTTCACTGCCGCCACCCTCCGCCACTGGCTCGACTTCGGCGCCGAGGGACATGTCCCGTGCAGCCCGCGCCAAACGCTTGAGCGGCCGGCTCTGCCAGTGCACCAGCAGGCCGATGAACAATAGCAAGAAGCCGCTGGTGAGCACGATGAACCAGACTTGCTGCGCCGGCAGGCCTTGCTCTTCAAGACTGGTGTAGGGCTCGGGCAACAGCGAGGCGATGTACAGCCACTCGCCCGGCGCCATCTGGATTTGCGTGACCAATACTGGCGGGTTCACCGGTTCCAGGGTCAGCGCGTAGTGCGCCCAGGAGCGCGGCAATTCATCGAGTTTCAGGCCGCCGTTGAAGATCCGCAGGTCTTCAGGACTGACGAACGTCACCGAGATATCCGTGTCCTGGCCCAGGGACTGGCGCAGCACTTCATCCACCGCTTTGAGCACGGCTTCCTTGCGCGGGGTGATCGGCAGCACTTCCATGCCCAAGGGTTTGTCGTTGAGCGTCACCACAAAACGGGTGCCGCCCATGCTGCGCAACTGGTCGAGTACCAATGGCCGAAACGCTACCGGCAGCGAGCGAAAATAACTGACGCTGGCGGTCATCGAATGAGCGAGGCTACGGGCGCTGGTGACCAGGCCTTCAAGTTGGGTGGCGCGCAATTGCGAGACCCAGATCACGCTCGACAACGTCTGGGCGAACAACACCGCCAACAACGTCAGCAGCAACATCCGCCCGAGCAACGAACGCGGCACGGGAATCCGCGCGGCGAGTTTGCGGAAAAATTCAGTGGCCATTGCTGGCAACCACATTGGCGGCCAGTTGGTAGCCGCTGCCGCGCACGGTACGGATCAGCCGCGGCGGTTTTTCGGTGTCGCGCAGACGCTGGCGCAAACGGCTGACGGCCATGTCGACAATGCGGTCCAGCGGCATCAAGTCACGGCCACGGGTGGCGTTGCCGATGGTGTCGCGGTCGAGGATTTCCTGAGGGTGATCGAGGAACAGTTTCAGCAGCGCGAAATCCGCACCGGAGAGAATCACTTCTTCGCCGTCGATGTGGAACAGGCGATGGCTGACCATGTCCAGCCGCCAGTCATCGAAGGCCAGCACTTCACCACCGGAGCGCTCCTGCCCGAACTGCGCACGACGCAACAGGGCTTTGATGCGCGCCTGCAATTCACGCGGGCTGAAGGGTTTGCCGAGGTAATCGTCGGCGCCCAGTTCCAGACCGATGACGCGGTCGGCCTCGTCGGAGCTGGCGGTAAGCATGATGATCGGCACCTGCGCCTGACGCGGGTGCTGGCGGATCCAGCGGCAGAGGCTGAAGCCGTCTTCGTCCGGCAGCATCACATCGAGGATCACCAGATCGCTCGGCGCCTCGTTCATCGCCTGACGAAAGCCTGCGCCGTCGGGCGTGGTACGAACCTGGAAACCGGCGCGGGTCAGGTAGGTGTCCAGCAACTCGCGTATCTCTTGATCGTCATCGACCAACAAAATCGACTTGTTGACTGAGCTCACGGGGCGGCGTCCTTGTTGTTTGAATTGGGCGGATTATGCCTGATCGTGCGTAAATTCGATCGTTCCCACGCTCTGCGTGGGAATGCCTCAAGGGACGCTCCGCGTCCAGTGACGCGGAGCGTCACGGGCTGCATTCCCACGCAGGAGCATGGGAACGATCATTACTGTGCTTGCTCCAGCGCCACACCCGCGCCAACAAGGCCGGAATAAGGCGCCGTCACCAGCCACACCGGGATGCCTTTGAAGTAATCGCTCATGCAGCCCTTGTCGGCAAAGCACCGGGCAAAGCCGCTTTCGATGAAGAAATCGGCGAACCGTGGAATCACCCCGCCGACGATGTACACACCGCCGCGCGCGCCTGTGGTCAGCACGTTGTTGCCGGCCACACGGCCCAGCCAGCAGCAGAACTGCTCAAGCACTTCCAGGGCAATCGGGTCACCGGCCAGGCCGGCCGCCGTGATCGACTCCGGGGTATCGAGCACCGGTTCATGTCCGTCCACCGCACAAATCGCCCGGTAAACCCGCGGCAAACCGCTGCCGCTCAAGGCCGTTTCAGCGCTGACATGGCCGATCTCATTGAAGATGTGCTGCCACAACTGTGTTTCCCGCGGGCTGCTCAGCGGCAAATCGACGTGACCTCCCTCCCCCGGCAACGCGGCAAACCGTCCTTCACCCAGATCCAGCAACGTGCCAACACCGAGGCCGGTCCCCGGACCGATCACCACCGCCGGCCGCAACGGTTCCGGCGTGCCTTCACAGACCACGCGAAATTCGCCGGGCTGCAAACGGGTCATGCCCAGCGCCATCGCCGAGAAGTCGTTGACCAGCAACAGTTGATCCACCTGCAAGGCCTTGCAAAACCCCTTGCGGCTAAGTCGCCAGTGATTGTTGGTGAACTTGAATTCATCACCGCTCACCGGGCCGGCGACCGACAGGCACACCGAACCGATCGAACCCGGCGCCAGGCCAAGCCCGCTCAGGTAGAGGGCAATCGCCTCTTCCGGGCTGGCATGGTCGGCCGTTGCCAGCACCTGGACCGATTCCAGCTGCTGGTTTTTCCACAACGCGAAACGTGCGTTGGTGCCACCGATGTCACCGACCAAAGCCAGTTTCAATTAAGCGTCTCCAGGGCAGAAGTAAAGGCGCTGGCGCCCTGCTCTGCGGAGCTGAAGGCCATGCGCATGAAACCAAACAGTTCGCGACCGCTGCCGATGTTGTTGCCCAATAGGCCTTTGGCAGGTTCGCGCGCTGCGAATTCTTCGGCGTCCACCTTAAGCTCCAGAGTGCCTTTGACGCCATCGACGCGAATGATATCGCCCTCCTGCACCCGCGCCAAAGCGCCGCCCACATATGCTTCGGGACTGACGTGAATCGCCGCCGGGATTTTCCCCGACGCACCGGACATGCGTCCGTCGGTGACCAGCGCCACTTTGAAGCCGCGATCCTGCAGCACGCCGAGGAACGGCGTCATCTTGTGCAGCTCCGGCATGCCGTTGGAGCGTGGGCCCTGGAAGCGCATTACCGCGACGAAATCCTTCTCCAGCAAACCAGCCTTGAACGCATCGGCCAGATCCTGCTGATCCTGGAACACCATGGCCGGTGCTTCGACGACCTGGTTTTCCAACGCGACGGCGGACACTTTCATGACACCGCGGCCGAGGTTGCCTTCCATCACCCGCAAGCCGCCCTCTGGCGAGAACGCGCGAGCGACCGGACGCAGGATGGTTTCGTCGAGGCTTTCGATCGGGCCTTCGCGCCAGACCAGTTCGCCGTTATCGAGGAACGGTTCCACGGTGTAGCGGCTCAGGCCGTGGCCGAGCACGGTGTTGACGTTTTCGTGGAGCAGGCCGGCTTCCAGCAGTTCGCGGATCAGGAACGACATGCCGCCCGCGGCCTGGAAGTGGTTGATATCGGCTTTGCCGTTCGGGTAGACGTGGCTCAGGGTCGGCACCACCTCGGAGAGGTCGGCCATGTCCTGCCAGGTCAGTTGAATGCCTGCCGCCATGGCGATCGCCGGCATGTGCAAGGTGTGGTTGGTCGAGCCGCCGGTGGCGTGCAGGGCCACGATGGAGTTGACCAGCGAACGCTCGTCGACGATTTCGCCGATCGGCATGAAGTCGCCGTTCTGCTTGGTCAGACGCGTGACTTGATGCGCCGCTTCACGGGTCAGGGCATCGCGCAACGGGGTGTTCGGGTTGACGAAAGAGGCGCCCGGCAAGTGCAGGCCCATGACTTCCATCAGCAACTGATTAGTGTTGGCGGTGCCGTAGAAGGTGCAGGTGCCAGGGCTGTGGTAGGACTTCATCTCCGATTCCAGCAGTTCCTCGCGGCTGGCCTTGCCTTCGGCATAACGCTGGCGCACATCGGCTTTCTGCTTGTTGGAAATGCCCGAGACCATCGGCCCGCCCGGCACGAAGATCGTTGGCAGATGACCGAAACGCAGCGCGCCCATCATCAAACCCGGGACGATCTTGTCGCAGATGCCGAGCATCAGCGCGCCGTCGAACATGTTGTGGGACAGCGCCACGGCGGTCGACAGCGCAATCACTTCACGGCTCGGCAGGCTCAGCTCCATGCCCGGCTCGCCTTGGGTCACGCCATCGCACATCGCAGGGGTGCCGCCGGCGAACTGGCCGACGGAGCCGATTTCGCGCAGGGCCTTTTTGATCTGTTCAGGAAAGACTTCGTACGGCTGGTGCGCCGAGAGCATGTCGTTGTAGGACGAAACAATCGCAATGTTCGCGGAGTTCATCATCCGCAGACTGTTCTTGTCGTCGGTGCCGCAACCGGCCACGCCATGGGCGAAGTTGGCGCATTGCAGCTTGCCGCGCATGGGACCGTCGCTGGCAGCACCACGAATCAGTGCAAGGTAAGCCTCACGCGTGGCGCGGCTACGGGCGATAAGCCGTTCGGTGACCTCAAGGACGCGGGGATGCATGTTTAGAACTCCAGGCTAACGGATGTGGCGACCTGATTGTCTATGCTGAGCAAGAGCCGTTGTCGATGGGATGACAGGCGGTTTTCTTGATCGGTCGGACCAGTTGATTCAGGTCACTCGTTGTAGATTGAACAAAATATTGCCATTAAAAAGGCTTGTTTTCTATTTTTATGCGAATAATCTTGTAATTCCAACAACAAAACGACGGCGGCCCTGTTAAATGACTCTTCGAATCGCAATCAATGGTTTTGGCCGAATTGGCCGTAACGTCCTGCGCGCACTGTATACCCAAGGGTATCGCCAGGATCTGCAGATTGTTGCCATCAATGACCTGGGCGACAGCGAGATGAACGCTCATCTGCTCAAGTACGACACTGTTCACGGCACGTTCGATGCCGATGTCCAGCATGATCGGGAAAGCCTGACCGTCAACGGTGACCGTATTTCTGTCAGCGCCATTCGCAACCCGGCCGAGCTGCCGTGGGCTGCCGAGCAGATCGACGTTGTATTCGAATGCACCGGTTTGTTCACCGATCGCGCCAAAGCCGCCGCGCATATTACGGCCGGTGCACGCAAAGTGATCATCTCGGCCCCGGCCAAAGGTGCCGACGCCACGGTGGTGTATGGCGTTAACCACGACATTCTGCGCCAATCGCACCAGATCATTTCCAATGCTTCGTGCACCACCAACTGCCTGGCCCCGGTGGCCCAAGTGTTGCACCGCGAGCTGGGTATCGAAAGCGGCCTGATGACCACTATTCACGCCTACACCAACGATCAGCACCTGACCGACGTCTATCATGTCGACCCGTATCGTGCGCGTTCGGCCACCCAGAACATGATCCCGAGCAAAACCGGCGCGGCTGAAGCCGTCGGTCTGGTGCTGCCGGAACTGGCGGGCAAACTGACCGGCATGTCGGTACGCGTGCCGGTAATCAACGTGTCACTGGTGGACCTGACCGTGCAACTCAAGCGCGAAGCGTCGGCCGATGAAGTGAACGCGCTGCTGAAAGAAGCCAGCCAGCACTCGAAGATTCTCGGTTACAACACCCTGCCGCTGGTCTCCAGCGACTTCAACCACAACCCGCTGTCGTCGATCTTTGACGCCAACCACACCAAGTCCAGCGGCAAGCTGCTCAAGGTGCTGGCCTGGTATGACAACGAATGGGGCTTCTCCAACCGCATGCTCGATAACTGCCTGGCGCTGTGCAACGCCGAGTAAGCGAAGCTACGAGCAGGAGCAGCACCGATGATCGGTATCAGCTTTACGCAAAAGACCATGGCAGCGCGCAAGCGTATTGCCTTGGTCGCCCATGACCACTGCAAGGTGTTTTTGCTGGACTGGGCCGAGCGACAGAAAGACCGGCTCGCACAGCATGAACTGGTCGCCACCGGCACCACCGGGTTGTTGTTGCAACAACGCCTGGATTTGCCTGTGGAGAGCATGATCAGCGGCCCATTGGGCGGCGACCAGCAACTCGGTGCGCGAATCGCCGAGCAGCGGGTCGACATGCTGGTGTTCTTCTGGGACCCGTTCGAACCACAACCGCACGACCCGGATATCAAGGCATTGCTGCGAGTCGCGGCAGTATGGAACATTCCGGTGGCGTGTAATGAATGCAGCGCCGACTACCTGCTCAGCAGTCCGATGATGGAACAGGCGCACGACCATCGGATCCCCGATTACGCGACCTATCTGTTGGGCCGCGCCTAGCCCTTCGGAAATCAGCTTCACAAATCAATACTTGACCACTCGAGCGGATGATAAGCATTATCATTCGCTCGAAATGGATCAGGTCCTCCCGTGAGTCAATCTCGCTTCAATCACGTCTTCATCGCTCAGCGAGTCTCTCTGCTGCGCACATTGGAGCGGATGGTCAACAATCACAGCACCGCCGAAGACCTCCTGCAGGAGACCTACCTGCGAGTGACCCGGGCGCTCAGCGAGCGGGCCATCGATCACCTTGAACCCTTCGTTTTCCAGACTGCCCGCAACCTGGCGCTGGACCATTTGCGTGCGCGGCGTATTCAGTCCCGCACGATGCTCGAAGACGTGCCGCTGGACGTTGTGGAAAGCGTCGCCGCCCCCGCCAGCAGTGCCGAGGACGCCGCCCATGCCGAACAATTGCTTGAGCGCTTGAACGTGAGCCTCAATGAACTCAGCGCCCGTCAGCAGCAGATTTTCATCCTCAGCCGTCTGCACGGGCACAGCTATCTGGAAATCGCCGAGAAGCTCGGCGTGTCGTTGAGCACGGTGCAAAAGGAGCTGAAATTGATCATGGCGATCTGCATCGGCGTGGCCGAGCGGTTAAACGGCGACTGAATCTGTAGGTTGATTCTCTATGTGTGAGGATGACCTGCACTGGTTATCGGGCTTTGCTACCCTTGCCCCACTTTCAAGCTTCATTAAAAAAACAGCGGTGCCAAGACACTGCCGAGGAAACACCGTGACGGACACGCTTCCAGTGCCTCCCCCCGCCCCTCCGGCGCGGGACCCCGCAAGCGCGATGGACCAGGCCCTTGACTGGCTGATCGTGCTGGACAGTCCGAGCGAGGAACAAACCCGACAGTTCCACGATTGGCTGGCCGCCGATGCGTTGAATGCCGAGGCGTTCGCCAAGGCGAAGGCGATCTGGGAAGGCCAGCAAGTTGTGCAATGCGCGCAAAGCCTGGCTGCCCGGCCGCCGAAAATGACCGCCCTGTCGCGCCTGCGCCCCCACTGGAAACCCTTGGCTACCGCTGCCGTGCTGATCCTCGGTTTGTTCAGCTTCAGCAATCTGCCGATTCGCCTGCAGGCCGATCACCTGACCGTGGTCGGTGAACGCCAGCGGCTGCAACTGGAGGATGGCTCGAAGGTCCTGCTCAATACCAACTCAGCCTTCTCCAGCACCATCAACGATCAACAGCGCGTTGCCCGTTTGTATCAGGGCGAGGCGTTTTTCGAGGTCGCGGCCGACCGCGGCCAGCCGCTGGAAATCGACGCCGGGCCGGTCAAGGCCAGCGTACGGGACACCGCGTTTGCGGTGCGCTATCTGGACGGCGTGGCACAGGTTCGGGTGCAGCGTGGGGATGTCGACTTGCGAGCGACCCGCGACGACGCGCGAATTCGATTGTCCGCCGGACAAAGCATCCGCATCGGTCCCAACGGTTTCGATCGCCCCGCCAGACTCGATGCCGCGACCGACCTGGCATGGGTCCAGGGCCGACTGGTGTTCGAAAACTGCCCGCTGAGCCAGGTGCTGGCGGAGCTGCGTCGTTACTATCCCGGCTGGATCATCAACAACAACGAGCAGTTGGCCGACATCGCCGTCACCGGCAATTACCGCCTCGACCAGCCGTTGGACGTGGTCCGTTCGCTGGCCCAGATCACCTCGGCGCGGCTCCAGGAATTTCCGGCGCTGGTGATTTTGAACTAAATGAGAATTATTTTTACTCGATAGCCAACTTCCGTACGTCTCGTTATAGCCAATGCAATTGATTCGCATCTTCAGATGCCAATCAGCACCTATAAAGATTCGTGCGACACGGAGCGCTATCGATGTCCTCTCGCCTCACCCGCCAATCCTCTTCACCTTCTCGCGTGCTGTCGCTGCTGACCGCCGCCATCCTGATGGCCGGCAGCGCTCAGCTCTACGCCGCCACCGCGGCAGAGCAACCGACCCGCAACATGGGCGATTACGCGTTCGCCATCCCTCAGCAGTCGCTGGTCTCGGCACTCAATGCCTTTACCGCCGTGACCGGTTGGCAGGTCGGCTTGCCGGCAGAACTGGCTGAGGGCGTGGCCTCGCCGGGCGTACGGGGTTCGCTACCACCAGAGAAAGCCCTCGATCGCCTGTTGGTGGGGACCAACCTGAGCTATCGCAAACTGGGCACCAATAACATCGTGCTGGAGAAGCGCAGCAACGGCAGCGCGCTCAACCTGGACCAGGTGACCATCAGCGCCACTCGCCAGGAACAAAGCATCGCCAGCGTGCCGAGCACCGTCACCGTTCACACCCGTGAAGAGCTGGACCGCAACAACGTCAATACCATCAAGGATCTGGTGCGCTACGAACCGGGCGTCTCGGTGGGCGGTGCCGGGACCCGCGGCGGAATCAGCGGCTACAACATTCGCGGCATCGACGGCGACCGGATCCTGACCCAGATCGACGGCGTCGAGATTCCAAACGGCTTCTTCAACGGCCCGTATGCCAAAACCCAGCGTAACTATGTCGACCCGGAAATCATCAAGCGCGTCGAAATTCTGCGCGGCCCGGCCTCGGTGCTCTACGGCAGCAACGCCATCGGCGGCGCCGTCAGCTATTTCACCCTCGACGCGGACGACATCATCAAGCCCGGCCAGGACGTCGGTGCTCGCCTGAAGACCGGGTACAGCTCCGCCGACGAGAGCTGGCTGAAGTCCGCCACCGTCGCCGGCCGCGCCGATCAGTTCGATGGCTTGTTGCATTACAGCCAGCGCGACGGTCACGAAACCGATTCCTTTGGCAGCAACAACGGCACCGGTCTGGACCGTACCGCGGCCAACCCGGAAGACGTACGAGCCACCAACGTATTGGCCAAGATCGGCTGGAACTACAACGAAGATTCACGCCTTGGACTGACCTACGAGAAGTACAAGGACGATCGCGACTCCGATCAGAAAAGCGCTTATGGCGGCCCGTACTTCAACGGCCAGCCGACGATCCCGAACAGCATGCTGCCCGGCGGCATGTACCAGTGGCGCACCGGCAACGACACCATTACCCGTGAGCGCTTCGGCCTGGAACACAGCTTCGCACTCGACAGCCTGCTGGCAGACAACGTCAAGTGGAGCCTGAACCACCAGATCGCCAAAACCGATCAAAGCACCGAAGAATTCTATTACCCGATCACCCGTCGAGTGCTGCGCACCCGCGACACGCTTTACGAAGAGAAACAGTGGGTCTTCGATGCCCAACTGGATAAAGCCTTCAACATCGCTGACACCGGGCACTTGCTGACTTACGGCACCACTATCAAGCAACAGAAAGTCACCGGCTCGCGCAGCGGCGACGGCAAGTGCCTGGCGGTCGGTCGCGGCTGTACGGCCGTCGGCGCGACCAGCGCGGCCGATGTGCTGAAGAAATCCAGCGACTTCCCCGACCCGACCATCAATACCTACAGCCTGTTCGCCCAGGACGAAATCAGCTGGAACAAGTGGACCTTCCTGCCGGGCCTGCGCTACGACTACACCCAGCTCAAGCCGCACATCACCCAGGAGTTCCTCAATACCGTGGCCGCCGACGGTCGCGGTACCGTCAACGATGAGAACAAAACCTGGAACAAGGTTTCACCCAAGTTCGGCCTGACTTACGCCCTGACCGATCAGTACACCTGGTATGGCCAGTACGCTGAAGGTTTCCGCACGCCAACCGCCAAGGCGTTGTATGGGCGCTTCGAGAACACCACCACCGGTTATAGCGTGGCGCCGAACCCGGACCTGGAACCGGAAAAAAGCAAAAGCTACGAAACCGGTCTACGCGGCAACTTCGAGTCCGGCTCATTCGATGTGGCGGTGTTCTATAACAAGTACCGCGACTTCATTAACGAAGACGCAGTCACCCCCGGTTACAGCGAGCTGACCTTCCAGAGCAACAACATCAAACACGCGACCATCAAGGGCGCAGAGATCAAGGGCCGCCTGAACCTCGACGCGCTCGGCGCACCGCAAGGTCTCTACACCCAGGGCTCGGTGGCCTACGCCTACGGCCGCAACAACGACACCGGCGAGCCGATCAACAGCGTCAACCCGCTGACCGGTGTGTTCGGTCTCGGTTACGACCAGGACAACTATGGTGGTTTGCTCAGCTGGACACTGGTGAAGAAAAAGGATCGCGTCGACGACAGCAACTTCAAATCGCCGGACGGTGTGAGCAGCCAGTTCAAGTCGCCGGGCTTCGGCGTGCTCGATCTGACCGGTTTCTACAAGGTCACCGACGATGTCACCGTCAGCGCTGGCGTCTACAACCTGACCGACAAAAAGTACTGGCTGTGGGATGACGTGCGCGGTTACGACAGCGTCGGCGAAGCGGCAGTGCTGAGCCCGGCCAACCTCGATCGCCTGACCCAACCGGGTCGCAACTTCGCGGTCAATCTGGTCTGGGATATCTGACCCTGCCACCTCACTTCGCCGCTTTCACAGAAGTGGCGCCGTGAGGTTTTTTTACTGTCACGCACCTTGTTGTTCGTCTCGTTACCAAGCGCCTCTTTTCTCAAGGACTTCTCATGACCACTCAGGACACTGCTCAACGCCCTGCTCTGCGTTCGCAACGTTTGAACCAGATCACAAACGAACCTCATACCAAGCTTGATGCCTTGGTCAAAGCCCACGCACCGTTCGAAACCCAGGCCAACTTCGCCCGTTTCGTGGTGGCTCAGTATTTGTTTCAGTCGGAACTGGTGTCGCTGTACAACGATGCCGAATTGACCGCCATCGTCCCGGACCTGCCTGCCCGCTGCCGTGCTGACGCGGCCAAGGCTGACCTGGCCGATCTGGAAACCGAAGTGCCGGCCCCTGTCGCCGGGGCGGTGAAGAATCCAGCCAAAGCCGAGGCGCTGGGTTGGCTTTTCGTCTCGGAAGGTTCGAAACTTGGCGCGGCGTTCCTGATCAAGCGTGCGGTGGGTCTCGGCTTGAGCGAAACCTTTGGCGCTCGCCATCTCGGTGAACCGGCCGGTGGTCGTGCTGAAGGCTGGAAGAGCTTCGTCAAAACCCTCGACGGGCTGGAACTCAGCGCACAAGAAGAAGCCGAGCTGGATAAAGGCGCAATCGACGCGTTCAACCGCTTCACGGTGTTGCTCGAGCAGGCCTACACCCCAGAACTCGCCTGAAGAAACACATCCGCTCTGTAGGAGTGAGCCTGCTCGCGATGACGGAGTGTCAGTCGACATCATTGCCTCCTGACCCACCGCTATCGCGAGCAGGCTCACTCCTACAAGGGACCGAGTGTGCCTGCACGATCCCGATCAAGCTTTAGTCGCGCAACTTGAGTCCAATGCCTCACCTTTCCTCCTCAAAACTCGCCCGAATCCTCTTTGGCCTGCTCGCCTACATCAGCCTGGCCATCGGCCTGATCGCCATTGTCATACCTGGCCTGCCGACCACCGAGTTCATCCTGCTGGCCGCCTGGGCCGCGACCAAAAGTTCGCCGCGCCTGAGTGCCTGGCTGGAAAACCATCGGCTGTTCGGTTCCATCCTGCGCAACTGGCGCAACGGCAAAATCATCGCCCGCCGCGCCAAGGTCAGTGCCACCGTGAGCATGCTGCTGTGCGCCGGGTTGATGCTGGTGATGCTCGAACCTGGCTGGCCGATCTTTCTGGCGATTGCCGGCATGAGCCTGGGCAATCTGTGGATCTGGTCGCGGCCGGAATCATTGCCGACAATTTCCTGAATTCCTGCGCTTTTCAGGGCTTTTTCCTGCGCAAACGTTCACCTGCTACCGTTCGTCGGCTTAGCGTTCATGCAACCTCTGCCCACGCCGATGAGCATTAAATGGCGCTGAATGGACTTGGCGAATTGGGTCGACCCCGACTCACAGCCAACACCTCATCCATTCGCGAGCTCGTCCTATGTTCGACTCTCTGTCCATCCGCCTGAAAATCGTCCTGCTGTCCGGTCTGTGCCTGCTGGGCGTGGTCGTCCTGATCGTCGGCATGAACATCTACCAGACCGATCAGAACGATGAACTGGTCAGCGCCTCCAGCAGCAAGATGCTCACCGCCAGCGTGCAGAACCTGCTCCAGGCCAAGGCCGCCGAGCAAGCGGTGCGGGTGCAGAAGACCTTCGGTGAAAGCCTGCTGGTGGTGACCGCCCTGGCCGATCAGATCAAGGACCTGCGCAACATGGCGAGCACGCGCTCCCTTGACGCCGGCGCCCTGCGTGAAGAGTTGAATCAGAGCCTGAAAACCGCCTTCGAACGCAACAGCAAAGTGCTCGGCATCTGGCTGGCATTCGAACCCAATGGCCTCGACGGCAAGGACAGCGAGTTCGCCAACGATGCCGCTCGCCAATCCAACGAAGCCGGTCGTTTTGCCAGCTACTGGAGCCGTGCCGGCGGTGTCGGGATCAACACGATCATGGTCGAAGATGACATGACCAAAACCACCTTGAGCCTCAGCGGCACGCCCTATAACAGCTGGTACACCTGCCCTCGCGACAGCAAGCGCACCTGCCTGCTCGACCCGTATGCCGACACTGTCGCCGGCAAGGAAATGCTGATGACCACCATTTCCGTACCGCTGCTGGTGGATGGCAAGTCCATCGGCGTGGTCGGTGTAGACATCGCCCTCGACGCGCTGCAAGCGGCGGCTGTCGACTCCCAACGCGATCTGTTCAACAGCGCCGGACACATGCTGATCGTCTCCGGCAGCGGCGTACTCGCCGGTTACAGCGTGGACGCGAGCAAGGTCGGCAAAAGCATCGGCGACACTCTGGGCGCAGACGGCAAGGACGTCCTGCAATTGCTCAGCGCCGGCACGCCGAAGATTCTTGAACAGGGCGACCTGATCCGCGCGGTGTACCCGGTCAGTCCGATTGCCGATTCCAAAGCCTGGGGCGTGGTGATCGACCTGCCAAAACAGGTGCTGCTGGCCGACTCGGTCAAGTTACAAACCGTTCTCGATGACGCCCAGCAAAGCGGCACGATCAAAGCCGTTTTGGTGGCAGTGATTGCCGGCCTGGTCGGACTGTTGCTGATCTGGCTCACGGCGTCCGGCGTGACCCGGCCGATCAACAGCGTGGCCGAAATGCTCAAGGCGATTGCCAGCGGCGACGGCGACCTGACGCAGCGTCTGCACTACGGCAAGAAGGACGAACTCGGCGAACTGGTGAGCTGGTTCAACCGCTTCCTCGACAAGCTGCAACCGACCATCGCGCAGATCAAACAAAGCATCACCGATGCGCGCGGCACCGCCGACCAGTCTTCGGAAATCGCCCGTCAGACCAGCGAAGGCATGCAAGTGCAGTTCCGCGAAATCGACCAGGTCGCCACCGCGTCCAACGAAATGAGCGCCACCGCCCACGACGTCGCCAACAGTGCCTCGAACGCGGCTAACGCGGCCAAGGGTGCCGACCAGTCGGCCCGCGACGGCATGCAGATCATCGAACGCAGCACCCGCGACATCAATCAATTGGCCGACGAAGTCAGCAAGGCCGTGACCGAGGTCGAAGCATTGGCGGTCAACAGCGAGCAGATCGGCTCGGTGCTGGAAGTGATCCGCAGCATCGCCGAACAAACCAACCTGCTGGCGCTCAACGCGGCGATTGAAGCGGCGCGTGCCGGCGAAAGCGGTCGCGGGTTTGCGGTGGTCGCCGATGAAGTGCGCAACCTGGCCAAACGCACCCAGGATTCGGTGGAAGAAATCCGCATCGTGATCGAGCGCATCCAGACCGGCACTCGCGGCGTGGTGGCCACGATGCATTCGAGCCAGACCCAGGCCCACAGCAATGCCGGGCAGATCCAGCAAGCGGTGCAGGCCTTGAGCAAAATCAGCGACGCAGTGACGGTCATCAGCGACATGAACCTGCAAATCGCCAGCGCCGCCGAACAACAAAGCGCGGTGGCCGAAGAGGTCAACCGCAACGTGTCAGCAATCCGCACCGTCACCGAAACCCTGACCGGCCAGGCCACCGAATCGGCGCAGATCAGCAGCCATCTCAACTCGTTGACCTCGCACCAGATGAAATTGATGGATCAGTTTCGGGTGTAACCCCCTAATGATCGTTCCCACGCTCCGCGTGGGAATGCAGCCCGGGACGCTCCGCGTCCCAAGCGGACGCAGAGCGTCCATTGAGGCATTCCCACGCAGAGCGTGGGAACGATCTATCATGAAGCCCTCTCCCGGAGGGCCTTCGATGACTGGTTTACTCACGTCCATTCAAGCCGCACTCGGCTTGCCTCACACCCAGGTCAAGTTCACCTCGAGCGGCGCCCTGCCCTCGGCGTTTGCCGTCACCGACCTGGCGTGCGCCAGCATTGCCGCTGCCGGCCAGGCTGTCAGCGAATGGCTGCAGCAACAAACCGGCCGCCTACCCACCCTTGAGGTCGACCGCCGCCTCGCCTCTTTCTGGTTCGCCACCTCGATCCGCCCGATAGGCTGGAGCGTCCCGCCACTCTGGGACCCCGTCGCCGGTGACTACGCAGCCAAAGACGGCTGGATCCGCCTGCACACCAACGCGCCTCATCACCGCGCCGCAGCCGAAAAAGTGCTCGGTGCCTGTGCCGACCGTGCAGCGATGGCGAGCAAGGTTGCTCAATGGGCCAAAAGCGATCTGGAGCAGGCCGTAGTCGATGCCGGTGGCTGCGCCGCCGAGATGCGTAGCTGGGCGCAATGGCAAGCGCATCCCCAAGGTCAGGCGGTGAACGCCGAGCCGCTGATTCAGTTGGCTGACAACAGCCGCCAGAACGCGAAACCGTGGCAAGGTTCGGTGGCGCAACCGCTTGCCGGGATCAAGGTGCTGGATTTGACTCGAGTGCTTGCCGGCCCGATCGCCAGCCGTTTCCTGGCCGGCCTCGGCGCCGACGTTTTGCGCATCGACCCACCGAACTGGAACGAACCGGGCGTGGTGCCGGAAGTCACCATGGGCAAACGCTGTGCGCGCCTGGACCTGCACGACAAGGCTGATCGCGCGGTGTTCGAAAGCCTGCTCAAGGACGCCGACATTCTGCTCCACGGCTACCGCGCCGACGCACTGGAACGCCTGGGTTACGGCGCCGCCGAACGCCAGAAACTGGCGCCCGGACTGATCGACGTCAGCCTCAATGCCTACGGCTGGAGCGGCCCGTGGCAGAACCGCCGTGGCTTCGACAGCCTGGTACAAATGAGCAGCGGAATTGCCGACGCCGGCATGCAGTGGAAACGCGCGGACAAACCGACGCCATTGCCCTTGCAAGCGCTCGATCACGCCACCGGCTATTTGATGGCGGCCGCTGCGATTCGATTATTGGGGCGCAGTGGCTCGGCGCGCTTATCGTTGGCGCGTACCGCGAAGTTGCTGATTGAAAACGGCGCGGGAACAGATGAGCCGTTGCGGGCGGAGGATGACAACGATCAAGGGCTGGTGATTGAGCAGACGCCTTGGGGCCCGGCGCATCGACTTCATGTACCGCTGAAGATTACGGGGACGCCGTTGCAGTGGACACTGGCGGCTTCGGAGTTGGGCTCCCATCGCGCGCAGTGGTAACCGACTGATCGTTCTCACGCTCCTGCGTGGGAACGATCAGTTAGAACTCCCGCGCAGGATTTCACCATTGGCCCGCCCCAAGGCATACTTGCCACCCTCCGCACTCCAGAACCCAAAAACGCCCCATGCGTATCCACGTCAGCTTCATCGACCGCGTCGGCATTACCCAGGAAGTCCTGGCCCTGCTGGGTGGGCGCAATCTCAATCTGGATGCGGTGGAAATGGTCCCGCCCAACGTCTACATCGACGCCCCGACCCTGAGCCCGGAAGTTCTCGAAGAACTGCGCGATGCGTTGTTCAGCGTGCGCGGCGTGCAAGCGGTAACAGTGGTCGACATTCTTCCCGGTCAGCGTCGGCACCTGCAGCTTGATGCGCTGCTCGCGGCCATGACCGACCCGGTCCTGGCGCTGGACAGTGCCGGCAAGGTGCTGCTGGCCAACCCGGCGCTGATTGCGTTGTACGGTCGCGAGCCTGACGGCGAAAGCATCGCCGACCTGTTCGCCGACCCGGCACTGCTCGAAGCCCTGCTGGAAAACGGTTTCCGCCTGCCGCTGCGGGAAGTCACCGTCAACGGCCAGACGTTACTGCTGGACGCCACACCGATTACCGACGCCGGTGCCCTGCTGACCCTCTATCAACCCAACCGTATCGGCGAACGCCTCTCGGCGCTGCACCACGACCACGCCGAAGGGTTCGATGCACTGCTCGGAGAATCTCCGGCGATTCGCACCCTCAAGGCCCGCGCCCAGCGCGTTGCGGCGCTCGATGCGCCGTTGCTGATCCAGGGCGAAACCGGCACCGGCAAAGAACTGGTGGCGCGTGCCTGCCACGCCATCAGTGCTCGGTACGGTTCACCATTTTTGGCGCTGAACTGCGCGGCTTTGCCGGAGAACCTCGCCGAAAGCGAACTGTTCGGCTACGCCCCCGGCGCCTTCACGGGCGCACAAAGGGGCGGCAAACCGGGGCTGATGGAACTGGCCAACCAGGGCACGGTGTTTCTCGATGAGATCGGCGAGATGTCGCCGTACTTGCAGGCCAAGTTGCTGCGCTTCTTGAACGACGGCAGCTTCCGCCGGGTGGGCGGGGATCGTGAGGTCAAGGTCAATGTGCGGATCCTCAGCGCCACGCACCGCAACCTGGAAAAAATGGTCAGTGAAGGTTCGTTCCGTGAAGACCTGTTCTATCGCCTCAATGTCCTGAACGTCGAAGTCCCGCCCCTGCGCGAACGCGGCCAGGACATCCTGCTGCTGGCCCGCTACTTCATGCAGCAGGCCTGCGCGCAGATCCAGCGCCCGGTCTGTCGCCTGGCGCCCGGCACCTATCCGGCACTGCTGGGCAATCGCTGGCCGGGCAACGTGCGGCAATTGCAGAACGTGATCTTCCGCGCTGCTGCGATTTGCGAAAGCAGCCTGGTCGACATTGGCGACCTCGATATCGCCGGCACCTCCGTGGCGCGTCAGAGCGACAGCGACGTCGACAGCCTCGAACAGGCGATGGAAGAGTTCGAGAAGACCCTGCTGGAAAAACTCTACGTCAGTTACCCCTCGACCCGCCAACTGGCCAGTCGCTTGCAAACCTCCCACACCGCGATCGCCCATCGATTGCGCAAGTACGGCATTCCCAATAAGCCCTGAAATCCCCCAGACACCACAGAACCAATGTGGGAGCGAGCCTGCTCGCGATGGGGCCATATCATTCGACATCTTTGTTGCCTGTCACACTGCAATCGCGAGCAGGCTCACTCCCACAGGTTTTGTGTCCCCCTGAAAATCTGTTCAAAAGCGACCTACATCTGTACTGAAAGCGCTACAGCGGAACGATATCGCTACACCCCTTCTCAATCACCGCTGTGCAAGGCTTTGATCCACTTACGCTTTTTTCTCCGCCTTATGCTGTAGCGATTTCGCTACAGCCCGCAAATCGCCGCACCCGGCATAAACACATAACATATTGATTTATAACAATAAAAAAACATTGGCCGCGATTTTGCTTAGTAACCATCCATAAAGTACGGCATTGCCGAGTATTCAATCGCGTCCACCAGACGAGTCTGGCCCCCTTAGGAGTTTCCATGAGCGAGTTGCGTTTTACTGAAGATCACGAATGGCTGCGTACCGAAGCTGACGGCACCGTCACAGTCGGCATCACCGCTTTCGCACAGAACGCCCTGGGCGACGTGGTTTTCGTACAACTGCCGGAGCTGCAGTCCTACGACAAAGGCGCTGAAGCCGCCACCGTGGAATCGGTAAAAGCCGCCAGCGGCGTGTACATGCCGCTGGACGGTGAAGTGCTGGAAGTGAACCCGGCGCTGGACAGCAGCCCTGAACTGGTCAACGAAGATCCGCTGGGCGAAGGCTGGTTCTTCCGCTTCCAGCCTACCGATGCATCGGCTGTCGCCAAACTGCTGGATCAAGACGCTTACGACCGTCTGATCAAAGCCAACGCCGAAGCCTGAGGAGCGCTGACATGACTCAAGTAAGCCTGACCACCGCCAACGAATTCATCGCCCGTCACATCGGCCCGCGCGCCGGCGACGAGCAAGCCATGCTCAACAGCCTCGGCTTCGACTCCCTGGAAGCCCTGAGCGCCAGCGTCATCCCGGACAGCATCAAGGGCACCAGCGTCCTCGGCCTCGAAGACGGCCTGAGCGAAGCCGACGCCCTGGCCTTGATCAAGTCCATCGCCGGCAAAAACCAGCTGTTCAAGACTTTCATCGGCCAGGGCTACTACGGCACCCACACGCCGTCGCCAATCCTGCGCAACCTGCTGGAAAACCCGGCCTGGTACACCGCCTACACCCCGTACCAACCGGAAATTTCCCAGGGTCGTCTCGAAGCGCTGCTGAACTTCCAGACCCTGATCAGCGACCTCACCGGCCTGCCGATCGCCAACGCCTCGCTGCTGGATGAAGCCACCGCCGCCGCCGAAGCGATGACCTTCTGCAAACGCCTGAGCAAGAACAAGGGCAGCCATGCCTTCTTCGCCTCCGTGCATTGCCACCCGCAAACCCTCGACGTGCTGCGCACCCGCGCCGAGCCGCTGGGCATCGACGTAGTGGTCGGTGATGAACTTGAACTGACTGACGTGACACCTTTCTTCGGCGCCCTGTTGCAATACCCGGCGAGCAACGGTGACGTGTTCGATTACCGCGAACTGACCGAACGCTTCCACGCTGCCAACGCCTTGGTGGCCGTGGCCGCTGACCTGCTGGCGCTGACCGTGCTGACCCCGCCGGGCGAATTCGGCGCCGACGTGTCCATAGGCAGTGCGCAACGCTTCGGCGTGCCACTGGGCTTCGGTGGCCCGCACGCGGCGTATTTCTCCACCAAGGATGCGTTCAAGCGCGACATGCCGGGTCGTCTGGTCGGTGTGTCCGTGGACCGTTTCGGCAAGCCGGCCCTGCGCCTGGCGATGCAGACTCGCGAGCAACACATCCGCCGCGAGAAGGCCACGTCGAACATCTGCACCGCGCAGGTGCTGTTGGCCAACATCGCCAGCATGTATGCCGTGTACCACGGCCCGAAAGGCCTGACGCAGATTGCCAACCGCGTACATCACCTGACCGCGATTCTGGCTAAAGGCTTGAGCGCATTGGGCCTGAAGGTCGAGCAGGAAAGCTTCTTCGACACCCTGACCCTCAACACCGGCGCGCACACCGCCACGTTGCATGAAAAGGCGCGTGCCCAGCAGATCAACCTGCGCGTGGTCGATGCCGAGCGTCTGGGCCTGTCCCTCGACGAAACCACGTCGCAAGCTGACGTGGAAACCCTATGGGCCCTGTTCGCCGACGGTAAGGCGCTGCCAGACTTCGCCGCCCTCGCCGCCTCGGTGGTCAGCACTCTCCCGGCCACACTGGTTCGCCAGTCGCCAATCCTCAGCCACCCGGTATTCAACCGCTACCACTCGGAAACCGAGCTTATGCGCTACCTGCGCAAGCTCGCCGACAAGGACCTGGCACTGGATCGCACCATGATCCCGCTGGGTTCTTGCACCATGAAACTCAACGCCGCCAGCGAAATGATCCCGGTGACCTGGGCCGAATTCGGCGCCCTGCACCCGTTCGCCCCGGCCGCGCAAAGCGCCGGTTACCAGCAACTGACCGACGAACTGGAAGCGATGCTCTGCGCCGCCACCGGTTACGACGCGATTTCGCTGCAACCGAACGCCGGTTCCCAGGGTGAATACGCCGGCCTGTTGGCGATCCGCGCCTATCACCAGAGCCGTGGCGAAGACCGCCGCGACATCTGCCTGATCCCGTCCTCGGCCCACGGCACTAACCCGGCCACCGCCAACATGGCCGGCATGCGCGTGGTCGTCACTGCCTGCGATGCCCGCGGCAACGTCGACATCGAAGACCTGCGCGCCAAGGCCATCGAGCACCGCGAACACCTCGCCGCGCTGATGATCACCTACCCGTCGACCCACGGCGTGTTCGAAGAAGGCATCCGCGAAATCTGCGGCATCATTCACGACCACGGCGGCCAGGTGTACATCGACGGCGCCAACATGAACGCGATGGTCGGCCTCTGCGCGCCGGGCAAGTTCGGCGGCGACGTGTCGCACCTGAACCTGCACAAAACCTTCTGCATTCCGCACGGCGGTGGCGGCCCGGGCGTTGGTCCGATTGGCGTCAAGTCGCACCTGACGCCGTTCCTGCCGGGGCACGCGCAGATGGAGCGCAAGGAAGGCGCGGTTTGCGCCGCACCGTTCGGCAGCGCGAGCATTTTGCCGATCACCTGGATGTACATTCGGATGATGGGTGGCGCCGGCCTCAAACGCGCTTCGCAACTGGCGATCCTCAATGCCAACTACATTTCCCGTCGCCTCGAAGAGCATTACCCGGTGCTGTACACCGGCAGCAACGGCCTGGTGGCCCACGAGTGCATCCTCGACCTGCGTCCGCTGAAAGATAGCAGCGGCATCAGCGTCGATGACGTCGCCAAGCGCCTGATCGACTTCGGCTTCCACGCCCCGACTATGTCGTTCCCGGTCGCCGGCACGTTGATGATCGAACCGACCGAAAGCGAATCCAAGGAAGAACTGGACCGTTTCTGCGACGCCATGATCCGCATCCGCGAAGAAATCCGCGCAGTGGAAAACGGCACCCTGGACAAGGAAGACAACCCGCTGAAAAACGCCCCGCACACCGCGGCGGAAATCGTCGGCGAGTGGACGCATCCGTACAGCCGTGAGCAAGCGGTGTACCCGGTTGCGTCGCTGATCGAAGGCAAGTACTGGCCACCGGTCGGTCGCGTCGACAACGTGTTCGGCGACCGCAACCTGATCTGCGCCTGCCCGTCGATCGAAAGCTACGCTTAAGGCAATGGGGGGCGGGTTCACTCGCCCCCGATTTCAAGAACACCACAAAAACCTGTGGGAGCTGGCCTGCCAGCGATAGCGGCGCATCAGGCGACATTTCCGTTGCCTGACACCCTGCAATCGCTGGCAGGCCAGCTCCCACAGGATCGTGCCTGGCCTGACATTTCGCCAATTCCTATAACAAGAAACCGGAGAACAACTCATGTCTTTAAGCGTGTTCGACCTGTTCAAGATTGGCATCGGCCCCTCCAGCTCTCACACCGTCGGCCCGATGCGTGCTGCTGCGCGCTTCGCCGAAGGTTTGCGCCGTGAAGGGCTGCTGGCCGCGACTACTTGCGTCAAAGTCGAGCTCTACGGATCACTCGGCGCCACCGGCAAAGGCCACGGCAGCGACAAGGCTGTGTTGCTGGGCCTGGAAGGCGAACACCCGGACACCGTGAACACCGAAACCGTCGCCGCCCGTCTGCAAGAGATTCGCGGCAATGGTCGTTTGAACCTGCTCGGCGAACACAGCATTGCGTTCAATGAGAAAGAACACCTGGCGATGATCCGCAAACCGTTGGCCTATCACCCCAACGGCATGATTTTTCGCGCTTTCGATGCCGCGGGGATACAAATCCGTAGCCGCGAGTACTACTCGGTCGGCGGCGGTTTTGTGGTCGATGAAGACGCCGCGGGCGCCGACCGTATCGTCGAAGACGCCACGCCACTGACCTTCCCGTTTAAAAGCGCCAAGGACCTGCTCGGTCACTGCACCACCTATGGTCTGTCGATCAGCCAGGTGATGCTGACCAACGAAAGCGCCTGGCGCCCGGAAGCGGAAACCCGCGCCGGCCTGCTGAAAATCTGGCAAGTGATGCAGGATTGCGTCGACGCCGGTTGCCGCAACGAAGGCATCCTGCCGGGTGGCTTGAAGGTCAAACGTCGAGCGGCAGCCCTGCATCGGCAACTGTGCAAGAACCCGGAATCGTCCCTGCGCGATCCGCTGTCGGTGCTGGACTGGGTCAACCTCTACGCACTGGCGGTCAACGAAGAAAACGCCAACGGCGGACGCGTGGTGACGGCGCCGACTAACGGCGCGGCTGGGATCGTCCCGGCTGTTTTGCACTACTACATGCGCTTCATCCCCGGCGCCAACGAAGACGGCGTCGTGCGTTTTCTGCTGACCGCGGCCGCGATCGGCATTCTCTATAAAGAAAACGCCTCGATCTCCGGCGCCGAAGTCGGCTGCCAGGGCGAAGTCGGCGTGGCCTGTTCCATGGCCGCTGGTGCCCTGTGTGAAGTCCTCGGCGGCACCGTGCAACAAGTGGAAAACGCCGCGGAAATCGGCATGGAACACAACCTCGGCCTGACCTGCGACCCGATTGGCGGATTGGTGCAAGTGCCTTGCATCGAGCGCAACGCCATGGGCTCGGTGAAAGCCATCAATGCGGTGCGCATGGCCCTGCGCGGCGACGGTCAGCACTTCGTCTCCCTCGACAAGGTCATCCGCACCATGCGCCAGACCGGCGCCGACATGAAAAGCAAATACAAGGAAACCGCCCGTGGCGGTTTGGCGGTCAACATTATCGAGTGCTGATGCTCACGCGCATCTGCACACTTTTTCAGGAGCTGGATATGTCCACCGAACAACTGTCGAAAACCCCGCTGCACGCACTGCACATCGAACTCGGCGCCCGCATGGTGCCGTTTGCCGGCTACGACATGCCGGTGCAATACCCGCTCGGCGTGATGAAAGAACACCAGCACACCCGTGATCAGGCCGGGCTGTTCGATGTCTCGCACATGGGCCAGATCCGCCTGACCGGCGCGAATGCCGCCAAGGCGCTGGAAAGCCTGGTGCCGGTGGACATCATCGACCTGCCGGTGGGCATGCAGCGTTACGCGATGTTCACCAACGAGACTGGCGGCATCCTCGACGACCTGATGGTCGCCAACCTGGGTAACGACGAACTGTTCCTGGTGGTCAACGCCGCCTGCAAGGATCAAGACCTGGCGCACCTGCGCAAGCACATCGGCGATCAGTGCACCATCGAGCCGCTGTTCGAAGAACGCGCCCTGCTGGCGCTGCAAGGTCCGGCTGCCGTCACCGTGCTCGCACGCCTGGCGCCTGAAGTGACGAAGATGACCTTCATGCAGTTCACCCGCGTGAAACTGCTGGGCGTGGACTGCTTTGTCAGCCGTTCGGGCTACACCGGTGAAGACGGTTACGAAATCTCCGTGCCGGCTGCCAACGCCGAAGCCCTGGCTCGCGCCCTGCTGGCCGAACCGGAAGTGGCGGCCATCGGCCTTGGCGCTCGCGACTCCCTGCGCCTGGAAGCCGGCCTGTGCCTCTACGGCCACGACATGAACACCGAGACCACCCCGATTGAAGCAAGCCTGCTGTGGGCGATCTCCAAGCCTCGTCGCGCTGATGGCGCACGTGCCGGCGGCTTCCCTGGCGCAGAAACCATGTTCGCACAGCAACAAGCCGGTGTCAGCCGCAAACGCGTTGGCCTGTTGCCCCAGGAACGCACGCCGGTGCGCGAAGGAGCGGAGATCGTCAATGAAGCAGGCGACATCATTGGCGCGGTTTGCAGTGGCGGCTTCGGTCCGACCTTGGGCGGCCCTTTGGCGATGGGTTACGTCGACAGTGCTTACACTGCTCTCGATACGCCGGTATGGGCGATTGTTCGTGGGAAAAAGGTGCCTTTGCTTGTAAGCAAAATGCCATTTGTTCCACAACGCTACTACCGCGGCTGATTGACTGTTTCTATAAGTAACGCGGTTGCGTTAATAGTGCACTAATGTGTAACGCAACCGCCATAAAACAGTGCACACCTTCGATAACGAACTTGGCTTATAACGATCGAAAACAATTGAACACCTCTATCACATAAGCTAACGCTAGTTGCCGCTGAACGGCATCAACGCGAGCAATTCCGGGCCCTCCACAGGGCTTGTTTTTTCTCCCGTAGTTGGCGTAGAGTTTGTTCACTGTGTTTGCATGGGTCGCTTGGAATCGTGACCTGGGCAGTAGCCTACAAGTTAGCTACATCCCGTTCGACGTCTTCTTACTCTCCTGCAACCAGCCCCAGTACTCTTTCACAAGAAAGAGGCTGTCATTAATTTTTGCGTCAAAGGAAATAAGAAATGTCCCAACGTCAGAGCGGTACCGTCAAGTGGTTTAACGACGAGAAAGGGTTTGGTTTTATCACTCCAGAAAGCGGTCCGGATCTGTTCGTGCATTTCCGCGCTATTCAGGGCAACGGCTTCAAGAGCCTGAAAGAAGGCCAGAAAGTGACTTTCGTTGCTGTGCAAGGCCAGAAAGGCATGCAGGCTGACGAAGTACAAGCAGAAGCCTGATCTTCTGTAACGAAAAAGCCCCTGATGCTGACATCAGGGGCTTTTTTGTGCGCGTAAATACGTAAAATGGCTTCTTTTTTCCGTCCAGAGGCTGCCATGTCGAAACATCTTCTCAAACCCCAGGGCGACTTTCCTGCCGCCCCCTTGGGTCGTCGCCTGGCAGCGATGTTCTATGACTTCTTGTTGTGTACCGCCCTGCTGATCGTCACCAGCGGCATTTACAAGATGATCCAGATGGCGATCATCGGCGAAGACAAAATGCGCACCTTGACCGAAGCCGGCGCGCTGGACGGTGATCCATTGCTGTCAACGGTGCTGCTATTTGTGTTGTTCGGTTTCTTCGCCAAGTTCTGGACCTGGTCCGGCCAGACCCTGGGCATGCAGGTCTGGTGCATCCGCGTACAAAACGCCGACGGCTCATCCATCAGCCTGTGGCAGGCATTGCTGCGCTTTGTGGTGTCGATCGCGTCCTTGCTGTGCGTCGGGCTGGGGTTCTTCTGGTCGCTGTTCGACAAACAGAAACGCAGCTGGCATGACATCTACTCCGACACCCAGCTCGTGCGGATTCCAAAGAAAGCCAAGTAGTTCAGCCATACAAAAACCAATGTGGGAGCGAGCCTGCTCGCGATAGAGGCGTATCAGTCAACATGGATGTGACTGACAGAACGCTATCGCGAGCAGGCTCGCTCCCACAGTTTTTGCGGCTTAACTGACAGATCTCAGGCGTTGCCGGCCAATTTCATCCGCGCGGCCTGTGTGAAGTCGAGCATCCGCTTCAACGGCCGAATCGCTTGCGGAATCAACGCTGGATCGACAAATATCTCGTTTGTCCCTTCCTTCAAGCTCTTGAGCGTGCGCTCAAGGGTATTCATCGCCATCCACGGGCAATGTGCGCAACTACGGCACGCTGCGCCGTTACCGGCCGTTGGCGCTTCGATGAAGACCTTGTCCGGGCACAGCTGCTGCATCTTGTAGAAGATGCCGCGATCAGTGGCAACGATAAAGGTCTTGTTTGGCAGGCTCTGCGCTGCTGCAATCAACTGACTGGTGGAGCCGACGGCATCCGCCAGCTCGATCACCGACGTCGGCGACTCCGGGTGCACCAGAATCGCTGCGTCCGGGTACAGCGCCTTCATATCTTCGAGCTGCTTGGACTTGAACTCTTCGTGAACGATGCAGGCACCGTCCCACAGCAGCATGTCCGCGCCAGTCTGGCGCTGGATGTAGGTGCCCAAATGCTTGTCCGGGCCCCAGATGATGGTTTCGCCGTTATCCATCAGGCTTTCGACGATCTCCAGCGCGCAGCTTGAAGTCACCACCCAATCCGCCCGGGCTTTGACCGCCGCCGACGTGTTGGCATACACCACCACCGTACGTTCCGGGTGCTGATCGCAGAACGCCGAGAACTCGTCCACCGGGCAACCCAGGTCCAGCGAGCAGGTCGCTTCCAGGGTTGGCATCAGGATGCGCTTTTCCGGGTTGAGGATTTTGGCAGTCTCGCCCATGAACTTCACACCGGCGACCACCACGGTCTTGGCCGGGTGAGCATTGCCGAAGCGGGCCATCTCCAATGAGTCGGAGACACAGCCGCCGGTTTCTTCGGCCAGGGCCTGAATGACCGGATCGCAATAGAAGTGAGCAACCAGCACCGCGTCCTGAGCCTTGAGCTCGGCAGCGATGGCAGCACGGTAATAGGCCTCCTCCTCGGCAGTCAGCGGCTTGGGCTGCTTGGCGTCGAGGTGGGCTTGAACCAGAAGGCGTTCGGAAATCTGCGTCATGTTCGCAAGACCTGCAGGCGCGTTCGCGCGAAAGTCGAGTATACACCCGGCTCCGGCCCCTTCAGGGTACCGCCGGGAAAGTGAGTATCATCAGGCACGGACAACGTTGAAGCTGCGCAAGGCTACAGAATATCCCGTAGATGCAAAAGATGATTCTGACCTGCGTCACGCGGCTCAGCCCAGAACCCGGGCAACCTTAAATCGCAGGCAAAAAAAAATCCGGAAATCCTCACTTGCGTGGGCCTTCCAGACTTTTAAAACTGCTACAAAAATGGTGGGTCGTGTGGGATTCGAACCTACGACCAATTGGTTAAAAGCCAACTGCTCTACCAACTGAGCTAACGACCCGCTGTGTGGTGGCGCGTATAATACTGATTTTTAAGGACTATTCAACACCTAATTTGAAATAAATCAAAAATAAGGTGTTGGGTCACTGATTCCGGCTGCCGCAAAGCCTTCTGCACGCAGGCGGCAGCTGTCGCACTTGCCGCATGCACGACCGTTATCGTCGGCCTGATAGCAGGAAACAGTCAGGCCGTAATCAACACCGAGCTTCACGCCCGCCTGGACTATCTGCGCCTTGCTGAGGTTCTGCAGTGGCGCCTGGATACGAAAACCATTCCCCTCGACGCCGGCCTTGGTCGCCAGATTGGCCATGCGCTCGAAGGATTCAATGAACTCAGGACGGCAATCCGGGTAACCGGAGTAATCCACAGCGTTCACACCAATAAAGATGTCGCGGGCGCCGAGCACTTCAGCCCATCCCAACGCCAGGGACAAGAAAACGGTGTTGCGCGCCGGCACGTAAGTCACCGGAATACCTTCGCCCGCTTCTTCCGGCACATCGATGCTGGTGTCGGTCAATGCTGAACCGCCGATCCCGTTCAGGTTCAGGCCGATCACCTTGTGCTCGACCACACCCAGGTCGCGAGCGACACGTTCGGCGGCGTGCAATTCTGCGTGAGAGCGCTGACCGTAGTCGAAGCTCATGGTGTAGCAGCTGTAGTCTTCAGCGCGAGCCATGGCCACCACGGTCGCGGAGTCCAGACCGCCGGACAGCAGGATGACCGCACGTTTTTCAGCAGTATTCAGTTGTTCAGTCATTTCAGCGCCCCGGCTCGTCATTCCAAAGATATTTATGCAACTGCAATTGCAGACGCACAGGCAGGTTGTCCGCCACCACCCAGTCAGCCAGGTCCCTAGCATTGAGGTCATGGTGACTCGGCGAGAACAGGACTTCGCCGGCACGCTGATCCAGACCGTACTGGATCAGCTTGGACACAGCCCAGTCATAGTCTTCCCGCGAGCAGATGACAAACTTCACCTGATCGTTGCGCGTGAGCAGTTCGATGTTCTCGTAGCGGTTGCGGTGGGCTTCTTTCGAACCCGGGGTTTTCAGGTCGACGACGCGACTGACCCGTGGATCGACCGCCGAGATATCCAGGGCACCGCTGGTTTCCAGCGAGACCTCGTAACCGGCGTCACACAACTGCTTGAGCAATGGGATGGCATTGGGCTGTGCCAGCGGCTCGCCGCCGGTGACACAGACGTAACGCGGACGAAAACCGGCCACTTGCTCGAGGATGTCGTCGAGCGTGCGAAGGGTGCCGCCAGTGAACGCATAAGCGCTGTCGCAGTATTGGCAACGCAATGGGCAACCGGTCAAGCGCACAAAAACAGTGGGCAGCCCGGCAGTCCGCGTTTCACCCTGCAACGAGTAGAAAACTTCGGTGATTCTCAATGTGTCTTGCATAGTCGCCACGGGCATGACAGCTAAACAGGCTGTCCGCCTCCGTCAGGCACTTCAAGGAACCCCGCCATCGCGCAGATCCCAAAAAGCGTGTTTCATAAAAAGGGCGTGAATTCTAACGAAAAAACCCGCGACAAGCGCGGGTTTCTTCAAGACGGGTAAAGCCGCCCTTACATTTTTTGCAGATCACGCTGGGCCAGCTGAGCGGCGGAAGTGCCCGGATATTGGGACACAACCTGTTGCAAAATACCTTTGACCTTGTCGGGATGACCAAGACGGCGCTCTACATCAGCCAGCTTGTACAGCGAATCAGGCACTTTTGGATGCTTGGGGTACAGCTGAGAAACCTTGGCAAAAGCCTGACCTGCACCTTGCAGATCGCCTTTGGCCAGGTTCACTTCCCCCAACCAGTACTGGGCATTACCCGCGTACTGACTGTTCGGGTACTTGCGCAGGAATGCGGCAAAAGCCTGGCTGGCCTTGTCGAAGTCCTTGGCTTTGATCAGGTCGAAGGCTGCATCGTAATACAGTTTTTCCTTCGCCGGATCAGCCTGCTCGCCACCCGCGGCAGGCGCTTGTGTGGAAGTGGCAGCGGCTGCCGCTCCCGCGCCCGCTGCTGCACCGGGGGCATTCAAACTGCCACCGGTGGAAGAATTATCAGGAGTCGCGGCTGGTGCAACGCCGGTTCCTATGCGCCGATCAAGATCCTGATATCGCTCCAGGCTCTCTTGCTTCATGCGCGCTACATCATTTTGCAGAACTTCGATGATGCCTTGTTGGCGCGAGATCTGCTCCTGCATCGATTGCAGTTGGTTGAACAGCTCGCCCTGTGCCGAGACAGGGGCCGAAACCCCTCCCCCGGCATAGGCGCCGTTCGTACCGTAACCTGCAGGCGGATTATTAGTCCCGCTATTGGTATAGCCGGAGTCATTATCGACCACAGGAACCGCAGCCCACACCGCAAGCGGTGCGAGGCTGAGAGCCAAAACAGTTACAGCACGACGGCACGTTCGCATGACGAATTACTTACGCAGTTCGACGCGACGGTTTTGAGCCCAGGACTGCTCGTCGTTGCCGGTAGCAACTGGACGCTCTTCGCCGTAGGAAACCAGTTCCAGCTGAGCTGGGGAAACACCTTGCAGTACCAGGTAACGCTGAACGGCTTTCGCACGACGCTCGCCCAGTGCCATGTTGTACTCACGAGTACCACGTTCGTCGGTGTTGCCTTCCAGAACAACGCGAGCGCCGTTTGCTTTCAGGTCCTTGGCGTGAACGTCCAGAGCGCGCATGGCTTCTGGCTTCAGGTCCGAACTGTCGTATTCGAAGTAGAAAGTGGTGATTGCGCGCAGAGCAGCTTCTTCGCTCAGGGAGCCGTCAACTGCACCAGTGTTTGCGCCGTAACCAGCGTTTGGATCTACAGCGCCTTCACCGGCATTGTCGCCGCCTTTGGACGAGCAACCTACAGCTACAGCCATGGCCAGAGCCAGCGCAGCAAATTTACCAAACTTCAGCATTTCCATCGTGAAACTCCTAATGAACCCCAATGTGTTAAGTACAACGTGTAGCGCCGCGTCAGTTCAGGTAAGGGGACCAGGAAGGTTCTCTGACTTCGCCTTGTGCGGTAGGAAGCGGGAGCCTTACGCGTCCATTAATGGACACGAGCATCAAGACTCCCCGGCCCTGCTGGCGGGTGGCGTAGATTACCATGGTGCCGTTGGGCGCAACAGTAGGCGACTCGTCCAGAGTGCTATCAGTAAGGATTTTTACGCTTCCGCGCTGCAAATCCTGGGCCGCCACCTTGAAATTAGTGAAACCTTCCTGACGATGGATCATCACCAGGGTCTTTTCATCAGCCGAAAGCTTAGGGTTGGCGTTGTAGTTACCGATAAAGGTCACACGTTCCGCACCGCCACCACCTGCACTGGTTTTATAGATCTGCGGCTTGCCGCCACGGTCCGAGGTGAAGTAGATGGTCGAACCATCCTTGCCCCAGAACGGTTCGGTGTTGATGCCAGGACCGTTGGTGACACGGGTGATCTGACGCGAACCCAGGTTCATCACATAGATGTCCGGGTTGCCATCTTTCGACAAGACGAATGCCAGGCGATTGCCATCCGGCGACCATGCTGGCGCGCCGTTCAGGCCTTCGAAGTTGGTGATCTGCTCACGGCGACCGGTGTCGATGTTCTGCATGAAGATACGCGGACGCTTCTGCTCGAACGACACATAAGCGATGCGCTTGCCGTCCGGTGCGAAACGCGGCGACAGGATCGGCTCGCGCGATTGCAGCAGGGTCACGGCACGGGCACCGTCATAGTCAGAACGTTGCAGCGTGTAGCGAGTGTTCTTTTCAGAGAAACGCTCAGCCGTCACGTACAGCAGACGAGTCGAGAACGCACCTTTGATACCGGTGAGTTTTTCGAACGACTGGTCCGCAATGTAGTGCGACATGTCGCGCAGTTGATCGACGCTGCCCGACACGCTGCCGGTCAGCACTTGCTGCTCGGTGGCGACGTTGAACAGTGCGTATTGAACCTGCAGGCGACCGCCCGCAGGAGCAATGCTGCCGACCATGACGTACTGGGCGCCCAGCGCCTTGAAGTCACGGAAGATGATTTCGCTGGCCTGGCTTGGCTGGCTGATCATGTTCTGTTTTGGAATCGGCGAGTAATAACCCGAGTTGCGCAGGTCGTTACCGATGATTTCGGCCATGTCGTCCGGCAGAACGCTGCCGCCCTGGTTGCCAAACGGAACGACTGCGATCGGGGTGGCCCGATCACTGCCGCTGGTGACCAGAATGTTTTTTTCATCAGCTGCCGCTATCCCTGCCATGCAGCAGATAACGACAAGCATTCCTCGAAGAAGGTTTCTCACAAGGCTAGATCCTCAGGTGTGAATGTCATCTTGAATGAACGATACGGAGCGAAATCACTCGGCTTCATTCCCTGCATTTCTGTCAAACGTCCAATGTTCTTGACCGCCGCTACAGCGGAAGCGTCAAACGGACCATCGCCACTGGACTTGGCCACGCTCACCGAAGTCAACGTACCGTCCGGCAACATGCCGATTTGCAACACGACTGTCATGCCTTTGCGGGCCGAAGGTGGACGAGCCCAGCCTTCCGCTGCACGAGCACGAATCAGATCATCGAAACTACCGGCGACTTCGTCACCCTGCTCATCCGCCAAGGCCTGCTGACGCTGCGGCGTGTCAGAAAGCAGATCTGCCAAGGCCTGAGCCTTTTTGTCTTCGGCGGATTTACGTGCTGCTTCCTGCGATTTTTTCTTCGCAGCATCGGCAGCAGCTTTCTTCTTCGCGTCTTCGGCGACTTTCTTCTTCGCCTCTTCAGCTTCAGATTTCTTCTTGGCGTCTTCGGCAGCTTTCTTCTTCGCGTCTTCGACGATCTTTTTCTTCGCTTCTTCAGCGGCCGCTTTCTTGGCCTCTTCTTCAGCTGCTTTCTTGGCTTCTTCTTCAGACTTCTTCTTGGCTATATCAGCCAATTGTTTCTCTTCGGCCTTTTTAGCTTCGGCGGTCTTCTTGGCTTCATCGGCTTTCTTGGCTTCATCAGCCTTTTTTGCCTCTTCCGCTTTCTTCGTCTCGTCGGCCTTTTTGGATTCTTCGGCTTTTTGAGCCGCGTCTTCCTTCTTTTGTTCCGCGGCCTTGATCGCTTCCTGCTCGATCTTTTTCTGTTCCATCTGTTCGACTTCGGTCTGGCGTGCGGCGGATTTCTTCGCCTCACCCGCAATCTTCTGATTGGTCTGGGTGGTCGCCTGACTTTTCGATTTCAGTTGGTACAGGGTCGCCTGGACAATCGGCTTGGCCGGCGGCAGTTCGGGCGTGAAGGCGAAGCTGACGAACAGCATGCCAAAAACCAGCACGTGCAAGACAAGCGCCCAGACGCTAGGCCAGAAGTAGCTTTCCGAGGCGGACGGCTCTCGCATTTGCTGCATCAGGGTGCCTCGGTAATCAAGCCAACATTACCGACCCCGGCTTTCTGCAATCCGCCCATGGCGCCCATGACAGAACCGTAGTCGACGGTCTTGTCGCCGCGGATGAACACCTGGGTACGCTTGCCACCTTCAGTGCCGGCGCGAATGATCTTGGTCACGGCGTCAGTCATCTGCGGCAAGGTCATGGCCTTGTCCTGTTGCTTTTCAGTGTCGACTTCGCTGCCAAGGTTCCAGTAGTAGGTCTTGTCAGCCTTGATCGAAATGGTCAGGACCTGGGTGTTGTTGTCCTGCGGCAAGGCTTCGCTGGAAACCTTGGGCAGATCAACTTTCACGCCCTGATTGAGCATCGGCGCGGTCACCATGAAGATGACCAGCAGCACCAACATCACGTCGATGTAAGGCACCACGTTCATCTCGGCAACCGGCTTGCGCTTTTTGCGAGCTCGAGCGATTAAAGCCATTGGAAATTACCTGCTTATTCTTCGCTGGTGTGCACTTTGCGGTGCAGGATCGCCTGGAATTCATCGGCGAAGGTGTAGTAACGGCCCAGCAGGGTTTCACTGCGCGCAGCAAAACGGTTGTAAGCGATAACGGCCGGGATGGCGGCGAACAAGCCAATCGCGGTAGCAATCAGTGCTTCGGCAATACCCGGGGCCACAGTGGCCAGGGTCGCTTGCTGGGCAGTGGCCAGGCCACGGAAGGAGTTCATGATCCCCCAGACGGTACCGAACAGACCGATATACGGGCTGACGGAACCGACGGTCGCGAGGAACGGCAGGCTCTGCTCGAGCTTTTCTTCTTCGCGGGAAATGGCGACGCGCATGGCACGGGCCACGCCTTCCATGACCGCTTCCGGGTCAACGCCTGGCTGCTGGCGCAGACGGGAGAATTCCTTGAAACCGGCACGGAAGATCTGCTCTACGCCTGAATCCGGATCAGGGTTACTGCCAGCCTGACGGTAGAGTTTGGACAGGTCGATACCGGACCAGAAGCGCTCTTCAAAGCTCTCCAGGGCACGTCGACCGGCGCGCAGCAGATTGCTGCGCTGAAAGATCATGATCCATGAGGTCACCGATGCGGCTACCAGGATCAGCATTACCAGTTGCACCACGATACTGGCATTGCTGACCAGGCTCCACATGGAGGAATGGTCGACGACGTTAGCTTCCACGCTTTATCTCCTGCTTTGAGTGTGTACCCGCGCCGCTCACGTCGGCAAAGGCCGCACGTAGAGCTTCGGGAATGGCCCGGGGTTTTAAACTGTTAGTGCGCACACAGGCCACCAGAAACTGCCCTTCGCAGAGCAGCGCATTATCCGTAGCCCGCCTGACCTGCTGCTTGAAGCGCAGGCTGACACGGTTCAATTCGATTACTTCAGCGCTTACCAGCAACTCGTCGTCCAGTCGCGCCGGCGCGTGGTAACGCGCTTCGCTGGAATGCACGACGAACAACAGGTCCTCACCTGCTAGCTGGGATTGGGCAAAGCCCAGCTCCCGGAGCCGCTCGGTTCGAGCCCGTTCCATAAACTTGAGGTAATTGACGTAATACACGATGCCGCCCGCATCGGTGTCCTCGTAATAAACGCGACAACGAAGTGCGAAAGGCTCAAGCCCGTTTTGCGCGCGCATACTCTAGTGCTTACTCCTCAGGTTGCCAATCCGGCCAGGCAACTGTTTTTCATTGATTCACGGCTTTCTGGCGAAAGTACGGTCCTGGGACCACACAAACCCCGAATATATCAGCGCGCAAAGGTTATTAATCGTCCACGGCATCGAGGAACTCGTCTACCACGGGCATCTCGCCCAATCGTGACGGGATGTTTAAACCGAAGTGCAGATACGCATGCCGGGTCACCACCCGCCCCCGTGGCGTACGCATGATGTAGCCCTGCTGGATCAGGTACGGCTCCAGCACGTCTTCAATGGTGTGGCGCTCTTCACTGATGGCGGCGGCAAGGCTATCGACCCCGACCGGCCCACCGTCGAACTTCTCGATCATGGTCAACAACAGACGTCGATCCTGGTGATCGAAGCCTCGCTCGTCGACATCCAGCAGGTTCAAGGCCAGGTCGGCAATCGGCTTGGTGATGTGGCCCTTGGCGCGAACTTCGGCGAAATCGCGAACCCGGCGCAGCAAGCGGTTGGCGATCCGTGGCGTACCACGGGCACGACGGGCGATTTCGAAGGCGCCTTCCGGGTCCAGTGGCAAGCCGAGGATATTCGCCGAACGACTGACAATCGTTGCCAGGTCGGCGGTGTTATAGAACTCCAGGCGCTGGACGATACCGAAACGGTCGCGCAGCGGATTGGTCAGCATCCCCGCCCGCGTCGTCGCACCGACCAGGGTGAACGGCGGCAGATCAAGCTTGATCGAACGCGCGGCCGGCCCTTCGCCGATCATGATGTCGAGCTGGAAATCTTCCATGGCCGGGTACAGCACTTCTTCGACGATTGGTGAAAGCCGATGGATTTCGTCGATGAACAGAACGTCGTGTGGCTCGAGATTGGTCAACAGCGCCGCCAGGTCACCCGGACGTTCAAGCACGGGGCCCGAGGTGCTCTTGATCGACACGCCCATTTCCTGGGCGATGATGTTGGCCAGGGTCGTCTTACCCAGGCCCGGCGGGCCGAAAATCAGCGTGTGGTCCAGGGATTCATTGCGCCCACGGGCGGCCTGGATGAACAACTCCATTTGCTCGCGAACGGTCGGCTGGCCAATGTATTCGGCCAGGCTGACAGGACGAATCGCCCGGTCCTGGACTTCCTCGCGATCACGAGGCCCCGGTGTGGCGGCAATCAGACGATCAGCTTCAATCACTTAGATCATTCCCTTCAGGGCACGACGAATCATGTCTTCACTGCTCAAACCTTTCTCCTTGATCGCAGAAATCGCCTTGCTGGCTTCCTGCGGCTTGTAGCCCAGGGAGATCAGCGCGCTGACCGCGTCATTTTCGGCGGTGGCGACCGGCGTCGTATCAGGCCCACCCGGCTGGTTTGGCACCAGGGCAAACATGGCCGGCACGGTTTCCCAGGCCTTGAAGCGATCCTTGAGTTCCACCAGCAAACGCTCGGCAGTCTTCTTGCCCACGCCCGGCACCTTGGTCAGCGCCGAGGTGTCCTGGGATTGTACGCAACGGACCAGCTCATCGACTTCCAGGCTCGACATCAGGGCCAGGGCCAATTTCGGCCCCACACCATTGAGACGGATCAACTCGCGAAAAAAGTCTCTCTCACGCTTGCCGAAGAAGCCATAGAGTAATTGCGCGTCTTCGCGTACGACCAAATGGGTGTGCAAGGTCAGCGGTTCACCGACCGACGGCAAGCGATAAAGCGTGGTCATGGGCACTTCCAGCTCATACCCCAGACCGTTTACATCCAGAATCAGGTGCGGCGGCTGTTTCTCAGCGAGTGTGCCGCGCAAGCGTCCAATCACGTTTCAGATCCTTGAGCGTTGGCCAGATCAGTGCTGGCGACTGACAGAACGAGGGTTTTGCGCCGACGACACAGGCGCAAAACCCTCGCTCCATAAAAAATGATTGCTGATGCTATCAGAGACGCAGGCGTCCGCCACGACTGCGTGCCGTACCCAGGCCATGGGGCAACAGGCTGGAGCGGGTGTGAGCATGGCAAATAGCAATGGCCAGGGCGTCCGAGGCATCGATTTGCGGCTTGCTGGTCAGTTTCAGCATGTGCATGACCATCATTTGCACCTGCTCTTTATTCGCCGCGCCAGTCCCGGTTACCGCCTGTTTGACTTGGGTCGCCGTGTACTCAGCGATTTCCAGGCTTTCTTCCGCCCCGGCAACGATGGCCGCGCCGCGGGCCTGGCCAAGTTTCAGCGCAGAATCGGCATTGCGCGCCATGAAGACCTTTTCGATGCCCATGGTCACCGGCCCGTAGGTCTGGATGATTTCGCGCACGCCGCGATAGACGATTTGCAGGCGTTCATGCAGCTCGCCGGACCCTGTGCGAATGCAGCCCGACGCCACGTAAACGCATCCACGCCCGGTATCGCGTACCACGCCATAACCGGTGATGCGCGAACCGGGGTCGATACCAAGAATTAAAGTCATAACGCCTGCAGAAAGAGATCGCGGTGGCTTGAGGATAACTGTGTAGGAGCTGCCAAAGGCTGCGATCTTTTGATTTTCGATCTTAAAGTCAAAAGATCGCAGGCTTCGCCAGCTCCTACAGGGGTCAGGTGAAGGCTGCGATCTTTATCAATGCATCAACCGAGCTGAGCGGCCACCGATTCAGGGATGTCCGCGTTGGAGTAGACGTTCTGCACGTCATCCAGGTCTTCAAGCATGTCGATCAGCTTGAGAACCTTCTCGGCGCCTTCCAGGTCGAGTTCGGCACTGGTGGTCGGCAGCATCACGATTTCCGCATCATCACCCTTGAAGCCTGCGGCCTCCAAAGCGTTGCGCACGGAATAGAAACCGGCGAACGAGGTGAACACGTCGATGGAGCCGTCTTCGTGGGTCACCACGTCATCGGCATCGGCTTCCATCGCCGCTTCCATCAGCGCATCTTCATCAACGCCAGGAGCGAAGGATATCTGCCCCTTGCGCTCGAACAGATAGGCCACCGAACCGTCCGTACCGAGGTTGCCGCCGCATTTGCTGAACGCATGACGAACAGCGGCGGCGGTGCGGTTGCGGTTGTCGGTCATGCACTCGACCATCACCGCCACGCCACCCGGGCCGTAGCCTTCGTAGGTCAGCTCGACCATGTCGTCGGTGTCGGCAGCACCGGCACCGCGGGCGACCGCACGGTCGATGATGTCCCGGCTCATGTTCGCGCCGAGGGCCTTGTCCAGCGCCAGACGCAAACGCGGGTTGGAACCCGGATCGCCACCGCCCTGACGGGCCGCAACGGTCAGTTCACGAATCCACTTGGTGAAAATCTTGCCCTTCTTGGCATCCTGACGTTCTTTGCGGTGCTTGATGTTCGCCCACTTGGAATGACCCGCCATATCTCGCTCCGAATTCTCTTTGAAACATTGCCCGCCGCGCCATGATGCGCCAGCCAGCAAATAAAAATCTCGACCATTCTATAAAGAAAGGGCGCATCCGAAGATGCGCCCTTCTGGTCAGCCTTACTCAGCTTTAGGCGTTTCGCGCAGACGAATGTGCAGTTCGCGCAATGCCTTGGCATCTACCACACCCGGTGCCTGAGTCATGACGCAAGCGGCGCTCTGGGTTTTCGGGAAGGCGATCACTTCACGGATCGACTGGGCGCCGGTCATCAGCATCACCAGACGGTCCAGACCGAAGGCCAGGCCACCGTGCGGCGGCGCGCCGTATTTCAGGGCGTCGAGCAGGAAGCCGAATTTCTCTTCCTGTTCCGCTTCACTGATACCCAGCAGACGGAACACCGACTGTTGCATTTCCTTGCGGTGGATACGGATCGAACCACCACCCAGCTCGGTGCCGTTCAGGACCATGTCGTAGGCACGGGACAGAGCGGTCGCCGGGTTGGCTTCCAATTCTTCCGGGGTGCACTTCGGCGCGGTGAACGGGTGATGCAAGGCCGCGAAGCTGCCGTCGTCGTTCTCTTCGAACATCGGGAAGTCGACTACCCACATTGGCGCCCACTGACAAGTCAGCAGGTTCAGGTCGTTACCGACCTTGATCCGCAGCGCGCCCAGGGCTTCGCTGACGATCTTGGCCTTGTCGGCACCGAAGAACACGATGTCGCCGTCAACCGCGCCAACGCGATCGAGGATCACATTGAGGTTGGCTTCAGGGATGTTCTTGACGATCGGCGATTGCAGGCCTTCGACGCCTTTGGCGCGCTCGTTGACCTTGATGTACGCCAGGCCCTTGGCACCGTAGATGCCGACGAACTTGGTGTAGTCGTCGATCTGCTTGCGCGGCATGCTCGCTGCGCCAGGAACGCGCAAGGCGGCAACGCGGCATTTCGGGTCGTTGGCCGGGCCGCTGAAGACTTTGAAGTCGACTTCTTTCAGCTGATCGGCAACGTCAACCAGTTCCAGCGGGTTACGCAGGTCCGGCTTGTCGGAGCCGTAACGACGCATGGCCTCTTCCCAGGTCATGTGCGGGAAGTCGCCGAATTCCACATCCAGCACTTCCTTGAACAGGTTGCGGATCATGCCTTCGGTAATGCCAATGATGTCTTTTTCATCGAGGAAGCTGGTTTCGATGTCGATCTGAGTGAACTCAGGCTGACGGTCGGCACGCAGGTCTTCGTCGCGGAAGCATTTGGCGATCTGGTAGTAGCGATCGAAGCCAGCCACCATCAGCAGTTGCTTGAACAGCTGCGGCGATTGCGGCAAGGCGAAGAAGGAACCGGCGTGAGTACGGCTCGGCACCAGGTAATCGCGAGCACCTTCCGGGGTAGCGCGGGTCAGGATCGGCGTCTCGACATCGAGGAAGCCGTTCTCGTCCAGGTAACGACGGATGCTGGTGGTCATGCGCGAACGCAGGCGCAGCTTCTCGAGCATTTCCGGACGACGCAGGTCGATGAAGCGATAACGCAGGCGGGTTTCTTCGCCGACGTCGGAGAACTCGTTGAGCGGGAACGGCGGGGTTTCCGCTTCGTTCAATACTTCCAGCTCGTAGCCCAGCACTTCGATCATGCCCGACGCCATGTTGGCGTTGCCGGCACCGGCCGGACGCAGGCGAACCTTGCCGGTGACCTTGACCACGTACTCGCTGCGCACGCGATCGGCGGCGGCGAAAGTTTCAGCGCGGTCCGGGTCGAACACCACCTGGGCCAGACCGTCCCGATCACGGATATCGAGGAAAATCACCCCACCGTGGTCACGGCGACGGTGAACCCATCCGCAAAGGGTAATTTCCTGGCCTTCCAGGCTTTCGTTCAGTTGGCCGCAATAATGGCTGCGCATCATGGTAGTGGTTTCGCTTCTCGTAATTCGAAATTCGGTTGGAGGCCTTGCTCATATCCGGCCCTGGTGAAAGGCGCCAGATGATGCAAGAGCTCGCTCGTGTCGTTCAACTCAGGCTCAAGACCCTAGTCAGCTTTGTCGCCGCCGGCCAGATTCTTCTTGGAACCGGTCTTGAAATCGGTTTCGTACCAGCCGGTGCCGCTAAGGCGGAAGCCCGGCATGGACAGCATCTTCTTAAGCTCTGGCGCCTGGCAGGCAGGGCAGTCGACCAGCGGTGCTGCGCTGATCTTTTGAATGGCTTCCAACTGATGACCACAGGAAGCACATTGATAGTCGTACATCGGCATGGGGGTTGTCTCGGCGATCAGATTGCTACCGCACACGCTGGGTTTTGCGGCAAAGAGCGGGATTATATCCATTAAATGCAGCCTGTGCAGCCGTAAGACTGCACAGACCGACACTCTATTCATTCACCCCTGTGGTCAAGGCATGGCGATGCAGCCACCTTCCTTCAGGCTGTGCACGACACACACAACCCGCACCAGCCCGGTGAAATTCTTGACCCCGCCGTGACGCAAATGCACCTCGCGGTCCACATGGGACAACAGCGCACTGACGGAACAGCAGTTGACCTTGGCCATATCATTCAAAATATCCCAGTACACCTGTTCAAGTCGCAAGCAGGTGGCGAAACCATTCAACCGCACTGATCGGGATAAAGGCTGGGCCAGGCCCATATCAAATTCGCTGACAAATGGATCGATCCTTATCTCCTTGACCGGACCGACCTGCCCCTCGCTTCTCCTGTCTTCGTCATCCATTTCGTTGACACTCCTTAGCCATCCTTGCCTTCTTTAAGAGCAATATCTGTTGCCCTATAGAAGCGCAGGCGCATAGGTATATCCAGATGACTTTATGACCATCAACGTAGGAGAAGCCAACAATTGAAGGGCGATCATGGAGACCGTCCTAGGCCGGACGTTTTCCTACATAGTCAGACGCCATTTGACTAGCGCATAAGGGATTTAAAGAGACAGCAGACCGCAGCACCTACATAGTTTTCTTATGGACGGGCATGCGCGACGGTCACCTGCGACAAATCGACTCTCAGAGCACCGCTGGACTGCCTGATTTGAGTAGCCGCAGGCTTTGCTGTTAAATAGGCAGTGTGTCGCTACCGCCTATTTTCCGGGGGCTGCGCATAGGCTGATACCGGGTACGTGTCCAACGCCTCCTATTGTTCTGAAGCGAACCGTGCTCAATCAGCTCTTCCTTGTGATCCGTCTTAACGTGAGTTACTCAAAATGTTGAAAATTGTCCACCTGCTAATGGGCGCAGCAGCCTTGCTGCTGTCCTTCATCCCTAGCCTGCGATCCGAAGCCGTACCTTACCTGCAACAACCTGATGCGCTGTACCTGGCCTTTTTCGGCCTGCTCAACCTCACCCTCGCTCCTGTTATCCCTTACTGGAACAAAGGCCCGCGTCATCAATTGCAAAACCTGGTCAGCGCCCTGCTGGTTCTGGCCGTCGTCCTGCAAACCCTGACGCTGCTCGCGCCAATGCCTGTCATTGCCGGTCAACCTGCCGTTCTGTTCAGCCTGGTCGCTGCCCTGATTGCCGTTCTTCTGCACCTGACCATCAGCTTCTACAAATCTTCACCGGCCGCCGCCTCGCCAAGCTATGACATGAGCAACCGCGATACCGGTACCGTAAAGTGGTTCAACACATCCAAAGGCTTCGGCTTTATTTCCCGTGATTCCGGCGATGATATTTTCGTGCATTTCCGGGCCATTCGTGGCGAGGGTCACCGTGTCCTGGTCGAAGGCCAGCGCGTGGAGTTCTCTGTCATGAATCGTGACAAAGGCCTGCAAGCCGAAGATGTGATCGCCGCACTGCCGCGCCGCTGATCCGAGGCTAAAAAAAACCGCGAACAGCCTGGCTGTTCGCGGTTTTTTATTGCGTGCCGTCTAGTAATGCGGTGGTGGCGCCTCTTCTTCGAACGTCTCGAACTGACCGGCCATTTCTTCTTGCCGCTTGAGCAATGCGGCCATTTGCAGCTGCAAGCGCTCCACTGCACGCTGCTGCGTCGCCAGCACATCGCTCAGTGCCTGGATGGTGTCATCCTGAAACGCCAGTTGGCTCTCCAGATCGGTAACGCGTTCTTCCAGGCTCATGATTCAACCCTCCAGAAACGTAAAATCATCGGTCAATACCAGGCGCAACCGTTCGCGTATCAACGCGATCTGCTCCGAACCATAAGGTTTGGCCGGGTGTTTACCCCAGACCGGTGCCGGCCAGGCGGCGTCTTCACGCTTGCGCACTATCACATGCATGTGCAACTGACTGACGACGTTACCCAGGGCCGCGACATTCAATTTGTCCGCGTCGAACGAGTCCTTGAGCATTTCCGCCAGTGCGGTCGTTTCCTGCCACAGCTGCTGTTGATCTGCGACATCCAACTGAAATATCTCACTGATATCCTCGCGTCGCGGCACCAGAATGAACCAGGGGTAGTTCGAATCATTGGACAGCAGCAACCGGCAGAGTGGGAAATCCCCGATCGGTAACGTGTCTTGTTGAAGCCGTGGATCTAGAACGAACACTGCGCGCACTCCCGCCTGGTCATCAATTTCAGCTTAGCGTCCATTCCGAGAGACGGCGCACCAAGCGACAGGACGGCAGCATACCTGCGAACGCCGCCGGCTTCACGACGAACCATGGCCGAAGCCAACCCGAGAAAGCACAAACGACCAGCCACGCGCCCCGACATGAATCGTTTTCGATCAGGACGCACCATTACAGAACCAGCAACCACACAAAAAACGCCGAACTGACTGATAAACAACGACCCGTTCAATGTTGCCAAACGACCGCACTGTATGAATTCGGTACAGTGATTAAAATTTTTTGCACCAAAACCGCACAGCGCGTCTACGCTGAGTCGGTCAGGCATCCGCCATTTACTCACTGGTGGGGTGAACCGGTAACGTTTTGGGTTGTCATGCAGTCGGCCACAAGGGTGCAACACGACGCAAACCATGGCGTCAAGCCCAAACAAAATATGGATGAACACCCCGGTTTTATGAGGTTTTTACAGCGACAGGCAGGCTTTCAGAAAAAAAACCGTCAGGATTCTGATTTGTGCACGTTTGTTGCATTCACACCCACATCGCCTTTAAAGCGTCCGCTGGAAGTGGACGCCTTAAGGCAAATAAAAACAGCGGCAGGGTTGCCCGATGGAGATTCAAGCGTTTCACCCAGGGACTCTTTTTACCGATGCTCAGGTCCTGGAAAACAACGCTAAAAGTTGTCAGTCCGCTTGCGTCGGGGCTGTAAATTTGCGACATCTACCAAGCTGTTTGCGACAGGGTCGTAAAGAAGCTGAAAGGTTAGATGCGCAAGTATCGCCAACATGGTCGGCGTGATATAAGTTTGCGCCGACACAAAAAGAAAGAGCCGCCCAGATAATAAATCAGGTGGGACGGCAGTACTCTTCTAAAACCAAAGGAGCAAATCACGATGCGCGTGATGAAGTGGAGCATGATCGCACTGGCAGTTGCAGCAGCAGCCAGTACTCAAATGGCTACGGCCGCACCTTTTGTAAGTGACCAGGCTGAAGCCAAAGGTTTTGTTGAAGACAGCTCGTTGAACTTGCTGGTTCGCAACTACTACTTCAACCGTGATAACAAAGATGGCGCCAACGACCAGAAAGACTGGACCCAAGGTCTTTGGGGCAACTACAGCTCCGGTTACACTCAGGGCCTGATCGGCGTCGGCGTCGATGCGTTCGGTTACCTGGCAATCAAGCTGGACGGTGGCGATGGCACCGGCGGCACCGGCAACATGAGCCGTAGCGACACCCGAAATGCCAGCGGTTATCGCGAAGTCAACGACAGCCAGGGCAAAGCCGGCGGCGCCGTTAAATTCCGCGTATCCAAAACCGAGCTGAAAGTCGGTGAGATGCAGCCAAGCACTGCTCCAGTGTTCGCTGTTGGTGGCTCCCGCATCCTTCCTCAAACTGCCAGCGGTATCCAACTGCAAAGCAGCGAAATCAAAGACCTCGACCTCGAAGCTGGTCACTTCTACTCGGCTTCCAGCCAGGACAAGAACGCCAGCGATGGCGGCCTGTACGCAACCTATGCGAACTTCAGCGATGGTGAAGAAGCCAACAAGATCGACTATTTCGGCGGCAAGTATGGTTTCACTGACAACCTGAGCGCCTCGCTTTATGGTGCCAAGCTCGAAGACATCTGGAACCAGTACTACGCGAATTTGAACTACACCCTTCCGCTGACTGACAGTCAGTCGATCAACTTCGACGGTAACATCTACAACACCCAAGACACCGGTGACGCTAAAGTAGGCGATATCAGCAACACCACCTACTCGCTGGCCGCGGCTTACTCGTTCCTGAAGGCGCACACCATCACCCTGGGCTTCCAGAAGGTCAACGGTGATACTCCGTTCGACTACATCGGGGTGGGCAAAAACAACCGTGGTGGCGACTCGATTTTCCTCGCCAACTCCATCCAGTACTCCGACTTCAACGGTCCTAACGAGAAATCGGCACAAATCCGTTACGACCTGAAAATGGCTGAATACGGCGTTCCTGGTCTGAGCTTCATGACCCGTTACGTAAAAGGTTGGGACATCGACGGCACCAACACTCCAACAAACAGCGCTTACGCTGGTATGTACGGTGCAGACGGCAAGCACAACGAAACCAACTTCGAAGCCAAGTACGTTGTACAGAACGGCCCAGCGAAAGACCTGTCCTTCCGTATCCGTCAGGCATGGCACTTCGCTAACAGCGACCAAGGTGAAGGCGATATCAAAGAGTTCCGTCTGATCGTTGACTACCCGCTGTCGATCTTGTAATCGCAAGCAGTTAATTTGCGGTAACAAACAAAAGGCCCATCTTCGGATGGGCCTTTTTATCGGCTACAACTCAGCATTTAAATGATCGACTTTTTCCAGAACATGCCTGACCCAACAGTCAGGCATTGTTCGAAGGATCAATCACTGCACCGCTGATTCCTGAACCACCCGAATCACCCGCTGTGGAAACGGGATATCGATACCAGCTGCTTTCAAACGATCACGGGAGTGTTCGTTGAACATGAACAGCACATCCCAATAATCCGCAGTCTTCACCCACACTCGCAGGGAAACAGTAATCGAACTGTCGCCCAGGGTAGAAATCACTGCCTGAGGTTCCGGGTCAGCCAAAACACGCTCATCGTTGGCCAGGTCCAGCAAGACCTGACGGGCTTGCTGCAAGTCCGCTTGGTAATCAACGCCCACATCAAACACAATTTTACGGGTCGGTTGACGGTTGGTATTGGTGATGATGCCGTTCGACAGGTTGCCGTTCGGCATGATGATGGTTTTGTTATCGCCGGTACGCAACACAGTGTGGAAGATCTGGATGCTGTCGACAGTGCCGGCAACACCTTGGGCTTCGATCCAATCACCAATGCGGAACGGGCGGAACAACAGAATCAGCACACCACCGGCGAAGTTCGCCAGGCTGCCCTGCAAGGCCAAACCGATGGCCAGACCGGCCGCACCGATGGCCGCAACAAACGAAGTGGTTTCCACGCCGATCATCGAGGCGACGCTGACGATCAGCAGAACCTTGAGAATAATGTTCGCCAGGCTGCTGATGAAGCCTTGCAGGGCGAGGTCGGCGTTACGCAGCGCCAACAGGCCACCGAGCTTTTGCGTGACCTTGTTGATCAGCCACCAACCGATGGCCAAGGTAAGCACCGCCAGCAGCACGCGGCTGCCGTATTCCATGATCATTGGAATCCAGGCTTGAGACGCCTTGACCAGGTTGTCCACTTCAGTATTCAAATCCATCTATATTCTCCTGGGTTAAGCACAATCCCGGTGGGAGCGAGCCTGCTCGCGAAAACGGGGTGTCATTCAACAGTGATGTCGACTGATACGCCCTTCTTCGCGAGCAAGCTCGCTCCCACAGGGTTTCCGCCTGAAAGGTCAGTCGCGGAAGTTGTTGAACTGCAGCGGCATATCGAACGTCTTGGCGCGCAGGGCCGCGATGGCTTCCTGCAAATCGTCACGTTTCTTGCCGGTAATGCGCACTTGCTCGCCTTGAATGGCAGCCTGAACCTTGAGCTTGGCGTCTTTGACATGAGCGACGATTTTCTTCGCCAGCTCTTTGTCGATGCCTTCCTTGAGGACTGCTTCCTGCTTCATCAGCTTGCCCGACGCATAGGCATCCTTGACTTCAAGGCACTGCACGTCGATTTTGCGCTTGACCAGGGCCAGCTTGAGGATCTCAATCATCGCTTCGAGCTGGAAATCGGCTTCAGCGGTCAGGTTGACGGTCAGGTCCTTTTCCTTGAACTCGAAGGTGCCTTTGCCTTTCAGGTCATAACGACGATCGAGTTCCTTGACGGCGTTCTCGACCGCGTTGGTGACTTCGTGTTTGTCCAGTTCGGATACCACGTCGAACGACGGCATGTAATCTCTCCAATAAAAGGGCATGCTCGATCACGATGGAGCACGCCTGGCTTGCGGTTAAAATCCGCGCTGATTATAACGGGTCTTTCCCATCATTCACTGCGAGCCACCCATGCGCGCGATAAACAGAGCAAAAAGCTGATGTCCACCACCTGGCATGTTCTTGGCGCCGGCAGCCTTGGCACCTTATGGGCGACTCGACTGGCGCGGGCCGACGTGCCGGTCAAGCTGATCCTGCGGGACGCTGCCCGCTTAGCGGCGTATCAGGCGGCGGGTGGGCTGACGCTGGTCGAGCATGGTGAAGCGAAGTGCTATCCGGTGCCCGCCGAGACACCCGACCACCCTGAACCGATCCACCGCTTGCTGGTGGCCTGTAAAGCCTACGATGCCGAGGCAGCCGTGGCCCAACTGGCACCCCGCCTGGCCCCCGACGCCGAGCTGATCCTGTTGCAGAATGGTCTTGGCAGCCAGGACGCTGTCGCCACGCAGGTACCGCAAGCCCGCTGCATTTACGCGTCGAGCACCGAGGGTGCCTTTCGCGATGGCGACTGGCGCGTGGTCTTCGCCGGCCACGGTTACACCTGGCTGGGGGATGCAGGGCATCCCGTGGCGCCGATCTGGCTGGATGACCTGAGCATCGCCGGCATTCCCCACGAATGGAGCACCGATATTCTGACCCGGCTGTGGCGAAAACTGGCGCTCAACTGTGCGATCAATCCGCTGACCGTGCTGCACGATTGCCGTAATGGCGGTTTGCAGGAACACCACTGCGAAGTCGCCACCCTTTGCGTCGAATTGACCGAGTTGCTTGAGCGGTGCGGCCAGCCAGCCGCCGCCGAAGACCTTCAACAGGAAGTCGAGCGGGTGATTCAAGCGACCGCCGCCAATTACTCTTCGATGTACCAGGACGTCGCGAACCAGCGCCGCACCGAGATCAGCTATCTATTGGGTCATGCCTGCAAAGTCGCCGCGAGACATCAGTTGAACCTGCCGCACCTCAATCAACTTGAACAAAGATTGATCACCCATCTGCACAGCCTTGGATTGCCCAGCGACTGAGCAGCGGCTACGCTGGCCACTTGTTCCTTTTCAGCGATGAACCAGATGCCATTGCGCCAGCGCCTTGAAAACCTTCCGGTCGGCCAGAAATTGCTGGCCGCCCTGCTGGTGCTGTTGACCACCGTCCTGCTGGTCGCCAACCTGACCTTTATCAGCGCTGCGTACTACATCTCCCAGGAAAGCATGGCACCTCAGGCCTTGCAGACCATCGGCCGCCTGGTGTCCAACCCCAGCCTGGTGTCCGAAGCCTTGCAGTCACCGCAAAGCGCCGAACGCCTGCTCAATGAACTCAACAGCTATTCACCGCTGCGCGCGGCGGCTCTTTACGACGGCAAGGGCGAGCGCCTGGCGCAGTTGCAGCATGGCGAGAAGCTGAACCTGCCAACGCGTTTTCGGCACATTGAAGCCTGGCAAGCCACGGAGTTTCGCAGCAATCAAATCATCACCCTGCCCCGCCCTGGCACCGCGCCTGGCCACCTGTTACTGGTCGCCAGCAGCGAACTGCCGATGGCGTTCTACACCGGGACCCTGACCGCGAGTCTCGGGATTCTGATCTTCAGTGTGCTGTTGTGGCTGGTGATTGCCCGACAAATCAAGCGCCTGATCACCCAGCCGATTCACCAACTCGAAGAGTTGTCCCGGCAAGTAACCCGGGAAGAGAACTACGCCCTGCGCGCCTCCCGCGGCAACCATGATGAAATCGGCAGCCTCGCCGAAGCGTTCAACACCATGCTCTCGCGGATCGAAGCCCGGGAGCAGCAACTCAAGCGCGCCCGGGACGATTCCCAGGCGGCCTATGATCAGGCTCAGGGCCTGGCCGAAGAAACCCGTCATACCAATCGCAAGCTGGAACTCGAAGTTCAGGTGCGCAGCAAGATCGAGAAGAAGCTCACCGGTTTCCAGAACTACCTCAACAGCATCATCGACTCCATGCCCTCGGCGCTGATTGCCCTTGATGAACAGCTCTATGTGACGCAGTGGAATCAGGAGGCCAGCGCCCTCTCCGGCACGCGCCTCGACGAGGCCTTGAACCAGCCGATCTTCCTGGCCTTCGAACCACTCAAGCCATTTCTGCCGCAACTCAAGCAAACCGTCGAGCAGCATACGGTGGCCAAGATCGAACGTGTCACCTGGTTCAAGGACGAAGAACCCAGGCATTACGCCCTGACGTTCTACCCGCTGATGGGTGGCGCCGGGCGCGGTGTGGTGATCCGGATCGACGACATCACTCAACGTCTGTCGCTGGAAGAAATGATGGTGCAGTCGGAAAAAATGCTCTCGGTCGGCGGCCTCGCCGCGGGCATGGCTCATGAGATCAACAACCCGTTAGGCGCGATCCTGCACAACGTGCAAAACATTCGCCGACGCCTTTCGCCTGAGCTGCCGAAGAATCTCGAGCAAGCCGAGCAAATCGGGGTCACGCTGGAAACGGTCAACAAATACCTGCAAGCGCGGGAAGTGCCGCAGTTGCTCGACGGCATTCAACAGGCGGGCGCCCGGGCGGCAAAGATTGTCACGCACATGCTCAGTTTCAGCCGTCGCAGTACCCGGCAAATGGCCCCCTGCGACCTGCCGGCGTTGATCGATCAGGCAGTGGAAATCGCCAGCAACGACTTCGACCTGGCGATCGGTTTCGACTTCAAGGGCCAGGCGATCATTCGTCAGTTCGATCCAGCGTTGGGCCCGGTACCCGGGACCGCCAACGAATTGGAGCAAGTACTGCTCAATCTGTTGAAAAACGCCGCTCAGGCGATTCACCAGCGTGAAGACGACCGCGAGCCGGGACGGATCATTCTGCGCACCAAACTGAATCCACCCTGGGCGGAAATCCAGGTGGAGGACAACGGCATCGGCATGAGCGAGAGCGTGCGCAAACGCACTTTCGAACCGTTCTTCACCACCAAGGAAATCGGTCAGGGCACAGGCCTTGGCCTGTCGGTCTCGTATTTCATCATCACCAACAACCACAAAGGCCAGATGGAAGTGCAATCGACGCCGGGCCAAGGCACCTGTTTCACCTTGCGCCTGCCGTTGTCGGGCACGCCGGTGGTCTCTCAAGAACTCAATCAGCTGTCGAGGTAACCATGGGTTTTCGTTTGTCGAAGATTTACACCCGCACTGGCGACAAAGGCGAAACCGGGCTCGGCGATGGCCGCCGGGTGCCCAAGGACCATCCGCGGATCGAAGCCATTGGCGAGGTCGATACGCTGAACAGTCAGGTGGGTGTGCTATTGGCCGGGTTGGCGGCGGAAAGTGGCGAATATCCGGGCTTGAACGAAGTCATCGAGGTTTTGGCGCCTTGCCAGCATCGGTTGTTCGACTTGGGCGGTGAGTTGGCGATGCCGGTGTATCAGGCACTGAACACGGCAGAAGTCGAACGGCTGGAAGCCGCGATCGATGTGTGGAATGAAGAGCTGGGACCGCTGGAGAATTTCATTTTGCCGGGTGGCTCGGCGCTGATTGCCCAGGCTCATGTGTGCAGATGCCTGGCGCGCAGTGCCGAGCGGCGGTGTCAGCATTTGAATGCAGTCGAACCGTTGGCCGGGGTTGGGTTGGCGTATATCAATCGATTGTCGGACTTGTTGTTTGTGGTGGCACGGTTGATTGCCAAGCGGCAGGGGATTGCCGAGATTTTGTGGCAGCCTGCGGCGAAACCTCAGGATTAACCGGCGCCTGTCAGCACGCCATCGCGAGCAGGCTCACTCCCACAGTTGACCGAGTTCTTCCTGAAGAAATGCGATCCACTGTAGGAGCGAGCCTGCTCGCGAAGAGGCCACCCGCTACACCAAAGAATCAGGCCAAAACGCCCGGATCCCCGCCGCACCTTGTGCGCCCGCTTCCCAGGCTTTCTGAAGATCCGCCGGGCCAACACCACCGAGCAAGAACACCGGTTTGCTGAAACCTTCGATCAACGCGCGAGCCTGCTCCCAACCCAGCGGCTGAGCCCCCGGATGAGTCAGGGTCGGCTGCACCGGTGACAGGGTCACAAAATCCACCCCCATCTCCTCGGCCAACGCCAGTTCTTCAGCGTTATGGCAGGACGCCGCCAACCAGCGCGACGCCGGTAACGGGCGGCCAGCCGCCGCATATTTGCGCAGCTGCGCGGAGGTGATGTGCCAACCGGCCGACGGGAAATCTCCCAGCCACTCGAACGGCCCCTTGATCATCAACTGCGCCTTGCCCGCACACAGCCCCGCCGCGTCCACCGCCAGATCACGGTACTTCGGATCGTAGCCGTTGGGTGCCCGCAACTGGATCAGCTTGATGCCGCCGGCAATGGCTTTTTGAATTCCGCGCAGCAAGGCTGGGGTTTCCAGGTCGTCCGGGGTAATCAAATACTGCGCGGGTAACCGTGCAGCCGCGACAATCGGCTGGTTGGCGGCCGGGAACTCGTAGCTCAGCAGATCCCGAGGCGCGACCCATTCCAACGGTTGGCCTTCGGCGCCGTGCGGTTCGCCGGTAAAAGCCGACACTTCCCAAACGTCCAGCAACACTTGCTTGTCCGGGTAATCGTGCCGGACCTTGATCAGCGGGCGAGCCGCGCTGACCCCGATGCCCAACTCTTCATGCAGCTCGCGAGCCAGGGCGGTTTCAACGGATTCGTCGGCCTCGACCTTGCCACCGGGAAATTCCCACAATCCGCCCTGATGCTGGGTGTCGGCGCGGCGGGCAATGAGGATCTTGCCACTGCCATCGCGAATGACAGCGGCGGCTACGTGTACTCGCTTCACTGCCCGACCTCCTCCAGACCTGCCTTCTGCCAAGCCTTGAAGGCTGGCCATTGGTAGATGGTTTCGACGTAGGCCGCGTCCGCTGCGGGCAGCCTCACCTGATAGGTGCGCAGGCGTACGGCGATCGGTGCGAAGAAGGCATCCGCCAGGGTCGCGCCGCCAAACAGGAACGGACCGGTTTCGGTGGCGGCTGCCCGGCACTCGGCCCACAACGCCAACATGCGCTCGATGTCAGCCTGGACGTCAGCCGGTACCGGCGACAGCGCAGCGTCGTGACTCAAGTCGAATGGCATGTTGCCGCGCATGGCGAAGAAACCGCTGTGCATCTGCGCGCAGGCCGATCGCGCCTGGGCGCGGGCGGCGGTGTCTTTGGGCCAGAGGCCGGCGTCGGGGAACTGCTCTGCCAGATACTCGGCAATCGCCAGGGAGTCGGCGATGGTGCCGTGTTCGGTTTTCAGCAATGGGACTTTTGCAGTCGGCGAGTGCTTGAGCAGACGCTCACGCGTATCCGGCTGGTTCAGCTTGATCAGTTCTTCGGTGTAGGGGGCGCCGGCCAGGTCGAGGGCCAATGCGCCGCGCAGGGACCAGGAGGAATGCAGTTTGTCGCCGATGATCAGGTGCAAGCTCATGTTCGGGACCTTTTGGTGGAGGGAACAAGCCAGTCTATGCAGTGACTGACAGACCGCTTTCGCGAGCAGGCTCGCTCCCACATTTGATCCTGCTGTGCACAAAACCTGTGTCCACTGAAGATCCCCTGTGGGAGCGAGCCTGCTCGCGAATGCAGCGACTCGGTCTAACGGTTGGTTAGGTGCGGTACTCGGCGTTGATTTTCACGTATTCGTGGGACAGGTCGGTGGTCCAGATGGTTTCGCTGCAATCACCGCGACCCAGCTCGATACGGATGGTGATTTCTTCCTGCTGCATCACGGCCGCGCCCTGGGCTTCGGTGTAGGTCGATGCGCGAGCGCCACGGCTGGCGATACACACTTCACCGAGGAACACGTCGATCTTGCTCACATCCAGGTTCGGTACGCCGGCACGACCCACGGCGGCCAGAATGCGGCCCCAGTTCGGATCGGAGGCAAACAGTGCGGTCTTGATCAGCGGCGAGTGAGCCACGGTGTAACCGACGTCCAGGCATTCCTGATGATTGCCGCCTCCGTTGACTTCAACGGTGACAAACTTGGTCGCGCCTTCGCCGTCGCGAACGATGGCCTGGGCCACGTCCATGCACACTTCAAACACAGCCTGTTTCAGCTTGGCGAACAGATCACCGCTGGCCTCAGTGATTTCCGGCAGTGCTGCCTGACCGGTGGCGATCAGCATGCAGCAGTCGTTGGTCGACGTGTCACCGTCGATGGTGATGCGGTTGAACGACTTGTTGGCACCGTCCAGCAGCAGGTTTTGCAGCACGTCGCGGGAGACTTTGGCGTCGGTGGCGATGTAACCGAGCATGGTCGCCATGTTCGGGCGGATCATGCCCGCGCCTTTGCTGATACCGGTGACGGTGATGGTCACGCCGTCATGCTGGAACTGGCGGCTCGCACCTTTTGGCAAGGTGTCGGTGGTCATGATGCCGGTGGCGGCAGCTTCCCAGTTATTGACCGACAGGTCGTCGAGGGCGGCTTGCAGGGCCCCTTCGATTTTCTCGACCGGCAACGGCTCGCCGATCACACCGGTGGAGTACGGCAGCACCAGGCTGGCGTCGACGCCGGTCAGCTCAGCCAGTTTGGCGCAGGTGCGCTCGGCAGCGGCAAGGCCTGGTTCGCCAGTGCCGGCGTTGGCATTGCCGGTATTGGTCAACAGGTAACGCACCGGACCTTGCACACGCTGCTTGGCGAGGATCACGGGAGCGGCGCAAAAGGCGTTCAGGGTGAACACGCCAGCGACCGTGGAGCCTTCGGCACAGCGCATCACCACAACATCCTTGCGCCCCGGGCGCTTGATGCCAGCCGAGGCGATACCGAGTTCAAAACCGGCAACCGGGTGCAACGTTGGCAACGGACCAAGACCAACAGCCATGAATGCGCTCCTTAATAAATGATGTCAGCACCGCTTTCAGGAAGAACGGTGGTTTAAATGGCAAAACGCCGCGACGGCATAAGCCGGTCGCGGCGCGGGTATTTCAGCGTATGAAACGGGTTTTACTGGATCTGCCCGTGGCAATGCTTGAACTTCTTGCCCGAGCCGCAGTAGCAAAGTTCGTTACGGCCCAGCTTCTGTTCATTGCGTACCGGCGCGGTGGCAAGGGCGACATCGACCTCTTCACCCAGCAGCTCCGGTTGCTCAAGCCCCGGTGCTTCGTCGTGCTGGAACTGCATGCGCGCAGCCAGCGCTTCGGCTTCCTGGCGCAGGCGTTGTTCTTCTTCGATCGGATCTTCGCGGCGAACCTGAACGTGAGACAGCACACGGATCGAGTCGCGCTTGATCGAATCCAGCAGCTCGGAGAACAGCGTGAAGGACTCGCGCTTGTACTCTTGCTTCGGGTTCTTCTGTGCATAACCACGCAAGTGGATGCCGTGACGCAGGTGATCCATGGTCGACAGGTGGTCTTTCCACAGGTCGTCCAGTACGCGCAGAACGATTTGCTTCTCGAAGGTGCGCAGTGCCTCGGCACCGGCCTGGTCTTCTTTCTCGTTGTACGCGGCGATCAGCTCGGTCATGAGCTTCTCGCGCAGGGTTTCTTCGTACAGGTGATCGTCTTCGTCGAGCCATTTCTGGATCGGCAGCGCCACGCCGAAGTCGCTCTGCAACGCCGCTTCCAGACCGGCCACGTCCCACTGCTCAGGCAGCGATTGTGGTGGAATGTGTGCGCTGATAGTGGCGTTGAGCACGTCCTGACGGAAGTCGGCGATGGTTTCACCGATGTTGTCGGCGGCCAACAAACTGTTACGCATGTGATAGATCACTTTACGTTGTTCGTTGTTGACGTCGTCGAACTCAAGCAGTTGCTTGCGAATGTCGAAGTTGCGGCCTTCAACCTTGCGCTGAGCCTTCTCGATGGCGTTGGTCACCATGCGGTGCTCGATCGCCTCGCCAGGCTGCATGCCCAGGGCCTTCATGAAGTTCTTCACCCGATCAGAGGCGAAGATGCGCATCAGGCTGTCTTCCAGCGACAGGTAGAAACGGCTGGAACCGGCGTCACCCTGACGACCGGCACGACCACGCAACTGGTTGTCGATACGGCGCGATTCGTGACGCTCGGAAGCAATCACCTGCAAACCGCCGGACTCGAGCACTTGCTGGTGACGTTTCTGCCAGTCGGCCTTGATCTGGGCAATCTGCTCAGGGGTCGGGTTTTCCAGGCTTGCCACTTCCACTTCCCAGTTACCGCCCAACAGGATGTCGGTACCACGACCGGCCATGTTGGTGGCGATGGTCAGTGCGCCTGGGCGACCGGCCTGGGCAATGATCTCGGCTTCTTTTTCGTGGAACTTGGCGTTCAGAACCTTGTGTTCGATGCCTTCCTTCTGCAGCAACGCAGACATGTGCTCGGAAGTTTCGATGGTTGCAGTACCCACCAGCACCGGACGGCCCTGGGTCATGCATTCCTTGATGTCGTTGATGATCGCCGCGTATTTCTCTTCGGCGGTCAGGAACACCAGGTCGTTGTAGTCTTTACGCGCCAGCGGTTTGTTCGGCGGGATAACCATCACCGACAGACCGTAGATCTGGTGGAATTCGAACGCTTCGGTGTCAGCGGTACCGGTCATGCCGGACAGCTTGTTGTACAGACGGAAGTAGTTCTGGAACGTGGTCGAAGCCAGCGTCTGGCTTTCGGCCTGAATGTTCAGTCCTTCCTTCGCTTCGATGGCCTGGTGCAGGCCTTCGGACAGACGGCGACCCGGCATGGTACGACCGGTGTGTTCGTCGACGAGTACGACTTGACCGTCCTGCACGATGTATTCGACGTTGCGATTGAACAGTTTGTGCGCACGCAGACCGGCATAGACGTGAGTCAGCAGGCCGAGGTTGTGCGCCGAGTACAGGCTCTCGCCTTCAGCCAGCAGGCCAACGCGGGTCAGCATGTCTTCGATGAACTGGTGACCGGCTTCGTTGAGCTCGACCTGACGGGTCTTCTCGTCGACGGTGTAGTGGCCGGCCTTGGTGACTTCGCCTTCAACTTCCTCGACGTGCAACTCAAGCTGCGGGATCAGTTTGTTGATCTCGATGTACAGCTTGGAGCTGTCCTCGGCCTGACCGGAAATGATCAGCGGAGTACGGGCTTCGTCGATGAGGATGGAGTCGACTTCGTCGATCACGGCAAAATTGAGTTCGCGCTGGAATTTTTCTTCCATGCTGAACGCCATGTTGTCGCGCAGGTAGTCGAAACCGAATTCGTTGTTGGTGCCGTAGGTAATGTCGGCGGCGTAAGCAGCGCGCTTTTCTTCCGGCGGCTGGAATGGTGTGACCACGCCGACCGTCATGCCGAGGAATTCGTAGAGCGGACGCATCCAGTTGGCGTCACGACGGGCCAGGTAGTCGTTCACCGTCACAACGTGCACGCCCTTGCCGGACAGCGCGTTGAGGTAAACGCCCAGTGTTGCCACCAGGGTCTTGCCTTCACCAGTGCGCATTTCCGCGATCTGGCCTTCATGCAAGGTCATGCCGCCGATCAGCTGGACATCGAAGTGACGCATACCCATGACGCGCTTACCGGCTTCGCGGGCGACCGCAAAGGCTTCTGGCAGCAGCTTGTCGAGGGTTTCCCCTTTGGCGATGCGGGCCTTGAACTCATCTGTCTTGGCACGCAATTGATCGTCCGAAAGGGCCACCATTTGCTCTTCGAAGGCATTGACGAGTTGCACCGTCTTGAGCATGCGTTTGACTTCACGCTCGTTCTTGCTTCCAAAAAGTTTCTTTAACAAAGGCGCAAACATATCGGCAGGATCTTCCACACTAAAGGGATGGAGGGCGGCCCCGTGAGTCGCCCGAGCAGCCCTCATGGCCGCATGCGAACGAGCATTCTACCCGGAAACGGTGGTGAGGAAAGTGGCGTTGTTCCACGATGCCGGCACAGCGTTGTGACGGGGCTCACTTAAAATAAGGGCTTTTTGCTCAACTTCAAGCCATTCACGACAGAAGTTACTTGTTGATTTAATGGGTAAAGCGCTCGCAAAGCAATGGCTCGGGTGCATCCGATGCTTTCTGCTACCATGGCGGCTCTGTTACTTCAGGTGTCTGATCATGGCATTTCGCCCTCTTACGGCCAGAGCACCCGCCGTCCTGCTTCGCGAAGCCAAACCGCTGAAAGCCATCTTCGGCCACGCTCAACGCCTGGGTCATTTACAACGTCTGCTGGAAAGCCAATTGCAGCCCGCCGCCCGCGAGCATTGCCATGTGGCGTCGTGGCGCGAGGGCAGTTTGCTGCTGATCGTGACCGACGGGCATTGGGCGACCCGCCTGCGTTATCAGCAAAAGCGTCTGCAACGGCAATTACAGATGTTCGACGAATTCGCCAGTTTGACGCGGATTCTGTTCAAGGTTCAGCCACCGACCGTTCAGCAAGGGGCGGCTGGTCATACCATCAGTTTGTCGACCGATGCAGGCGCGACCATTCAGGCCACGGCCGACGGGATCAGCGATCCGAATCTGCGGGCGGCGCTGGAACGGCTGGCGGCGCACGCCAAACCCAAGACCTGACTCCTTCTTACCGATCGTTCCCACGCTCTGCGTGGGAATGCCTCTTGTGACGCTCTGCGTCACGCTTTGGGACGCGGAGCGTCCCTGGCTGCATTCCCACGCAGAGCGTGGGAACGATCAATGAATCAGCGGCGTTTGCTGCCGCCGAGCAACGAGCCCATCAGACCGCGCACCAACTGTCGGCCCAATTGATTGGCCGCCTGGCGCATCGCTGATTTCAGTGCCTGCCCCGCCGCGGTGCCGAGGAATTCCCCGGCCTTGTCGGTGAAGCTTGGCTCTTCGGCTGCCGGTTTGCCCGGAACAGCGTCAGGTTCTGGCGCCAACCCTTTGCGCCCCATCAACACTTCATAAGCCGATTCACGATCGATGGGTTTGTCATACCGCCCCTTAAACGGCGAACCGGCGATCAGCACCGTGCGTTCAGCCTCGCTCAGTGGCCCGATCCGCGATTGCGGCGGTGCCACCAACACCCGCTGAACCATCTCCGGCGTGCCCTTGTCCTGCAACGTGCCGACCAGCGCCTCGCCAATCCCAAGCTCGGTCAGCACCGACAAGGCATCGAACGCCGGGTTCGGCCGGAAGCCTTCGGCCACCGCGCGCAAGGATTTCTGTTCCTTGGCGGTGAACGCGCGCAGGCCATGCTGAACGCGCAAACCGAGCTGGGCCAGCACCTCATCCGGCAAGTCGCCCGGCGATTGCGTGACGAAATACACGCCCACGCCTTTCGAGCGTATCAGCCGCACCACCTGCTCAAGACGATCCTGCAAGGCCTTTGGCGTACCGGCGAACAACAAATGTGCTTCGTCGAAAAACAGTGCCAGCAGCGGTTTGTCCGAATCGCCGCGTTCTGGCAATTGCTCGAACAATTCGGCCAGCAGCCATAACAGGAACGTCGCGTAGACCTTCGGCGCTTCATGCACCAGACGGCTGGCATCGAGCAGGTGAATGCGCCCGCGCCCCTCGGCGGTCGGCTGCAGGATGTCTTCGAGTTGCAGCCCTGGCTCACCGAACAGCGCTTCGGCGCCCTGCTGTTCCAGGGTCGCCAGGCGCCGCAACAGCGCCTGGCTGGAACCGGTGGTCATCAGCGCGGCGTCGTCACCCAGTAATTCCGGGTTGTCACGCAGGTGATTGAGCAGCGCTTTCAGGTCCTTGAGGTCCAGCAACAACAGCCCTTCACGGTCCGCCACCTTGAACGCGGCGTACAGCGCCGACTGTTGACTGTCGGTCAGCTCCAGCAGGCTGCCAATCAATAACGGCCCCATTTCGCTCAAGGTTGTGCGCAATGGATGACCGGACTGACCGTGAATGTCCCACAGGGTCACCGGATACGCTTGTGGCGTGTGGTTCAGCCAGGGCATCCCGGCGATCCGCTCGGCGATTTTACCTTGAGGGTTGCCGGCGGCGCCCAGGCCACACAGGTCGCCCTTGATATCGGCGGCGAACACCGCCACGCCGGCATCGCTGAATGCTTCGGCCATCCGTTGCAAGGTGACCGTTTTGCCCGTCCCGGTAGCGCCCGCGATCAAGCCATGACGGTTCGCCAGTCGCATGGCCTGGGCAATCGGCTCCCCGGCAAGGTCGGCACCGATAACGAGTTGTAATGAGTCAGGCATTTTGTCACCCATGGTTAATCTTTGATCCTTCGCGGCCGATAGAAATAAGCGAGAGACCCAATTGAAAGCAAGGTCCGAGATTCCCCTACGGAGAGCAGGAATTACCGACTCGCTCCATTGCGCACTCATTTTGCGCGCATTAGCAGCAACGCGCCCCGAACAATAAGACCTTAGCGGACACCCCGAGCCATGAACAAAAATCTGCGCTTCAGCCATAAAATCCTGCTGGCCGCCGCCCTCATCGTCATTGCCGCCTTCGCCTCGTTCACGCTGTACAACGACTATTTGCAGCGCAATGCGATACGCCGCGATCTGGACAACTACTTGCAGGAAATGGGCAGCGTCACTGCAAAAAACATTCAAACCTGGCTGGCCGGTCGCAGTCTGCTGATCGAAAACCTGTCGCAAACCGTAGCCTTGAACGCAAATACAGCCAATGTCTCCAACCTGCTGGAACAGAAGGCCGTGTCGTCGACCTTTATGGGCGCCTACCTGGGCAATAAAGATGGCACTTTCATCATCCGCCCGGACAGCAAGATGCCCGACGGTTATGACCCTCGTGCTCGCCCTTGGTACAAGAGCGCGCAAAGCACCAGCGGTTCTGCCCTGACCGAGCCCTACATCGACCTCGCCTCTGGCCAGCTGGTGATCTCCATCGTTGACAGCGTACTCAAGGACGGACAAAACATCGGCGTGGTGGGGGGGGACTTGAGTTTGCAGGTGATCACCGACAGCCTCAACGCACTGGACTTCGACGGCATGGGCTATGCCTTTCTGGTCAGCGCCGACGGAAAAATCCTGGTCCACCCGGACAAAGCGCTGGTGATGAAGTCCCTGAGCGAGGCGTACCCGAAAAACACCCCGCGCATCAGCAGCGACTTCAGTGAAGTCGACGTCGACGGCAAGACTCGGATCGTGACTTTTACCCCGATCAAAGGGCTGTCCTCAGTCAACTGGTACATCGGTCTGTCGGTGGACAAGGACAAAGCCTTCTCGATGCTCAGCGAGTTTCGCGCCTCGGCGGTCGTTGCGACGGTCATTGCCGTGGCCATCATCATCGCGCTGCTGGGCATGCTGATCCGCATCCTGATTCAGCCGCTGCACGTGATGACCCGCGCCATGGCGGACATTGCCGACGGCGAAGGCGACCTGACCAAACGCCTGACCATCGTGAACAACGACGAATTCGGTGTCCTCGGCACCGCGTTCAACCGCTTCGTGGAACGCATTCACAGTTCGATCCGCGAAGTGTCGTCGGCCACCGGGCAAGTCAACGAAGTGGCGCTGCGTGTAGTGGCCGCCTCGAACTCGTCGATGTTCAACTCCGACCAACAGGCTTCGCGCACCAGCAGCGTGGCCGCGGCGATCAACCAGCTCGGTGCCGCCGCTCAGGAAATCGCCCGTAACGCAGCACAAGCATCGAGTCAGGCCAGCGATGCCCGCAGCCTGGCCGAAGATGGCCAGCAAGTGGTGGATCGCAGCATTGTCGCGATGAATCAGCTGTCCAGCATGCTCAGCGCCTCGAGCACCAACATCGAATCGCTGAACAGCAAAACCGTGAACATCGGGCAGATTCTCGAAGTGATCACCAGCATCTCCCAGCAAACCAACCTGCTGGCGCTGAACGCGGCTATTGAAGCGGCGCGCGCCGGTGAAGCCGGACGTGGTTTTGCCGTGGTGGCCGATGAAGTGCGCAACCTGGCGCACCGCACTCAGGAATCGGCGCAACAGGTGCAGACCATGATCGAGGAGCTGCAAGTCGGCGCCCGCGAATCCGTCAGCACCATGAGCGACAGCCAGCGCCACAGCCAGGACAGCGTCGAAATCGCCAACCTGGCCGGCGAACGGTTGAACAGCGTGACCTTGCGTATCGGCGAAATTGACGGGATGAACCAGTCGGTGGCGACGGCGACCGAAGAGCAGACTGCCGTGGTGGAGTCGATCAATGTGGACATTACCGAGATCAACACACTGAATCAGGAAGGGGTAGAAAACCTGCAGTCGACGTTGCGGGCGTGCGCGGATCTTGAGCAGCAGGCGGCGCGGCTTAAACAATTGGTAGGCAGTTTCCGTATTTAGTGTCTGATCAGGGCCCCCTCGCGAGCAGGCTCGCTCCCACAGGTACAGCGCCAGACCCTGTGGGAGTGAGCCTGCTCGCGATAGCGGTCTGTAACACACCGCAAAACCCTCACTGACGTCCCGCCACAAAACCCCAACCGAACATCTATCCTTCATAAAGGTCAACCAAGGGAGAACAACGGACCGGAGGGATGTTCATCGTGCATATCGCTGACATAACCATGTTCTACGCCCCTGCCAGCGGTGGCGTGCGCACTTATCTGGATGCAAAACACCGTCGCCTGAGCATCAAGCCAGGCATTCGCCACAGTCTGTTGATTCCTGGGGCTCACTTGAGCGAACAGGATGGCATTTATACGGTTCCGGCCCCTGCACTGCCCTTCGGCAAAGGTTATCGTTTCCCCCTCCGTCTCGCGCCATGGCGCAATGTTCTGCAGGATTTACAGCCCGACCTGATCGAGGTCGGCGATCCCTACCTCACCGCCTGGGCGGCCCTTGACGCCCGGCGGCAACTGGATGTCCCGGTGATCGGCTTTTACCATTCGGACCTGCCGATGCTGGTCAGCAATCGCATGGGCAATTGGGTCACCACCAACGTTGAAGCCTATGTCAGCAAGCTCTATGGCAATTTCGATCGGGTTCTGGCACCCAGTCAGGTCATGGCCGACAAACTGGTCGGGCTAGGGGTGAAGAACGTTTTCGTGCAACCGCTGGGCGTCGACCTGCAAACCTTCAATCCCGCTGCACGAGACCCGGGTCTGCGGGCCAAACTGGGCATTGATGAGAACACTCATTTACTGATTTTCGCCGGGCGCGGCTCCAAGGAAAAAAACCTGCCGGTGCTGCTCGAGTGCATGAAACGCCTGGGCCGACGCTATCACCTGCTGTTGGTGGGTTCGTCGATGCCGGCCGCAGTGCCCGACAACGTCACCGTGGTCGACAAGTTCTGTCCGGCCGCACAAGTGGCGCGGTTGATGGCCAGTGCCGATGCGCTGTTGCATGCCGGCGATCAGGAAACATTCGGCCTGGTGGTTCTAGAAGCCATGGCCAGTGGCATTCCGGTGGTGGCCGTGGCGGCCGGGGCCTTTCAGGAAATCATCACCGATCAATGCGGCCGGCTCTGCCCGCCGAACAATCCATTGGCGATGGCCAACACGGTCCGCGAGCTGTTCAGTTCGGGCAGCGTGGTTTTGGGCAAACAAGCCCGCAGCCATGTCGAACGGCATTACTCCTGGGACACGGTGGTCACCAGCCTGCTGGGCCACTATCACGCCGTGCTCGGTAGCCACTGGCCGCTGACGGCCAATGGCTGACCCCATGAACCCGCCCAACCTGTTACTCGTCCTGCACGACGTCGCGCCGCAAACCTGGGGCGACTATCAACCCTTTGTCGAGGCCGTCGACGCCTTGGGCGAAGTGCCGATGACCTGGCTGGTGGTGCCCAATTTCCACAAGCACAACGATCTGCAGGAGCACCCGGGATTTCGACGTGTGCTCACCCGCCGTCTCACCCGAGGTGACGAACTGGCCTTGCACGGTTACTTTCATTGCGATGACGCGCCTACTCCCATTACACCAAGAGACTGGTTCATGCGCCGGATCTATACCCACGAAGGCGAGTTTTACAGCCTGTCTCAAGAAACCGCCCTCGCCCGCCTGCACGCCGGTATCGAAGTGTTCCACCGTTATCACTGGCCGCTGGAAGGCTTCGTCGCCCCGGCCTGGTTGATGAGCGAAGGGACGCGCCAGGCTTTGCGCCAGTTACCCCTGAGTTACACCAGCGACTCGCAGCATCTCTATCGCCTGCCGGATTTCACCGCGTTCGACGCGCCGGGGCTGGTCTGGAGCGCCCGCAGTGCCTGGCGCCGAGGGCTGTCGAAGTTCGTCAGCGATCAACGCGAACAACGCTGGCAGCAAGCGCCGGTGATTCGTCTTGGCCTGCACCCGGTGGATATGCGTCATGAGTTCTCGCGCACTTACTGGCTGAAAACCCTCAAGCGCTTGCTCGACGAGGGGCGTGTGCCGTTGACCAAGTCACGCTGGCTGGCGCTGCAACGCGAGCGTATGGGGCGCGCCGCATGAGTCGCGGGATTCTGCTGCTCGTCGCACTGCTCGCTGCGGTGCTGATTCCATCGCTGCTGGGCGGTAACGAAACCTGGTATCGGCTGCGAAGCTTTCCGCTGACCTGGTTACTGATCATGTTCGGCATGATCCTGCTGTGTTGGGTGCTGAACACGATGCGCTTGCGCCTGTTGCTAGGCGATCAGCGCGACAAGGTGAGCCCGCTGAAAAGCCTCGGGGTAGTGATGGCCGCCGAGTTCGCTTACTGCGCCACACCGGGCGGCAGCGGCGGGCCGCTGACCATCATGGCGCTGCTCGCGCGCAATGGCGTGCGTCCGGCCAGGGGCAGCGCTGTGTTTGCCATGGATCAACTGAGCGATTTGCTGTTTTTTCTCTGCGCGCTGAGCGGGATCCTGATTTACGCGTTGTTCCAGCACCTCAGCCAACGCATGGAATGGCTGCTGACCGTCAGCGCCATTTCGATGTTCGGCGGGTTGTTCAGTTGCGTGGTGGTCGCCCGCTACCATCGCGTGCTGATTCGTTTGAGTGGTCGATTGCTCGCTCGCCTGAATGTCAAAACCACCACCCGTGTGCGCTGGGCGCGAAAACTCCTGCATTTCCTCGCGGCGTTCACGGACACCTTGAAGCTGCCTTTTCAGACATTAATTACGGTGTTTGCCCTGACGTGCCTGCATTGGGGCTTGCGCTATAGCGTGCTGTATCTGGCGTTGCGTGGGCTTGGGGCGGATTTGCAGTGGGCCTGGAGCTTTCTGATCCAGATGCTTTCGCTGAGCGCGGGGCAGTTCAGCCTGTTGCCGGGCGGTGCCGGAGCGGCGGAACTGACGTCGGCGGCGCTGCTGGCGCCAATGGTAGGAAAATCCACCGCGGCGGCGGCGATCCTGATCTGGCGGGCGGTGACTTATTACTTCTATTTGCTGGTGGGCGGCCCGGTGTTTTTGCTGATGCTCGGGCGGCCGTTGCTGAAGAAGTTGATGAAGTTCAAGCAGGCTTAGTGTTGTCGTCGGGGTCGTTCTGCAACTGTTCCCACAACTCGGCGGCACCGGGAAACTCCGTGCCGTCTTCAGGGTTCATGTCATCCGGGTCGTAACGGCTCAAACACCCCTCGCCCAATGTGGCGGGAGCCTTGGATGTGGCTTTGTCCAGTGGATCGGCCATGGTCAGTTCTCGTTCTGTAGATCGTTCCCATGCTCTGCGTGGGAACGATCAGCAGCAAGTTATCAGAACACCACGGTTTTGTTGCCGTGCACCAGCACCCGGTCTTCCAGGTGATAGCGCAGGCCACGGGCCAGTACCATCTTTTCGACGTCCCGACCGAAACGCACCATATCGTCGATGCTGTCACTGTGGCTGACGCGAACGACGTCCTGTTCGATGATCGGACCGGCATCCAGCTCTTCGGTCACGTAGTGGCAAGTCGCGCCAATCAACTTCACACCACGCATCGATGCCTGGTGATACGGCTTGGCGCCGACGAACGATGGCAGGAAGCTGTGGTGAATGTTGATGACCTTGTGGGCATATTCGCTGCACAACTCGGGCGGCAGGATTTGCATGTAGCGGGCAAGTACGACCACTTCAGCATCGTGCTGTTTGACCAGGCGCGAGACTTCGGCGAAGGCCGGCTCTTTATCCTGCGGATTGACCGGTACGTGGTAATACGGAATCCCGTGCCACTCGACCATGCTGCGCAAGTCGTCATGGTTGGAAATCACGCAGGAAATTTCGCAATCCAGTTCATCACTGTGCCAGCGGTGCAACAAGTCGGCGAGGCAGTGAGACTCGCGACTGGCCATCAGAACCACGCGCTTTTTCTGCTCGGTATCCGTGATGCGCCAGTTCATCGAGAACTCTTCGGCAATCGGTGCAAACGCCTCGCGAAAGGCATCGATACCGAAGGGCAGCGAATCGGCACGAATTTCGTGACGCATGAAGAACCAGCCACTGAGATTATCCGAGTGATGGCTCGCTTCAGTGATCCAGCCGTTATGTGACGCCAGAAAGTTACTGACTTTAGCAACGATACCGACGCGGTCCGGGCAAGCAATCACCAGCCGAAAAGTGCGCATGAGGGTAAAACTCCAGAACTTCGCAAAGGCGGCCATTCTAGCGATTGCGCAACAAAACTGCAGTATTGATGACGCGTGGCCCGACACAAAGGCAAGCGGCAGAGGTTCTGGCAGCACCTGCAACCCGCGCGATGGTGTCCCTGTTGCCATTCTTCAAGTGCACAATTGTGAATATTCGTGATGACTGCATCACACTTTTAACTGCACCGGCAATTTATGCCTATTCATCGTAACTAATTTAAATAAAACCCCGGTTAAATGTTTACTTGGTGAAACACCCTGACTATTATTGCCGCACTGTCACCTGCCATCCAGCGCCCTACATAAGGTAGTCCTCATGTCCTTGATCAACGAATATCGCGCCACCGAAGAAGCTATCAAAGAGCTGCAAGCCCGTTTGAAGAACCTGTCCCAAGACGACAAACTGCAAACCGAGCTGGAATTCGAAGGCAAACTGCGCACCCTGATGGGCGAATACTCCAAGTCTCTGCGTGACATCATTGCCCTGTTGGATCCTGAGTCCAAAACCAAAGCACCACGTGGCGGCGCAGTAAAAACTACTGGCACCAAGCGTGCTCGCAAAGTTAAACAATACAAAAACCCGCACAACGGCGAAGTCATCGAAACCAAAGGTGGCAACCACAAGACTCTGAAAGAGTGGAAAGCCAAGTGGGGCGGTGACGTGGTTGAAGGCTGGGCTACCCTGCTGGGCTAAGCCGTAGCGCTTGTCGCGGACTTACCCGCGACAAAAAAGAACGCCAGCATTTGCTGGCGTTTTTTTATGCCCGGTATTCAGCTCCGAACATTTTCGATTTCAAAGATTCAAACGTTTGCGTAATCCTTCGACATAATTCTGCCATTCATTCAGCACCTCTCGCTGAAACGATGTAGCCGTATTACTCCATTGGGCTGCGGCTTCTGCAAAAGTTTCCAACGTATTTGGCGCCCCCCACTCGGGTGCTGACAAACGTTGCTGACAGAATATTCGCCAGCGTTCTTGCTCTTCGAAATTCAACGTATCGGGGAAGTTGCGTGCGCGATATCGAAACAATAATTCGGGCAATCGCTCATCATCGAAGGGCCATTGTTGTTGCGCTAATTGAGCAGGGTCGGCAGACCTGACTTGCTCACAAAGACGCCGATCCCGATCACCGATAAAACCATCGTACAACTGTTGCTCCGGGTCTTGGCTCGGGGTGAACGCTTCGCTGGCATAAATCGCCTGCACTTTATCTCGCCAAATTGTTTGTGCGTCACTTAGCCGCAGCGCGCGCTCTTGGTAGAGCGACATATCCAGCTCCAAACGTTGCTGATCTTCAGAGCGAAGTACCGCCAACGGCGCCACCACCGGACATTTATTGATGTGGATAAGTTTGAGCGGCACCGGCAACTCGCCCTCGGCCAAGTCATCGCGGCGGGTATACAGCCGTTGACGCAAAGTGTCGGCATCCAGATCGAGCAAGCCCTGAGGATCCAGGTGCAGATCACAGACAATCAAGGCGTTCTTGTTGCGCGGGTGCCAGGCCAAAGGCAATACCACACCGACATAATTACGCGCCGCCGAAAAGCGTCCGGAGATGTGCACCATCGGCTGCAAGAGACGAATCTGATCCATCACCTTTTGTTTACCGCGCAACTGAAACAACCAGTCATATAACTTTGGCTGTTTTTCCCGGATCAGACGCGCCAGGGCGATAGTGGCGCGAACGTCCGACAGCGCTTCGTGAGCATTTCCGTGATCAATGCCATTGGCGGCAGTCAGGCGTTCGAGCTTGAGCGTTATCCGCCCCTCGTCGTCCGTCGGCCAAACGATGCCGTCAGGGCGCAAGGCATAGGCTGCACGCACCACATCGATCAGGTCCCAGCGACTATTACCGCCCTGCCATTCGCGCGCGTAAGGGTCGAAAAAATTTCGGTAAAGACTGTAACGGGTCATCTCGTCATCGAAACGCAACGTGTTGTACCCCGCCCCGCACGTGCCGGGCGCCGCGAGTTGGGCATGCACCCGGGTCATGAAATCGGCTTCGCTCAAGCCTTGCTCGGCCAGTCGGCCGGGGGTGATACCGGTGATCGCACAGGCCGCCGGATGGGGCAGGATGTCTTCACTGGGCTGGCAGTAAAGGTTGACCGGCTCGTCTATTTCATTGAGATCGAAGTCAGTGCGAATCCCCGCCATCTGGAGCGGGCGGTCGCAACGGGGGTTGATGCCAGTGGTTTCATAGTCGTACCAGAAGATAGAGGTCACGGGCTATTCCTGAACTGAAGATCGGCGAAGTCTAGGCGTTCACATCCCGCCCCGGCCAGTAATCTTGTCATTCAATCACCTCTGGCCACGTGCCGTGCAATACATAGTTATGTCGTTTTCCCTCGAGAGGCTGCTAGCATCGGACGGACATCGAATCCCGAACAGGCCACATCAAGGTTGCCCATGCTCGAGACCACAGCACTGCCAAGGAACGCGACGCTGTCCCCGCCACTGGATACGCGGTATCAAGTCGAAACGCCGGAAGGCATCGACCTGCCACTGCGCCCGGCCGGGTTGATGGTTCGTGCGCTGGCGTTCGCCATCGATCTCGGGCTGCGCGGGTTGATCGTCGGCCTGCTGTTTATTGTCCTGGCGTTCCTCGGGAAACTCGGTGCAGGGCTCGGCTCGATTCTGTTGTTCGTGGTGAGCTGGTGGTACATGGTGCTGTTCGAAGTGCTCAACCAGGGTCGTTCGCCAGGCAAGCAATGGATGGGCCTGCGGGTGGTGCAGGACGATGGCACGCCGATCGGCTGGTCTGCTTCGCTGCTGCGCAACCTGCTGCGATTTGTCGACATGCTGCCGTTCGGCTATTTCCTCGGCGCCATCAGTTGCCTGCAACATCCGACCTTCAAGCGCCTCGGCGATCTGGCCGCCGGCACGCTGGTGATCTACCGCGAACAACCGCTCGCCCGACCACAACTGCCCACCGTCCAGCCCCGACGCCCGACCTTTGCGCTAACGCTGACCGAACAGCACGCCATCCTCGGTTTTGCCGAGCGCCAGGGTGAACTCTCTGAAGCACGGGTCAAAGAGCTGGCGGCGATTCTCGCGCAACCGTTGCAGGTGTCGGCGCCAGGGGCCGTGGATGAACTCAATGGCATCGCCCGTGGCTTGTTGGGCCCGACATGAAGCAAAGCCTTTTCGAAAGTCGCCACAAGGCCGAATGGGCGCAATTTACCCTCGTGCTTGAACAGCTGGAGCAAGGCAAGCAAGCACAGCAAGTCGCCAATTTCCCCAGCGATTATCGTCGTCTCTGCCAGCATCTGGCGCTGGCCCAGGAACGGGGTTACAGCAGCTTCCTGATCGATTTATTACAGCAACAAGTGCTGCGCGGGCATCAACAGCTTTATCGCCATCGCAGTCGACTGGGGGCCAACGTGCTGGGCTTCCTCCTGGCTGACTTCCCGCGACTGGTGCGCGAACAGTGGCGTTTCGTGCTCGCCGCCAGCCTGATGTTTTTTGGCAGCCTGATTGGCTTCGCGTTGCTGGTGTATCTGTTCCCCGACCTGGTCTACAACCTGATCCCGGCCGAGCAGGTCAGCGAGATGCAAGGCATGTATGACCCCGAGGCCGGTCACCTGGGGCGTTCGGCAGAACGGGCGGCCAGTGAAGACTGGGTGATGTTCGGTTACTACATCATGCACAACATCGGCATCGCCTTTCAGACCTTCGCCAGCGGCTTGCTGTTTGGCTTGGGCAGTGCGTTTTTCCTGTTCTTCAACGGTTTGATGATTGGTGCGGTGGCCGGGCACCTGACGTACATCGGCTACGGGCAAACCTTCTGGCCATTCGTGGTTGGCCACGGCGCCTTCGAACTGAGTGCCATCGCCCTGGCCGGTGCCGCCGGCCTGCAACTGGGTTGGGCGTTGATCGCACCGGGGCGCCTGCCTCGCTCCGAAGCCCTGCGATTGGCGGCCCGCAAAAGCGTGCTGCTGATTTGCGGGGTCATGCTGTTTCTGCTGATTGCGGCGTTTATCGAGGCTTACTGGTCGTCCACGATCGGGGTCGCGCCCATGACCAAATACCTGGTCGGTGCAGCGCTCTGGTTGTTGGTGGCGACTTATCTGCTGTTTGCCGGACGGACCCGCCATGCGCCTGAGTGACGCCACGGCTGTCATCCGCCCGCGCACCACTTGGGAAGCCATGGACCTGGGCGTCCTGCTGAGCCAACGACACCGGCGTCTGCTGATGACCAGTTGGGCCCTCGTGACCTTGCCGGTTTTCGCCCTGCTCAGTTGGGTGCTATGGGATTCGCCCTCCCTCGCCGTGTTTATTTTCTGGTGGCTGAAACCGGCGTTCGACCGCCTGCCGCTGTACATCCTGTCCAAAGCCATGTTTGGCGAAACGCCCACCCTGAAACAGACGTTGCGCCAATTTCCGCGGCTGCTGCAACCGCAGCTGCTGGTGAGCCTGACCTGGCGGCGCCTGAGCCTGAGTCGCAGTTTTCTGATGCCGGTGGTGCAACTCGAAGGGCTCAGTGGTGAGCCACGACAACAGCGCTTGCAGGTGCTGTTGCAGCGCAACGCCGGTGCCGCGCGTTGGCTGACCATCATCGGCGTACACCTGGAAACCGCGCTGTGGATCGGCCTGATGGTGCTGTTCTACATGTTCTTGCCGCAACAGGTCGAACTCGACTGGAGCTGGCAGACCTTGATCACCGCCGCCACACAGGACTGGCGATGGCTGGAACACCTGACCAACGCCTTTTACGCACTGGTGCTGATTGTCTGGGAACCGGTTTATGTCGCCTGCGGCTTCAGCCTTTATCTGAACCGGCGCACGGTATTGGAGGCCTGGGATATCGAGCTGGTGTTCCGCCGCATGCGCCAACGCTTGAGCAGCGCCGCCGTCCCCGTGCTGCTGGCAGCATTCCTGTTGATGCCGACAGCACAAACCGTGTGGGCCGCCGAGCCAGTCATTTCACCCGACACCCCGCGTCTGCTGGACCAGCCACTGACCAGTCAGGCCTCCCGGGACAGCATCAAGGCGATCCTCGATCAGCCTCCGTTCAAGAATAAGGAATCGGTCACGCGCTATCGTTTTGGCGAGGACCAACCTGCCACCGACAAGGCGGACGATGAACCAACAACCGAATGGCTGGAGGCGCTGCTCAAGCTTCTGGACAACCAACGCTTCGGCGCAGCGGCCACCCTGATTGAAGTGGTGTTGTGGGGTGTCGTGATCGGTGCCATCGGTTTATTGATCTGGCATTACCGTGACTGGATGCAAGCCTTCGTCAGGCGTCGACCGGCCTTGAACAGCAAGGTCACGCGGCCGTTACCGCAACAGGCTTTCGGCCTGGACCTCAACCGCGAAACCCTGCCCGCCGACATCGCCGCCAGCGCCGAACGCCTCTGGCAAACCCAACCCCGCGAGGCCCTCGGATTGCTCTATCGCGGTCTGCTCAGCCATTTGCTGCACGACTTCAACCTGTTGCTCAAACCCGCCGACACCGAAGGCGAAGTTCTTCAGCGCATCGAACACCTGCACCAACCTGCCTTGCTGGCCTTCAGTAAAAGCCTGACCGGGCACTGGCAGAACATGGCCTACGGGCATCGCCTGCCTCCCGCACATTTGCAACAGGAACTCTGTGACGGCTGGCGGGCGTTGTTCGGCCCGGGAGCGTTGCATTGAACCGGCGACACTGGCTGGCGGTCGGCGTGTTCATCGCCGTGCTATTGGGCGCGCTGAGTGTTTATCTGTACGTCAAGGCGACGCCCTATCAGGCAGACATCGATCACGGCCCCTCGCCCGAAGCCCAGGCCAATCCCTATCTCGCTGCCGAATATTTCCTGCGCAAACAGGGCCTGACGGTGAACCACGCCAACAGCCTCGACATCCTGCCCACCCTGGAGCCGCATCAGCACAGCCTGTTATTGCTCGGAGACCGCGACAACATGACTCCGCGCCAGGTCGATCAGCTGTTGAACTGGACCCGGGCCGGCGGGCGACTTTTGTTTGTTGCCCAGTCGCTGTGGGATGAAAAAACCGGCCAAAGCAACGACCTGTTGCTCGACCGGGTGCAACTGCACCAGTCGCTGAGCAAAGACCTCAAGGACCCGCCGCACACTATCGATGACGATCCTTATCCCAAGCTGACCAAGTTGTATCTGGAAGACGAAAACGCGCCGGCCTACGCCGGTTTCGATACCGCATTCCATCTCGAAGACCCGAAAAACCTCGCGCAAGCCTGGGCCAACAGCGGCAAGGCCACGCACATGATGCAGCTCAATCACGGGCTCGGTTCGATCATCGTGGTCACCGACGCCGACCTGTGGAAAACCCCGGCCATTGACCAGTACGACAACGCCTGGTTGCTCTGGTACCTGACCGCGGACACGAACGTGACCCTGCTGTTCAACACCGATCACGACAGTCTGCCGACCTTGCTCCTGCGCTATTTCCCCCAGGCACTGGTCGCCCTTTTTGCCCTGATCGGCCTTGCCTTCTGGCACGTCGGCGTGCGCCAGGGGCCGCTGCTGGAACCGGCCCCCAGGGCCCGCCGTCAACTTCAGGAACACCTGCGCGCCAGCGCCGATTTCATGTTGCGCCGCAACGGTCAGCAACACCTGCTGCAAGCCTTGCAGCACGACATCTTGCGTCGTGTGCGGCGCCGTCATCCCGGTTTCGAACAACTCGGCGTTGCCGAACAATGGCTGGTGCTCGCACGCCTGACCGGCCAACCCACACGCGCTATCAGCCAGGCCATGAGCCCGCGACCGAAACAGCGGCTGTCCAGCGCTGAATTCAGCCGTCAGGTCGCCCACCTGCAAACCTTGAGGAATGCCTTATGAGTGAGATCGAGCCCGGCACACTGAACCACGCTGCGCAGCAACGCCAGCGCGCCAGCCAGTTGGCCCAGGCGGTAAGAACTGAACTGCAAAAAGCCGTGATCGGCCAGAACAGCGTGATCGACGATGTGCTCACCGCCCTGATCGCTGGCGGCCATGTGCTGCTCGAAGGGGTGCCGGGGTTGGGCAAGACGTTGCTGGTACGCGCCCTCGCCCGCTGCTTCGGCGGCGAGTTCGCACGTATCCAGTTCACCCCGGACCTGATGCCCAGCGATGTCACCGGGCATGCGGTGTACGACATGCAAACCGAGCAATTCAAACTGCGCAAAGGGCCGTTGTTCACCAACCTGTTGCTGGCCGACGAGATCAATCGCGCCCCGGCGAAAACCCAGGCCGCACTGCTCGAAGCCATGCAGGAACGCCAAGTCACCCTCGAAGGCCGCGCCCTGCCGATCGCGCAACCGTTCATGGTGCTCGCCACGCAAAACCCCATCGAACAGGAAGGCACTTACCCGCTGCCTGAAGCCGAGCTTGATCGCTTCATGCTCAAGGTGCGCATGGACTACCCCGACGCCGATCAGGAGCTGAACATGGTGCGCCAGGTCAGCCGCTCGACCCGCGCCGACATGCTCGATGTGCAGCCGTTGCGCACGGTGTTGCAAGCCAAGGATGTGCTGGCTTTGCAGCGCATCGCCAGCGACTTGCCGCTGGACGATCAGGTGCTCGATTACGCCGTGCGCCTGGCCCGCTCCACCCGCACGTGGCCGGGGTTGACCCTCGGCGCCGGGCCTCGGGCGTCCATCGCGCTGGTACGTTGCGCCCGCGCCCGCGCCTTGTTGCGTGGCGGCGAATTCGTGATTCCCGATGACATCAAGGGCTGCGTGCTGTCAGTACTGCGCCACCGTGTGCGCATTGCCCCGGAGCTGGACATCGAAGGTCTGGAGGTCGATCAAGTGCTCAAGCAACTGCTCGATCAAGTGCCGGCGCCACGTCTGTGACCATGGTCATGCAACGCCCCCTTGTGGCGAGGGAGCTTGCTCCCGCTCGACTGCGAAGCAGTCGTAAAACAGGCAGACGCGTTTTACCTGACATGACGCGTCGACGGGTTTTGGGGCTGCTTCGCAACCCAGCGGGAGCAAGCTCCCTCGCCACAAAAGGTGTGCGCTGATGAAGCCTTCTCGTCTGTTACTGGTCTGGCTCGCGGTGCTGCTGGCCATCGGCATCGTGCTGGGCGCGTTGCGGGCATTGGAATTCACGGTCCCATCAAGCCTGTTGTCGATCCACTGGGGATTGTTATTGGCGCTGCTGGCCCTGGCGATACTCGACGCCGTCCGTCTCAAACGACTGCCCTCGCCCCGACTCCACCGACAAATGCCTGGCAGCCTTGCACTCGGTCGATGGGGTGAAGTGCGACTGGAGATCGAGCATGATTTTGCCCAACCACTGAACATACAGATTTTCGACCATGTGCCGGACGGCCTGAGCTTCGAAAACCTGCCCCTGTCGGTCGAACTGCAACCCGGCCAGCACAGCCAGATCGGCTATCGGCTGCGCCCGCTAAAACGCGGTCATTTCACCTTCGAACGCTGCGAAATCAGCCTGCCGAGCCCATTGGGTTTATGGTCCGACAAACGCCTGCTCAACGTGGCCGACAGCACCCGCGTCTACCCGGACTTCGCCCGTCTCTACGGCGGCCAACTGCTGGCGGTGGACAACTGGCTCAGCCAACTCGGCGTGCGCCAACGCCAGCGTCGCGGTCTGGGTCTGGAATTTCATCAGCTGCGTGAATTCCGCGAAGGCGACAGCCTGCGCCAGATCGACTGGAAAGCCACCGCCCGCCAGCGCACTCCAATTGCCCGCGAGTATCAGGACGAACGCGACCAGCAGATCATCTTCATGCTCGATTGCGGCCGCCGCATGCGCAGCCAGGATGATGAACTGTCGCACTTCGACCATGCGCTCAATGCCTGCCTGCTGCTCAGCTACGTCGCCCTGCGCCAAGGCGATGCGGTAGGCCTGAGCACCTTCGCCGCAGACCGACCGCATTACCTCGCGCCGGTCAAAGGCACCGAGCAACTCAAGGTCTTGCTCAACAGCGTCTACGACCTCAACAGCACCCAGCGTCCGGCCGATTATCAGGCCACCGCCAACCAACTGCTGGCCCGACAAAAACGCCGGGCGCTGGTGGTGCTGGTAACTAACTTGCGGGATGAAGACGATGAAGAACTGCTGACCGCGGTCAAGCGCCTGAGCAAACAGCATCGGGTGCTGGTGGCGAGTCTGCGCGAAGACTTGCTCGACACGCTGCGGCACACGCCGGTGCAAACCTTGCCGGAGGCGCTGGCCTATTGCGGGACGGTGGATTACTTGAATGAACGGGCGGAGCTTCATGAGCGGTTGAGTGCTCATGGGGTGCCGGTGCTGGATGCTCGGCCCTCAGAGTTGGGGGCCGAGCTGGTGACGCGATATCTGGGTTGGAAAAAAGCCGGAATGATGTAACGGTACCCAGCGTAGAAAATAGCTGCTTCACGACCTCGATAGGAAGTGATAGTGGAACTACTTAAGGACGCGATGCAGCGGTCAACTCTTTCCCAAACAGTTTTGAGCATCGGTCATAACCAACAAACGTTTCGCTCTACACCGAGGAATAAATCATGGATGAGAAAAATCTATTCACTGCAGTGCTAACCCAGATCTCTCAGAACCAGCTGGCAATGGGGGCGGCAATAGAAGAACTAACCAATTGGGTGGAGAAGCAAGGGGCTACTGAAGTCGCAAGTAACATCCGAGGGGCGCTCCAAACGCTAGATCGAAACCAAAAATTTATCTCTCTGGCGCTTATCTCTGTGTCCACCGACTTTAAAGAAGTACAGCCCCCGAAAAAACCACACTCTGATGAGTGACAAAAACTTTCAACTTTTGCAAATATCGCCCGACAATTTCTCAAAATTGTCGGGCGCTCTGTGATGAAGGAATTGCTTGGTGGCATGACAAATGTTCATCGTTGGACGGCTCTTTTCCTACTCGAATATTCGAGCAAACGACATCGACTACAAAACCAAGCGCCTCTGCCTACAACTAGCAGCGGCCCTGGCTGACTATTGAAGATGGCCGTTCAACCTTAAGGTTCTCCTGTCTCTACCCATTAGCGATCCAAAGGAGTTAACCCGATGTTCAAACCTCCACCCGAAAAATTCGAATCCATCCCCCGTTCGCCCTACGCCACCCTCGACCCTAATAAGCTCCACGCCGCCGCCAAAAAGGCTCTGAAACACTACCTAAAACAAAACAACACCAAAAACCGCTTTACCGACGAACGCACTACCGAGGAACGAGCCATGAAGATGTTCACAGTTGTGTCCGATGCCAACCCCGAAGCCTTGACCATCGAGACCTACGAGACCTTTTCGACTGTCAGCATTCTGCTGCTGGACCTGGCCGAAAGCCTGGACGACAAGCCGCGACATCTGGCGATGGCGATTTATCAGTTGAGTGAGTTGGGGTTGATGCTGGTGGAGCGGTCGCTGGCGAACGAGGCGGCGATCAAGGTGACCTGAGCTTAAATATCAGGCGCCTGCGCTAACGCCTTCGCGGGCAAGCCCGCTCCCACAGGTTCGGTGGTGTACGCCAACATTTTGTTCGACGCGATCACTGTGGGAGCGGGCTTGCCCGCGAAGGCGCCAGTACAGGCACCGCAGGGCATCACGCAGAAGCAGGCAGCGGCTGAAAACTGAAGTATTGCTTCAAGGCGCTGACCAGTTGCCCATACTCCGGCGGTGCCCGTTGCAGGCTGAACCCGGCGTCGTAATGTTGAGGGGTCGTGTCTTCATGGCACCACAAACAACACCCCTGAAGATCGATGACCTGCATGCAGCCATCGCTGTCGGGGATTTTCAGACGCAAATCGAAATCGGCGCCGATCATCATCGGCAGCTGGCTGATCAGCATCAGCCCGTCTTCGGACACGTTGCCCAGAAAGCCGATGGGTTTGTCGGTGACGCTGTTGAACACTCTTAGAAAATACGGCAGTTGATGCCGCTCGATCCGGCGGTCAGTAAACATGCGCAAATGGCCCAGCAAGGCTCTTAAGCAGAGCCGCACTAATGCTTCGGAACGAGCCTGCTTCTTTTATATAGAAGCATGGGCGCGCTCTCCCCGATCCCGGTGCGACAGTCCATAACGCCGCTGCCGCTTACGCCTGCCGATCTCAGGTGTTGCGTCGATCAGAGGCAAGGCTCTAAACCGATCTATTCGACTATAGCTCACCACCGCCGGTGAGCCAGCCTTTGAACGATCAGGACCATCAGAACCGCGTCGGGCGCACGACCGCAGCCGCGCTGCGCAGCGGATAGTGGCCCAGCGACTGCAAGGTTTCCAGACGGGCGCGGGCGCGGTAGGCGTATTCACTTTGCGGGTACGCGGCGATGATGAACTGGTAGGTTTGCGCCGCATCGACAAACAGTTTCTGCCGTTCCAGGCACAAGCCGCGCATCATCGATGCTTCCGGCCACACGTAAGGCCGCGCTCGGCTGGCGCGTTCGACTTTGGACAGTTCGAGCATCACCTGCTCGCAATTGCCGCGGTCGTAGGCGCTGTAGGCGTTATTCAAATGATGGTTCATCGACCAACGGGTGCAGCCCGTGACGCTGAGGGCACTGATGGCAAGGGCGGCAATGAGCACGAATCGCATGGGGGTTCTCCTGTCTTGAGCTCTGTATCGACCCGTTGGCGAAAATCTTCAATGATCGGGTGCTGGCAGCATAAGACAGGGAGTAACGAATCACCCGCTTCGGAGTATTGGAAAAACCAACTGAGCCGCCAAGGCTCAGTGGGCTTGCAAATGAACGAAGACGTTCCGGTCATTTGACCGTGAATTTTCGATGTGGCGACGCAGGCGAAGTATTTTGGTTAAGGGTCTGGAATGCCGAAACCGTAATCAACCCCTCCAGGTTTTCATTAGCAGTACCTGCCCAGGTACCGTCCGCCAATACGAGGGTTGTCAATACCAAATGCTGGTCTTCTACCTTTGTAATCTGAACGGTGGCACCTGGAACGCCGGCCCCCTTGAATCTGACTTGGTTTTCTACTCTAGCGCCCTCACTCGGTTCATCAATTTTCGGCGCCTTCAGTTCCTGAGTACTTGTAGCCATGTTGTCATCTCCTTGACTCGTCACCATTTGACGAGGCTCCAGCGCATTCAACCCCGCGCTCAAGCGCCCGCCTACCTGTTAGAACTAACAGTGCCGACAAACGGTAGGTCTATTGAATCGGTGCGGCTGAAAACTTTCGGGATTGTTCGTTTCAAGAAACAAACGAATAAGTAGTGCAAACGAACAATGACTACAACCAGAGACCATAGTAGCCTCACCCAGCGCTTGAACTCAGGAGTCTATGCATGTCCGTCCGTCGCACCAAAATCGTCGCTACCCTTGGCCCGGCCAGTAACTCGCCGGAAGTTCTCGAACAGCTGATTCTGGCTGGCCTGGACGTCGCCCGCCTGAACTTCTCCCACGGCACCCCCGACGAGCACAAGGCTCGCGCGAAGCTGGTGCGAGACCTCGCTGCCAAGCACGGCCGCTTCGTCGCCCTGCTGGGTGACCTGCAAGGCCCGAAAATCCGTATCGCCAAATTCGCCAACAAGAAGATCGAGCTGAAGATCGGTGATCAATTCACCTTCTCCACCAGCCATCCTCTGACCGAAGGCACCCAGACCGTCGTCGGCATCGACTACCCGGACCTGGTTAAAGACTGCGGCGTAGGCGACGAGCTGCTGCTCGACGACGGCCGTGTGGTGATGCGCGTTGATACCGCCAATGCCACCGAACTGAATTGCACCGTACTGATCGGCGGCCCGCTGTCCGACCATAAAGGCATCAACCGTCGCGGTGGCGGCCTGACCGCTCCGGCCCTGACTGAAAAAGACAAGGCCGATATCAAGCTCGCTGCCGAGATGCAGGTCGACTACCTCGCCGTGTCCTTCCCGCGTGACGCCGCCGACATGGAATACGCCCGTCAACTGCGCGACGAAGCCGGCGGTACCGCCTGGCTGGTGGCGAAGATCGAACGCGCCGAAGCCGTGGCCGACGACGAAACCCTCGACGCCCTGATCAAAGCCTCCGACGCCGTCATGGTGGCCCGTGGTGACCTGGGCGTGGAAATCGGCGACGCCGAGCTGGTGGGCATTCAGAAGAAAATCATTCTGCACGCACGCCGCCACAACAAGGCTGTGATCGTGGCGACCCAGATGATGGAGTCGATGATCCAGAACCCGATGCCGACCCGCGCCGAAGTGTCCGACGTAGCCAACGCCGTGCTGGACTACACCGACGCCGTGATGCTCTCGGCGGAAAGTGCTGCCGGCCTGTACCCGCTGGAAGCGGTGCAAGCCATGGCGCGCATCTGCATCGGCGCTGAAAAGCACCCGACCAGCAAGACCTCCAGCCACCGCATCGGCAAGGTCTTCGAAAGCTGCGACCAGAGCATCGCGTTGGCGGCCATGTACACCGCCAACCACTTCCCGGGCGTTAAAGCGATCATCGCCCTGACCGAAAGTGGCTACACGCCGTTGATCATGTCGCGCATCCGTTCCTCGATCCCGATCTACGCGTTCTCCCCGCACCGCGAAACCCAGGCCCGCGCGGCCATGTTCCGTGGCGTCTACACCGTACCGTTCGACCCGGCATCGCTGCCGCCTGAGCAAGTCAGCCAGGCCGCGATCGACGAGTTGCTCAAGTTGGGTGTGGTCGAGAAAGGCGACTGGGTCATTCTGACCAAGGGCGACAGCTACCACACCATCGGCGGCACCAACGGGATGAAAATCCTGCACGTTGGCGACAAGATGGTCTGAGTGACCGGTTGCTGAAAAACAAAAGCCCCGCCCTGTGAATGGCGGGGCTTTTTGGTTTCCCTATGATCGTTCCCACGCTCCGCGTGGGAATGCAGCCCGGGACGCTCTGCGTCCCAAAGCCGAACGCGGAGCGTCCGTTGAGGCATTCCCACGCGGAGCGTGGGAACGATCGGCTAGTGTTTACTGATGAACGCTGACAACGCCGCAATCGCTTCCGCCGAGCGCAGCCGTTGAGTGAACTGTGCGCTCTCTTCTTCTATAGCCTTGCGCAGTTGTTCGCGGTCCGCGGCGTTCATCAATGGGCTGACCGGCTCATCCTGAATAACAACTGACCGTCACACGTTCACCGTTACCTTCAGTGGTACCGACGGTGATGATATTCGCGTCGTGCTGTCGTAGCGTTGCCGCAGCGATAGATACCCTGGGTTCCCCTCGGATAACGCCCTCTTGTCCAAAACGACTATCCAATTGTCCGGAGGGCAGGTAGCGGGCGATGGCATACCGGGTTATGCCTTCCGATGTTTGGCCGCCGCCGACCAGTGTGAGGTGTTGGTTCTGGACAATGACATCGCGCCAGATCACATCCATTTGCGGGATGGACAGCAGGGCAGGCATTCCATTGTTGAACTGCGCATCCGGTTGGCCTTCGGTGTCGATAACCGATAGAAGCCCACGGCCGGTATACCACGCCCCGCCCAGATGTCCTGCGCCGACCGTTTTGCCGTCCTGGGTGAGGGCTATCGGTCCCAGATAAGTGTTTACCCCTGGAATCTCGACCGTGGCATAACCTAGCTCTCCGAATGTCGCGTCGATGCCCCCGTTTTCATGAACCCGTGTCATAAAACTGAACGTGTGTGTACGTATTCGCGTCGTACCGGCGACCAGGTAACGGCCATCGGCTTGCACGGCAACACCTTCAAGCGTCGTCAGCCCAGTGTCTTTGTAAGGGACAGGGACATAGCCTCCGCTATTAAATGTGGTGTCCAGAGAACCATTGGGTTCAAGTCGAATCAGCAGCCCTTCGTATCGGTCGTTCACTATCCTTTGAGGGGTGAGTGTCAGGAGTATTTTATCGCCGGCCAACACCGTTGAATGGCGGCAGAATCCTGTTTGCAGCTCGTCTTGTCCGGCAGGTTTGAGCTGGACGATTTGTTGTCCGTTCTGGCCAAAGGTCGTATCTGCACTGCCATCGCGATGGAACATGGCCAGTGCCGGGTACGTGCGCATTGATGTCGTCTTCTCTGCGACGAGTAGAATTCGACCATCGCGCAGCAGGTGCAGATCAGTCACCGGGGTGATCTCGTTATCCTGGCCGAACTCTCCAATGACGTATCCATCGATACCAAAGGTCATGTCTGGCGAGCCATCTGGCTGGAGACGAGCCAGCCCGAAGCCGGGGCCAGTGCGAAATCCAACGACGATTTTATTGTCGGGTTGTATTTTTACAGTTTCGCCATAGCCTTCAACACTCAAGTAAATTCGGCCGCCATCGCCGAAGCCGGGATCTAGATCGCCAGAAGCTAAAGGTGACTGGTTGTGTACGTTGGACATGGTCCTGCTCTCCCGACTGAGGATGATGACAATCGTGCCCGAGCCCTTTCGGGCCTGGGTGAAGGGCTACGCCAGGTAACGCAGGATGGCTGATTTTTGCGATTGATCGTCAGCCGCGAGCAGCGTCTTATTGTCGGTCTGCAGCGTCATTGCAGTGACACCATCACCTTTGTCGAAACCGGTACGGGCCCAACCCGATCCGTTGAACACAGGATCCAGGGTGCCATTGCTCTGGAAACGAGCGACAACGCCGTCGAAGTGAATGGCGTCTGAACCCTGTATGGCTCCCGCCACGACGATCTTCCCGTCGGTTTGCATCGCAGCACCTACCCAGCTGGTCGGTTTATCGTCCAGTTGCGTGTAAACCGGGCGCGCGCCATTGAACTGGATGTTTGGACTTCCATCTGGCTCAAGACTCACCATCACGCCTTCATAGGGAGTGGAGAGAACTTCGCCAATAGCGAGAATTCGTTGATTAGGTTGCATCGACATCTGTGTGAAGCGCAGGCGTTTGTCGTCAGAGGGAGAGGAGGCAACGAGAACGAAGCCGTCTTTACCAAAGGTGCGATCCAGGCTGCCGTCCGTGTTGTAACGAGCGACAAAAGCATTTTTTGATTGGTTAAAACTGCCACAGGCCAGGTACTGGCCGTCTGCTTGAAGCAATACGTTGTCAATCAATACCGGCTGATCAGGTGCGTCAGGGTGGCTCAAGGTAATGTAGCCAACACCATTGAAACTCAGATCCAGTGAACCGTTGCTCTGGAGTCTGAAAATCGCTCCTACCCGGGGACGATAGGTGCATACCAGGATTTTACCGTCGGGAAGTACCTGGGCAATGTCTGATGCCTGGCGTGTCGGGGTCATTGCCGTTTGATCCGGTGGGTCAATGGCAGTGGCAAGCGGGGTGTCGATGATCACTTTACCCCCAGTGCCAAAATCTGGATCAAGGCTGCCGTTGTGGTTGTAGCGGGCCAACGCCGGGACGTACGCGAGGTACAGATCTACACGGGTTGAGGCTTGAAGAAGAATGCTCCCGTTTTCAAGAAGGGTAATGGTACTGCCAGCGGAGTCGGGTTCACCTGCGAACGAGTCAATGACAAGACCATGGGTGCCGAATGTCGGGTCAGGCGATCCATCGGCATTGAGGCGTCCGAGCATATATCCGGCATGTTCGTTAGCGATGTAACTCCCGGTGAAATAGATTTTTCCATCGGCCGCCACAGTCAGTCCCTTGATGGTGGCGCTTATCGCTGCGTCGAAGTCAAGGTGGACCTTGCCGTTTACCCCAAAGGCAGGATCGAGCGTGCCAGAGAGCAGGTCTTGTGCTGACATTGTGTTCTCCTTCAAATAATGAATGATCACCGGGGGGTTAAAGGACTGCGCCGGGTCAGAGCATCTGAACAGTGAAGGTGGGGGCCGTCTACTGTCAGACTTGACAGTAGACGGCCCGTGTTTTTTCAGGTTTTGGGCGCACATACGCATAAAGCCCCGCCATGTGAATGGCGGGGCTTTTTGGTTTCTGATCCGGGATGTGTATTTGCCTGACCTGGCCTCATCGCGAGCAGGCTCGCTCCCACAGGGGTTTGGTTGAACTGGCCTCGGATTTTGTGTACGCCACAGATCAATGTGGGAGTGAGCCTGCTCGCGATGAGGCCCGCCCAGTCACCGCAGAATCAATGCCGTTTGATGAACCCGGTCAACGCCGCAATCGCTTCCGCCGAGCGCAGCCGTTGGGTGAACTGTGCGCTCTCTTCTTCTATGGCCTTGCGCAGTTGTTCGCGGTCCGCGGCTTTCATCAATTGCTTGCTGATGCGCACCGCTTCCGGCGGCAGCGACTCGAAACGCAACGCCACCTCTCGCGCCCTGGCCAACGCCGCTTCGCCACTGTCCAAGGCTTCGGTCGCTATCCCCCACTGTGCGGCTTGTTCACCGCTGAAGCTTTCACCCAACAGTAACAATTGCGCCGCTTTGGCCTGCCCGAGCAACCGCGGCAGGATCAGGCTGGAACCAAACTCCGGGCATAGCCCCAGATTCACGAACGGCATGCGCAGGCGCGCATCGCGGCTGACATACACCAGATCGCAATGCAGCAACATCGTCGTGCCAATGCCCACGGCTGCACCGGCCACGGCGGCAATCACCGGTTTGCGACATTCGAGCAGGTTGAGCATGAATTGAAACACCGGGCTGTCGAGGTTGCCCGGCGGTTGCTGGATGAAGTCGGCGATGTCGTTGCCGGCGGTAAAGCACTCGGCAGTCCCGGTGATCAGCACGGCATTGATTTCAGGGTCGGTATCCGCCAGTTTCAGCGCTTCGGCCAAGTGGCTGTACATGGCGCGGGTCAGGGCGTTTTTCTTGTCTGGGCGGTTGAAGCGCAGGGTCAGCAGGCCGCGCTCGCGTTCAAACTGGATGGCATCGCTCATGGTCGGTCTCGCGTCTGAAAAATCAGCGCTCAACCGCGCAGAACAAAGACGTCCGCCAGCAGTTGATTGCGCGGCAATCCCGCCAGGTACAAGCGCCGGGCAAAGGCGTCGACGCTGTCAGGGGCCCCGCAGAGTAAGGCCAGGGTTTGCCGTGAAACAAGCCGCAGTTGCGCCAAAGCCTCGGGCAACTCGGCCGCTGTCCACAGCTCAATGCTCAGGTTCGCGCGGCTGGCGGCCATGGCTTGCAGGGGTTTGGCCAGGTAATGCGCCTCGGCATCATGGGCCAGGTGAATGACGCGAATGGCACCTTGGTGATCTTGCCGTAACGCTTCTCGCAAGATGCCGAACAACGGGCCCAACCCCGTGCCGGCGGCCAGCAGCCAAAGTGGTCGGGCGTTCCAGTCCGGGTCGTAATGCAGCGCTCCGCCGCGCAGTTCGCCGAGGCGGAGCGCATCGCCGATTTTCAGCTGACGGGCCGCATCGCTGAATTCCCCCGACTGGCGACAATCGAGGTGGAACTCCAGAAAACGGTCTTCTTCCGGCAGGCTGGCCAATGAATACGGGCGCGCCACATTGCCTGCCCACAACACCAGATGCTGCCCGGCGCTGTAGCGCAACGGACGCTCGGGGATCAGGCGCAAACGCAACACGTTGGCGCTTAACCAATCGACAGCCGCCACTTCGGCCGGGCGGCCGTCCTGTAGCGGATCGAACGTGTGGACTTGCAAGTCCTCGACCACCTGGCACTGACACGCCAGGCGCCAACCTTGCTGTCGTTGCTCTGCGCTGAGGGCGTCGGGGCGGCTGTCGCTCGGCAGCCCTTGGACACATTGCACCAGACACGCATGGCAACTGCCGGCGCGACAACTGTAGGGCACCGACACGCCGTTCTGATTCAACGCATCGAGCAGGTTGCTGCCCGCCGCCACCGACCATTGGCGTTCGCCGACCCGTAACTCAGGCATCGACGTTCTCCCACGCGGCCGCGCAACGATTGCGGCCGTCACGCTTGGCGCGATAAAGCGCCTGATCGGCACGCTGCAAGGCTTCATCGAGATCGTCGCCCAGTTCGAGCAACGTCATGCCCGCCGACAAGCTGAGATGGGCGACGTCGAGTCCGATCAATTGCACATCGGTGAACGCAATGCGCAGCCGCTCGCAACAGGAGGTCAGGCGCTCGGCGTTGCAATCGGGCAACAGCACGACGAATTCTTCGCCACCGTAACGGGCCAGGACATCGCCATCGCGCAAGCAGGCGGTGGCCACGGCGGCAAAGGCTTGCAGCACCTGATCACCGGCGGCATGGCCGTGCACATCGTTGATCCGCTTGAAATGGTCGAGGTCGATCAGTGCCAGGCCATGCATGACATCGGCGTCCATGGCCTTCAGCTCACGGGAGGCCAGGCGCAGGAAATGCCGGCGATTGAACAGCCCTGTCAGCTCGTCGGTGGCCACCAGGTCTTCGAGCTGGCGCATCATCCCGCGCAGGGTGTCCTGATGCGCCTGCAAGGCAAATCGGCGCTGACGCATGCGTTGACGGGAGGCCTGGACGTGACGGGCATAAAGCTCCAGCCAGACCAGCACGATGAGCAGCACGCACACCTGCAACGCGGCCAGTGCCGGGTCAGGTAACTGAAAGTGGTAACCCTCCCACAGCGTGATCGCACTGAAACTGACGAACACCAACAGCGCGCACCGCAAGAAGGCAAAGCGTGAAAGATGGAACAAGCCGAACAGCAGAATCAGCACGTAGAACACCAGGAACGCGCCGCGTGCCTCGTCCAGATGGGCGATCAGCCAGGTTTGCCAACCCAGCCCCAGCAACACTTGCACTTCGGTCAGGCTGGGGTCGGAAAAACGCAGGTTGCAGCCGCTGTAAAACACCACGAACAACGCGGCCTGGCTGATGACGACCAGCGCACTGCCGATGGCCACGTTGGCCAGGGATTGCTCGTAATGGCCGGTGAAAAACGCCAGCCACAACAGCACCAAAGCCAGGGCGTAAGTGCCGGCTGCGAGGGCGAAGCGTTTGAGCAACAAGCGCTGGATGGCGTTATGGGTCAATCGTTGACTCACCGTGCGAAGGGAGGCTGCTTGAGTGTCCTACTCTACAGACCGAATGCCACTTTAGTTGCGTGCCTGATAAATGACCATTCAATTTTCAGGGCGAAAAACTGGCGTCAAAGGCATGACCCAAAGAAGTGATAATCCTGTGGCGAGGGATCTTGCTCCCTCGCCACAAAAGCAAAAAAACCGCACCTGCCTTTATGCGACCAACGATTGACTGTCGGCGGGTGTGCCCGGAACCGAGGCGCGCTATACTGCCGCGCCTTTTTAGCGTCGCGCCAGCAGCCCCGGCGTGCCTTGAAAGGTGCTTGCAACCGACCGATGCACCCAAGCTGCAAGCACCTTATTGAATGTTCCCGTCTTTTAGAGGAGCGCGACTCATGACCGTGATCAAGCAAGACGACCTGATTCAGAGCGTTGCCGACGCCCTGCAATTCATTTCCTACTACCACCCCGTTGACTTCATCCAGGCGATGCACGAAGCCTACCTGCGCGAAGAATCGCCAGCGGCCCGTGATTCCATGGCGCAAATCCTGATCAACTCGCGGATGTGCGCCACCGGCCACCGCCCGATCTGCCAGGACACCGGCATCGTTACCGTCTTCGTTCGCGTGGGCATGGACGTACGCTGGGATGGCGCCACCATGGGCCTGGACGACATGATCAACGAAGGCGTGCGCCGGGCTTACAACCTGCCGGAAAACGTCTTGCGTGCCTCGATCCTCGCCGACCCGGCGGGCGCTCGTAAAAACACCAAGGACAACACCCCGGCCGTTATCCACTACTCCATCGTTCCGGGTAACACCGTGGAAGTGGACGTGGCAGCCAAGGGCGGCGGTTCCGAGAACAAGTCGAAAATGGCCATGCTCAACCCGTCCGACTCGATCGTTGACTGGGTGCTGAAAACCGTTCCGGAAATGGGCGCCGGCTGGTGCCCACCGGGCATGCTCGGCATTGGCATCGGCGGCACCGCCGAGAAAGCCGCGGTGATGGCCAAGGAAGTGTTGATGGAATCCATCGACATTCACGAGCTGAAAAAGCGCGGCCCGTCCAACCGTATCGAAGAGATGCGCCTGGAACTGTTCGAGAAGGTCAACCAACTGGGCATCGGCGCCCAGGGTCTGGGTGGCCTGACCACCGTGCTCGACGTGAAGATCATGGATTACCCGACCCACGCCGCTTCGTTGCCGGTGTGCATGATCCCGAACTGCGCCGCCACCCGTCACGCGCACTTCGTGCTCGACGGTTCCGGCCCGGCCTCCCTGGAAGCGCCACCGCTGGACGCCTACCCGGAAATCGTCTGGGAAGCCGGCCCATCGGCCCGTCGCGTCAACCTCGACACCCTGACCCCGGAAGACGTGCAGAGCTGGAAGCCGGGCGAAACCGTCCTGCTCAACGGCAAGATGCTCACTGGTCGCGACGCGGCGCACAAGCGCATGGTCGAGATGCTGAACAAGGGTGAAACCCTGCCGGTGGACCTCAAGGGTCGCTTCATCTACTACGTCGGCCCGGTTGATCCGGTGCGCGAAGAAGTGGTTGGCCCTGCCGGCCCGACCACCGCGACGCGGATGGACAAGTTCACCCGTCAGATCCTCGAGCAAACCGGCCTATTGGGCATGATCGGCAAATCCGAGCGCGGCCCCACTGCGATCGAAGCGATCAAGGACCACAAAGCCGTTTACCTGATGGCAGTCGGCGGCGCGGCTTACCTGGTGGCGCAAGCCATCAAGAAATCCCGCGTGGTGGCTTTCGCCGAACTGGGCATGGAAGCGATCTACGAGTTCGACGTCAAGGACATGCCTGTGACTGTTGCGGTCGACAGCAAGGGCGAGTCGGTACACATCACCGGTCCTGCCATCTGGCAGAAAAAGATCAGTGAAAGCCTGGCGGTAGAAGTGCAGTAAACGCTTGAGCTTGCCCATACGGCCGGGTCGTCTTTCAGATGTCCCGGCCGTTTTTTTTGCGCCCCATTTTTACCATTCGCTATAACGCACAGCGTTTTTCAACATATTCGGTCTAGAAAACCCCGCCCCACCTGTCAGATGTGACAGGTCACACCTTCCCCTGATTTTGTTAGCGTCGCTCCATCACGCGACTCCGTTGCTATGGGAGAGCGCAAAGCCGATACAGGATCAGCCCCATGGAAGAGCAAGCGTCCCTGAGCATCACTGAACCCTCGATCGCCAAGAGCGCTTCCATTGCCACGATCGGCAAAAACTGGGGATCGGTCGGCGTAACGGGCAGTGCTTCATTCGAATTGCCGCTGCCCCTTTCAGCAGGGCGCGGTTTCGACCCCGCCATGGCGCTGGGCTATGACAGCCAGGGCGGTAACGGTCCGTTCGGCATTGGCTGGCGTTTGGGGACCAGTGCCATCACTCGCCAGACCAGCAAGGGTGTGCCCGATTACCTCGCCACCGACATCATGGTCGGCCCTGGCGGCGAGGAGTTGATGCCCGAGCTGGATGCCGAGGGCAAGCCAACGTCCAGAGAAGTAACCGAATATCGCGGCCTCTCCATTGGCAAGCACGACGTTGTGCGCTACTGGCCGCGGGTCGAGAGTTCGTTCGATCTGATCGAGCTGTGGCAACCGGAGGAAAAGCCGCCCTTCTGGCTGGTGCACGGGGCCGATGGCAGCCTGCATGTCTACGGTAAGACCGACGCTTCGCGGCGCGCCGAACCTATAGACACAACCAACCCTGTCGCGGCGCTGCGTATCGGTGTGTGGTTGCTGCTAGAAAGCATGAACCCTCATGGCGAACACATCTGTTTCGACTATAAGCCCGAGGATCAGGCTAACACCCCGGAGGACAAACACGACTATCGTGCCCAGCGTTACCTGCACCGGGTGTATTACGGCAATGCCAAGGCCAGCCAAGACCTGTATGCCTGGACAGTGGAAAACCCGGCGAGCCTGGATTGGCATTTCCACCTGCTGTTCGACTACGGCGAACGCACCCTCGACCTGGAAAAGAAGCCGATCTACGGCCCGCCGTTCGATGCTCCCGGCAATGGTCATGGTGAGTGGCAATTGCGCAGCGATCCCTTCCACAGCTACACCTACGGATTTGAACTAGGGACCCGCCGCCTGTGCCATCAGGTCTTGATGTTTCACCATTTCCCCGAGCACTTAGGTCCGAAACCTGTGCTGGTTCGGCGATTGTTGCTGGAATACCCTACGACTCACCGGACATATAACCAACTGAAAAAAGCGCACTATCAGTCATACGACGCCAGCGGCGCCGTGGAAAACATGCCGCCGGTGGTTTTCGACTATTCAGAGTTCGAACTCAACAAGCAGTCGAGTCCGTTTTTCCCGTTCGAAAACATGCCCGGCATCGAGGACGGCGCGCTTCATCAATGCGTTGATCTGTTCGGTGAAGGTGTGCCGGGGTTTCTCTGCCGTTACGACCAGAGCTGGTATTACCGCGAACCCTTGCGCGCGCTGACAGGTGCCGATGACATCCACTACGGTCCCTGGACAGAACTGTCGCGAATTCCCGTAGCCGATCGCAATCAACCGACCTATCAGGCGTTGACCGACCTGACCGGCGACGGCCGGCTGGACTGGATCCTCGCGTCCCCCGGCATGAGCGGTTTCCACACCCTTAACCCCGATCGCAGCTGGTCAGGGTTCATTCCCTTTACAGCATTCCCGGTAGAGTTTTTCCAAACGCTTACACAGTCTGGCGACTTGATGGGCGACGGGCTCAGCTCGATGGCACTGATCGGCCCGCGCAGCGTGCGCCTGTACGCCAATCGGCGTGAGGAAGGTTTCGCGCCGGGCCAGGACGTCGAGCACACACCGGACACCGATCGCCTGCCGCTGTTCAGCAACGCTCGCAGCGAACTGGTGTTGCTCGGCAATTTACTGGGCAGCGACATGACCGAGCTGTGCCGCATCCGCCACGACGAAATCAAATGCTGGCCGAACCTTGGTCACGGTCGGTTCGGCAAAGGCTTCGTCATGAGTGCCCTACCCTTCGACTACGCGACATTCGACGCGGCGCGGGTGCGGATTGCCGACCTGGACGGCTCCGGTGCACCGGCACTGATTTATCTGAAGTCCGATTGTTTCGAGATCTATTTCAATCACGGCGGCAATGGTCTGGAGCAAATCCCCGTAACGGTGCCGTGGCCCGAAGAAATCCGCTACGACAACCTGTGCCAGGTCACCCTCGCCGACTTGCAGGGTTTGGGGTGCGCGAGCCTGATCTTGACCGTGCCGCACATGAAACCACGGCACTGGCGCTACGATTTCGTCAGCGCCAAACCGTACATGCTGGTCGCCAGCAACAACAACATGGGCTGCAGCACCCAGGTGGTGTATCGCAGTTCGGCGCAGGAATGGCTGGATGAAAAGAATCGGATACTCAAGTTCAAACGTCTGCCGATTTCCTACTTGCCGTTCCCGGTGCCCGTGGTCAAGCAACAAAGCCAGCTCGATGAAATCACCGGCAACTGCCTGAACCAGTTTTTCCAGTACTTGCAGGGTTACTACGATGGCCAGAACCGCGAGTTTCGCGGCTTTGGCTTGCTGCGCCAGACCGACAGCGAAACGGCCACACGGGCAGACGACACCGGTTTTACCGCCCCGGCGCTGGTCTGCACCTGGTTCCACACCGGACGGCAAATCGACCTGCCACGCGATGGCTATTTCAACCGTGACTCCGAAGCCTGTGATTTGAAACCCACGCTGTTCTGCCAGTACCACCACAACGACGCTTTCGATGAGCCGATCCCGCCGCCCGACGAAGCCACCGCCCACGAAATCGCCAACGCCCTCGCCGGTTCGGTGTTGCGCGTGGAGACCTACGCCGCCGACGATGACCTGGCCACGGCGGTGCCGTTCGCGGTGGAGGAAAGCCGTTACAAGGTTCGCGAACAGCGCAAAAAGGCAGACCATGACGCGCACCCGGTCATGCTGCCCTTGCAACTGGAAACGATCAGTTACCAGTACGAACGCTTCGTGAATGACCCGCTGTGCCGACATGAAATCACCTTGAGCCACGACGAGTTCGGGCTGCCTGTGCATGCCATCACGGTTAGCTATGCACGACGCAGGACCGAGCAGGATGAACCGCCCTTTGACGATGTCGATGAACAGAAATGGTGGCTTGATGCCCATGACCCGGCGCAACAGTCCTATTACCTGAACGAAACCCGCGCCAAGTTCATTCATTTGCAGAAGTTGGAGGACTGGCAAGGCTGGCAAGGCTGGCGACTGGGTCTGCCCTATCTGCAACGGGGCAATGCGTTGGTACTGCCCAAGAAGCCAGCCGCCGGGGGACTCGCTCCCGCAGACATTTCTTATGAGGGCTTGCTCGAACTGTACGCCTCGCCCGAATGGGTCGCTCAGCGGCTACTGACCACGCAGTCGGTCTATCGCTACTTCAAGACTGACGGCCGGGCACTGCTAGCCGACGGCGAGGCGGATTTCGAGGCGCTGCGGGCGCCGATGGAAATTGCCCAACTGGACAAGACCGCACTGCAAGCCTATGACACGGTGCCGTCGCTTGATATTCGGGTCGAACTGGAAAGAATCGGTTACTCGGCCATGCCTCTGGTGCTGGGGGTAGACCCAGAGGCAGACCAGGAAGAGGACGAGGAGAGAAACCTATGGTCGTCGCGGTACGGTTTTGCCAAATACGGCAAGCTCGATAGCTTTTACAAAGTGATGGAGTACAACGAACCCCCCAGCTACGGCATCACGAAAGCCCAATACGACGCCTACTGTCTGCTGCCGAAAAGCATCACCCAGCCGGACTTGTGCGAAGCCCGTTTCGAATATGACTACCACGCGCTGCAACTCATGCGCCGCTTCGATGCCAATGACAATGTCGAGGAAGCCCTTTACGAGCCGTCCGGACAACCCCTTGCCATCAGTTTTTATGGCACTGAAGGCGGCGAAAAAGTTGGTTTTCGCCCCCTCGACGAACACGAACGTCCCATTGACCATCGTCCAGACCCGGCCATCGAAGATCCCAAAGGCGCCCTGCAAAAAGCAGCCAGCGTATTGCGCAAGGACCTGTTCAGCTGGATGGGCGAACTCCCCCCGTCCGTCAGCCAGACACCTGACTGGCTGGCCGCCTGGATCGCCCAGGGTTACGTGCTACCCAGCCTGCACATTTGTGCCAGCGCCCGCCGTCGCCTGTCCCGGCTCAAGTCCCTGACCGCGCCTGAACAAGCGCTGCTCGACCTGATCCGCACGGTGCCCCGCGAACCGGTGCACAGCGTCGTCCTCACCGCCGACCGCTATTGGGATGATGAGCTGCAACAAATCCAGATCGTCAAAGTCTTTGTGGACGGTTTCGGCCGGACACTGCAGACCAAACAGTTGGTCGAACCGGGGCTGGCGTTTGTGGTGGTCAACGGTGAGCTGGTGATTGAAGACGGCAAACCCAAGGTCGCGCACGCCGATCCGCGCTGGCGCGTTAGCGAACGTGTGGAATACAACAACAAGGGGTTAGCCGTTCGGGCATTTCGCCCTTATTTCGCCGATGGACATTGCTATATCAATGACCATTCCTTCCGGGAGTTCGGCCATCACGATCAGAACTTTTACGACGTGCTGGGTCGCCTGTACAAAGTCATCAACGCCAAAGGAGATGTCGCGTTCGAAATTATCCATCCCTGGTACACCACCAGCCTGGATTTCAACGACACCTACGTTGCGCCGCCGGAAGGAGAACTGAAGGCAGGCAAGCCATGACGACCTCGGTTGATTGGCGCACTCCGAACCTGACGGTCATCGATAGTCGGGGCTTGCCGATTCGCCAGGTCGCGTACTTGCGCAAGGTCGCTGCCGGCCCCGTGGAACCAATGATCGGCCGCCAGCGCTACGACGTTGCCGGGCGACTGCTGGAGCAATGGGACCCGCGACTGTTCGGTATCGTCCCCAACATGAGCAGTGTCTACGGTCTCTCCGGCGAACCGCTGAAAGTCGAATCCGTTGATGCTGGTTGGCGTTTGAGCCTGCCGGGGCTGGCGGGGGAAGAGCTCCAGCGCTGGGACCAACGCGGCAATCATTGGCGCACCACCTACGACCGTCAGTTGCGGCCGATTGCCGTCGAGGAAAATGGCCAGCCGAACGTCGAAACCTTCTATGCCGATGACTCCGCCGATCCCGCATTTAACCTGCGCGGCCAATTGACCGGGCAACTCGACCGCTCCGGCACCTTGAGTTTCGACAGCTATAGCCTGCTCGGACACCCCCTGCGCGAAACCCGAACCCTGGCCGAGGACCAGCCCTACGTCAGCAGTCGCACCTTCAGCCCACTGGGCACGGTGCTGAGCCAGACCGATGCCGGTGAGCATCAGCAACAGTCGCGCTACGACATCGCCGGGCAGCTCAAGCAGGTTGAACTGCGGATCAAAGACAGCCCGAACTGGCAGCCGGTTCTGCAAGACGCGCAGTACAACGCCGCCGGCCAGATCATCGAACAACGCGCCGGCAACGAGGTGCTCAGCACCTGGACCTACGACCCGGCCGATGGGCGCCTGTCCACGCAACGGGCACAAAAAAAAGCCGAGCAGGCGCTGCAAGACCTGGAATATTTCTATGATCGTGTCGGCAACATCACCCGCCTTGAAGACCATACCTTCCAGCCGATCCATTTCGCCAACCAGCTGGTCGACGGCCACCGCGATTTCACCTATGACTCGCTGTACCGCCTGACCCGCGCCAGCGGTTACGACGATGCGCCGCCGTCGGATGTTCCGGGGCGGCCCCTGCCTGGGGATCCGAACAATCGGCTTAACTACACGCAACACTACGAGTACGACGCCGGTAACAACCTGATCGAACTGCGGCACGTGCGGGCGGGTGCCTCACATACCCGCGCGATGTTCATCGACCCTGCCAGCAACCGCGGCGTGCGCTGGAAAGAGGGAGATCCTGTCCCAGTTTTCCCCGCGTTGTTCGATGTTCATGGCAACCTCCAGCACTTGCAGCCGGGCAAGACCTTGACGTGGAACACCCTGGACCAACTGGCATCGGTGACGCTGGTCAAACGCGACAACGGCGCCAATGACCAGGAGTTCTACCGCTACAGCCAGGGCGTGCGCGTGTTCAAACGCCATGAAACCCACACACCTTCGCTGACTCACTTCCAGGAAGTGATCTACCTGCCGGGCCTGGAAATCCGCACCCGTGACAACGGCGAAGAACTGCACGTGATCACCCTGCCCGGTGGGCACGGCAGCGTGCGTTGCCTGCACTGGGTCAGCGGCCAACCCGCGAACATCGCCGCCGATCAAGTGCGCTACAGCGTCGATGACCATCTGGGTTCCTCCACGCTGGAGCTCGATCAAAATGCACAGGTGATCAGCCAGGAAGGTTATTACCCGTTCGGCGCCACGGCCTGGTACGCGCGGGGCAGCGAGGTGGACGCCGACTACAAAACCATCCGCTATTCGGGCAAGGAAATGGATGACAGCGGGCTGTATTACTACGGCGCGCGCTATTACGCGCCGTGGTTGCAGCGTTGGGTGAGTGCTGACCCGGCGGGGGATGTGGATGGGCTGAATTTGTATGCGATGGTAGGGAATAATCCTTTGACGTATTGCGATCATGAAGGTGGCTTCAAGTTGGCGTTCGGTATCGCGGCGAAATTCAAAGCTGCAAATGCCTTCGGTGACCCAAGCAGGAGATTTGACTTGCAAATTTACAAACACCTGGAACTGCTGGATGCAGTCTCCAAGGGCGCACGTGATGTCGAGCAGCAAATCCTCAATCACCGATCACCCGAAGAACATGCTGTGTCCAGTGGCAAGCGAACAGGGTACTTTCTGGCCGAACGCGTTGCCTCTCACCTTACCGGTGTAGGTATTGGTGCTGCGATAGGGAGCATCGGGGGGCCCTTAGGTATGGTTGCAGGGGGAGTAGTAGGAGGGCTGGCAGGGCCAGCAGGCTCTAAAGCCATCGGAAAGGCTATGGAATCCATCGGAAAAAAAACCGCCTTAAACACCTCGGTAAGCCTGGAGCCGGGCCGGCTGAACCATAGTGAGGTGATGGCCGATATCAACTCGGACTTCTCGAATTATGACATCCGCGACTCATGGGCCAAACTCAAGACAACAAGCGGACAAGTAAAGGTGGCCGAAAAAGCGACGTCATTGGGGCTGGGTTTAATCCCAGTCGTGGGGACGTCTCTAAAAATCGGGTTAAAAGCCATACCCATCATTCTCGAAGTGAATGCAGCAGGAACAGATCTCACTGAAGACGAGGTCACAACGCAGGATAACGACATCACCAACATGATCGGCGCGTTGGAACGGGGGAAACGCCGGCTGGTGGCCAGGTTTGATGAGTTCAACAGGACCGAAGTTGGCGGTTATACGCAACAACGAATCGCAGAGAAAACCGACAAGAGGATCAAAGTGTTGAATGATCTACGGTCCGTGCTTCATTCAAACTCCAGGAAGTTCACAGCGGTATAGCTCAACCAAGCACAAGCCCTGAAACAAGTTCAGGGCCACATGCTATCGTGCCCGCCCGAATACCTATATTTGCCAAAAGCATGCTTGTAACCTCTCGCGCCTTGAGACTGATGCTCTACATCTTGCTGATCATCGCGGGCGCCATCTTTGCCGCCGGGCTTGCCGTGCGCCACACCGAACGCCAGGCGCTGGTCGAAGACGCCGCCCGCGCCAATCAGCAATTGGCGCTCTACGCCAATTCCCTGCACACCCTGATCGACCGCTACCGCGCCCTGCCGGCCGTGCTCGCGCTGGACCCGGAGTTACGCGCCGCGCTCAAGGGTTCGGTGTCCGCTGAACAGCAGGACGCACTGAACCGCAAACTGGAAAAGATCAACGGCGCGGCGCAATCCTCGACCCTGGAATTGCTGGACCGCACCGGTCTGGCGGTGGCCGCGAGTAATTGGCGTTTGCCCAGCAGTTACGTCGGTCACAACTATGGCTTTCGCCCCTATTTCAGCCAAACACGCACCCAGGGCACCGGGCGCTTTTACGCGGTGGGCGTGACCAGCGGGATTCCCGGTTACTTCCTGTCCAGCGCGGTCACAGGTGACGACGGCCAGTTCCTCGGTGCAATGGTGGTGAAACTCGAATTTCCGGAACTGGAGCGCGAGTGGCGTCAGGGCAGCGACACGCTGCTGGTCAGCGATGCACGCGGGATTGTTTTTATCGCCAACCAGCCGGGCTGGCGCTATCGCCTGTTGAAACCGCTGAATGACAGCGATCACGCCGAACTCAAGGCCACCCGTCAATACGACAAACAACCGCTGACACCGCTCGAATATCAATCGGTGCGGCGCTTCGATGACAACAGTGACCTGACGCGGGTCGTGGGGCCTGGCGGGACGGCGAATTACCTGTGGGAATCGCTGCCGCTGAGCACCGAAGGCTGGACCTTGCACCTGCTGCGTCGCCCGCAAATCGCGTTCGAAGACAGGCGCAACGCCGGGCTCGCCGCCGCCGGGTTGTGGCTGGCCGTGGTGTTTCTGTTGCTGTTCCTCAATCAGCGCTGGCGTCTGGCCAAGCTGCGCCAGCGCAGTCGTGAAGAGCTCGAACAACTGGTGGAAGAACGCACCCGCGACCTGCGCACCGCCCAAGACGGTCTGGTGCAGTCGGCCAAACTCGCCGCTCTCGGCCAGATGTCTGCCGCGCTGGCTCATGAAATCAACCAGCCGCTGACCGCCCAGCGCATGCAGCTTGCCACGCTGAGGCTGCTGCTCGATCACGGTCGGGTCGACGACGCTTACAAGGCGCTCAAACCGGTGGATGACATGCTGACGCGCATTGCGGCCCTCACCGGCCATCTGAAAACCTTCGCCCGCAAAAGCCCCAGCGGGCTGCGTGAGCGCCTGGATTTGGCGGCGGTGGTGGATCAATCCTTGCAATTGCTGGATGCGCGCCTGCGTGACGAACACATCAGCACCGTGCTGCATCTGACGCGTCCGGCCTGGGTGCGTGGCGATGCGATTCGCCTGGAACAAGTGCTGATCAATTTGCTGCGCAACGCCCTGGACGCCATGCAGGACAAACCGTGCAAACGCCTGGAAATCCGTCTCGAAGCCGACGAACAACTCTGGCGCCTGACAGTTTCTGACAATGGTGGTGGCATTGCCGAAGAGCACTTGGCCAACGTGTTCGATCCGTTCTTCACCACCAAACCGGTGGGTGATGGCCTGGGCCTCGGGCTGGCCGTATCCTTTGCCATCGTTCACGAATCGGGCGGACGCCTGAGCGCCGACAATCATGCCAACGGCGCGGTGTTCACCGTGACCTTGCCCATCGACCTGGAGGCCCCTGGCTCATGCTGAATTCCGTGATGGTGGTCGACGACGAAAGCAGCATTCGCAGTGCCGTCGAACAATGGCTGAGCCTGTCGGGGTTCGAGGTGCAGTTGTTCAGCCGCGCCGATGAGTGCCTGGCGCAGCTGCCCAAGCATTTCCCCGGGGTGATCCTCAGCGATGTGCGCATGCCTGGCATGACCGGCCTGGAACTGCTGGCCGAGGTTCAGCGCCGCGATGCCGACTTGCCGGTGATTCTGCTGACCGGTCACGGCGATGTGCCGATGGCGGTCGAAGCGATGCGCGATGGCGCCTACGACTTCCTGGAAAAACCCTTCAGCCCCGAAACCCTGCTCGGCAGTCTGCGCCGCGCACTGGACAAGCGGCGGCTGGTGCTGGAAAACCGCGCCCTGCATGAGCAGGCGGACAACCGCGCCAAACTCGATGCGACGTTGCTGGGCGTGTCCCGTGGGTTGCAGACGCTGCGTCGGCAAGTGCTGGACCTGGCGTCGCTGCCGGTCAATGTGTTGATTCGCGGTGAAACCGGCAGCGGCAAGGAATTGGTTGCCCGGTGCCTGCACGACTTCGGTCCGCGTGCCGACAAACCGTTTGTGGCGCTGAATTGCGCAGCAATTCCCGAGCAGTTGTTCGAGGCCGAGCTGTTCGGTCACGAGAGCGGCGCGTTCACCGGCGCCTCGGGCAAACGCATCGGCAAGCTCGAATACGCCGATGGCGGCACGCTGTTTCTCGATGAAATCGAAAGCATGCCGCTGGCCCAGCAGGTGAAATTGCTGCGGGTGTTGCAGGAGCAGAAGCTGGAGCGGTTGGGCTCGAACCAGAGCATCCGCGTGGATTTGCGGATCATCGCCGCAACCAAACCCGACTTGCTCGACGAAGCCCGGGCCGGACGTTTTCGTGAGGACCTGGCCTATCGGTTGAACGTGGCCGAGTTGCGGCTGCCACCGTTGCGCGAGCGGCGTGAAGACATTCCGTTGTTGTTCGAGTCGTTCGCGCAAAATGCCGCCGAACGGTTGGGACGCACGTTTCCACCGCTGAGCGGCCCGCAGTTGAGCCACCTGCTGAGCCACGACTGGCCGGGCAATGTGCGCGAATTGGCGAACGTCGCTGAGCGACAAGTGTTGGGCCTGGGCGAGCCGGAACCGGCGGGGATCGACCCCGGCCAGTCACTGGCGGCGCAGCAGGAAGCGTTTGAAGCGCATTGCTTGCGCGCGGCGTTGACCCGGCACAAGGGGGATGTGAAAGCGGTGCTTGAAGAACTGCAACTGCCGCGCCGGACGTTCAATGAAAAGATGCAGCGCCATGGCCTGACCCGGGAGATGTTCCTGCACGACTGATCGTTCCCACGCTCCGCGTGGGAATGCAGCCCGGGACGCTCCGCGTCCCATCTAGAGCCGAACGCGGAGCGTCCGTTGAGGCATTCCCACGCAGAGCGTGGGAACGATCAGATTCGGCGTAAATCCGCTTGTCACCCAACGCTCCATAAGCGGATTTCCGCTCACTCAAGCTGCAAACCCCCTCTAAACCGGCCCTCCTCCCCTTGGCACATCTCCTGCTATAGCCCCAGCAGGCTGCGTTTCAACGCGCTCCACAAAAACAATTAAACGAGGATCCTTCAATGGATAACTCCAACACCCTGCCCCTTGGTTCGGCTGCCCTGCCGGCCAAAGAAAGAACCACTGCCAGTCGCATCAAATCGATCTTCAGCGGCTCTGTCGGCAACATGGTCGAGTGGTACGACTGGTATGTCTACGCCGCTTTCTCCCTGTACTTTGCCAAGGCTTTTTTCCCCAAAGGCGACACCACCGCGCAACTGCTGAACACCGCCGCGATCTTCGCCGTGGGCTTCCTGATGCGCCCGATCGGTGGCTGGTTGATGGGCCTCTACGCCGACAAGGCCGGTCGCAAGAAAGCACTGATGGCTTCGGTGTATCTGATGTGTTTCGGCTCGCTGCTGATCGCCCTGAGCCCTGGGTATGAAACCATTGGCATTGGCGCACCGATCCTGCTGATTTTCGCTCGCCTGCTGCAAGGCCTGTCGGTCGGTGGCGAGTACGGCACCTCGGCGACGTACCTCAGCGAGATGGCCACCAAGGATCGTCGCGGCTTCTACTCCAGCTTCCAGTACGTGACCCTGATCTCCGGCCAGCTCATCGCGTTGGCAGTGCTGATCGTGCTGCAACAGACCCTGACCACTGAAGAATTGTACGCCTGGGGCTGGCGCATCCCGTTCGCCATCGGCGCGCTGTGTGCCGTGGTCGCGCTGTACCTGCGTCGTGGCATGGAAGAAACCGAGTCGTTCACCAAGAAAGAGAAGGCCAAGGAAAGCGCGATGCGCACCTTGATGCGCCATCCGAAGGAACTGATGACCGTGGTCGGCCTGACCATGGGCGGCACCCTGGCGTTCTACACCTACACCACGTACATGCAGAAATACCTGGTGAACACCGTCGGCATGAGCATCTCCGACTCCACCACTATTTCGGCTGCCACGCTGTTCCTGTTCATGTGCCTGCAACCACTCGTTGGCGGACTCTCGGATAAAGTCGGTCGCCGGCCAATCCTGATTGCCTTCGGTATCCTCGGGACGCTGTTCACCGTGCCGATCCTGACCACCCTGCACACCGTGCAAACCTGGTGGGGCGCGTTCTTCCTGATCATGGCGGCGCTGATCATCGTCAGCGGCTACACCTCGATCAACGCGGTGGTCAAAGCCGAACTGTTCCCGACCGAAATCCGCGCGCTGGGCGTCGGCCTGCCGTACGCGCTGACCGTGTCGATCTTCGGCGGCACCGCTGAATACATCGCACTGTGGTTCAAGAGCATTGGCATGGAAACCGGTTACTACTGGTATGTCACGGCGTGCATCGCGGTGTCGTTGCTGGTGTACATCACCATGAAAGACACCCGCAAACACTCGCGGATCGAGACGGACTGATCCCGCCCGCGCAATAAAAAACAGGGGCAGACCTTAACGGGTCTGCCCCTATTTATTTGCCTCAACCCAAACCCTGTGGGAGTGAGCCTGCTCCGGGCGGCGTTCCGACGATTGCGGTGTGTCAGACAACAAATTGGTTGCCTGACACACCGCTATCGCGAGCAGGCTCACTCCCACATTATTAGGATCTCATCGCTGGAAATTATCCGTTCGTCCCAGCACTATGGCGCGATCTGCGAATAAGCCTCAGGAAAGCCTTCCATGCCCGACGACATCCACTACTACGAACCCGCCAACGGCCACGGCCTGCCGCATGATCCGTTCAATGCCATCGTCGGCCCGCGTCCCATTGGCTGGATTTCCTCCCAGGATACCGATGGCCACCTGAACCTGGCGCCTTACAGTTTCTTCAACGCCTTCAACTACATTCCGCCGATCATTGGTTTTTCCAGTGTCGGGCGCAAAGACAGCCTGAACAACATCGAGCGCACCGGTGAGTTCGCCTGGAACCTGGCGACCCGTCCGCTGGCCGAGCAGATGAACCAGAGCTGCGCCATGGTCGGGCCTGAGGTCAACGAGTTCGAGCTGTCCGGACTGACCCCGGCAGCGTCGAAAATCATCCAGGTGCCGCGCGTCGCCGAAAGCCCGGTGTCCTTCGAATGCAAGGTCACGCAGATCATTCAGTTGCAGCGGGCCGATGGCAACGTGGTGCCGAGCTGGCTGATTCTCGGCGAAGTGGTCGCCGTGCATATCGCCAAGTGGCTGTTGAAGGATGGGGTGTACGACACCGCCGCGGCAGAACCGATTCTGCGCGGCGGCGGGCCAGCGGATTATTTCCAGCTGGGGCCTGAGGCATTGTTCAAGATGTATCGCCCGGGGGCGGTCAAGTAGTTACCAGATCAGGTCGCCGTCTTCGCTGACATCTTTGAGGTGGGTCAGTTGCAGCGCGGCGGCTTCATCGGCCTCGCGGGCCGTTTTGAAGGTCTGCTCTTCGAGTAGCTTGTGAAAGCGCGGTGCACCCGAACCACCGATGGCCTTGGTGGCAATCGCGGCGTTATAACCGCCTTCACGGGGTACTACGGCCGATACGGCTTCGAAGGTTTCAAAGGCTTTGCGTGCCATTTCGCGGATCCTGCTGAATGGAGAATTGAGCCATTAAACCCTCAACCCGCCATTTTGTGTACCCATGACTGGGACTGCCCCAGCGCCTGGGCGGCCGACACATCCTTGAAGGTATGAAAATCCAGGCTGTTGACCACCAGGTCTTGCACCAACCCGGCAAAAACCTGCATGGCCGGGGTGCTGAAATAAGCGGTCATGGCCTGCTGGTTCATCCAGAAACCGGACACCAGCCACAATTCCGGATCGCACTGCGATTGTTGCAGGGCAAAACTCAGGCAACCCGGCGCGCTGCGGGACGGCTCGATCAAGGCACTCAGGCGTGCACCGAGTTCCGCCGAACGCCCGGCGCGGGCGCGGACAAAGGCCATATGACTGACGGGGATCTGCGTAGACATGTTCAACCCTCCCAGGTACTCGAGTGGCAGCCGTGGGACGGGCTGCGACAGGATCCAAGGTTAAGCGCGCCGGTGGAAGCGCGGTTAGTCGATTCCTGCAGGCTTGTTGCACAATCCTGCGAAGCTGCACCCCAGCACCTGTAACAACGTGTAAATCCTGTCACAGGGCTGAAACACGGCTTTCAAGCAAGTTTTCCTGGGGTTGCCCTGTCATAGAGGTGTCGTCAATTCACTCCGTGCAGAATCAGGCAAGGTTGAGGCAGGATGTGTCTACCGCTTCGTCTTGCACAAACTTAAGCTCACCTCATTACCAACGCCCCACCGAGGATGCCTTGCATGTCGTCGCTCGATCATTTTCAAGCCCCGCTGGACACCGACATGGAGAAACAGCGCGCAGAACTGGCCGCTATCATTCGCCGCAACACGACGGACGATGGCACTTATGCGACTGCCGTCGGCTCGCTCTTCATGTCTCGCCATAGCCAGTCCCATGAGTTTGCCCCGGTACTGGCGCAACCCGCGTTGTGCATCATGGCGCAGGGCCGTAAAGAGGTCAGGCTGGCCGATGAATACTTCAACTACGATCCGCTGAATTACCTGGTGGTCTCCGTCTCGATGCCATTGAGCGGGCGCGTGGTGAACGTCACGTCTGAAGAACCGATCCTCGCGGTGCGGCTGGATATCGACCCGGCGGAAATCTCCGCGCTGATTGCCGATGCCGGTCCTCTCGGTGTGCCCACCCGACCGACTGGGCGCGGCTTGTATGTCGAACGGATCGACACTGCGATGCTCGACGCCGTGCTGCGTCTGGCTCGTTTGCTGGATGCGCCGAAAGACATCGCCATGCTCGCGCCGTTGATTCGCCGGGAAATTCTTTATCGGTTGTTGCGCAGTCAACAGGGCCATCGGCTGTACGAAATCGCTATCGCCAACAGCCAGAGCCATCGCATCAGCCAGGCGATCAAATGGCTCAACGGCAACTATGAACAGCCGTTGCGCATCGATGATCTGGCGAAGGAAGTGAACCTGAGCGTGTCGACCTTGCATCACCGGTTCAAGGCGATGACGGCGATGAGTCCGCTGCAGTATCAGAAGCAGTTGCGCCTGCAAGAAGCACGGCGGTTGATGCTGGCCGAAGGCTTGGAGGCTTCGGCGGCGGGGTATCGGGTGGGGTATGAAAGCCCTTCGCAATTCAGCCGGGAGTACAGCCGATTGTTCGGGGCTCCGCCGTTGCGGGATTTGGCGCGGTTGCGCTTGTCGGTTTGATTCAGTTTTTGTGGTGCTGCGACTTACGCCTTCGCGAGCAAGCCCGCTCCCACATTAGACCGAGTTGTTCATGAGAACGCGGTCAACTGTGGGAGCGGGCTTGCTCGCGAAGAGGCCAGTACAGTCAATCCACCTCTAAAGTCAGGCGCTCAACACTCGGCACGCCTCAGCCGGCAAGGTCACCGACACCGGATTGCCAATGCTCAACCCAAACCCCTGACACGGCGTACTCAACGCCGTAAACGACACCCCGGAACACTCCACGGTCGTTTCAATCGTCGCGCCAATATCACGCACGAACGTCACCTTGCCGAGCAGCCGATTACCCGCCGTCGCCTGCGGATGCGACAGTTGCAGGTCCTCAGGGCGAATCAGCATCTTCACTTTCTCACCGACCACAATGCTGCTGCAGATCGGCACTTGCAGCGCATCGCCACCGGGCAAGCTGACCTTGCCGTTGCCCAGCGCCGTGGCCGGGAAAATGTTTCCTGAACCAATAAAATCCGCGACGAATTCATTGGCCGGATGCCGGTAGATCTCAATCGGCGAGCCCACTTGCTGCACGCGATGTTCCCCCAATACCACGACGATATCGGCCATGGTCATGGCTTCACGCTGGTCGTGGGTGACCATGATGGTGGTGATGTTCAAGCGTTGTTGCAGCTGACGGATTTCCACCTGCATCGATTCACGCAGCTTGGCGTCCAGTGCCGACAGCGGCTCGTCGAGCAAGAGGATTTTCGGACGGCTGGCAATCGCCCGGGCAATCGCCACGCGCTGGCGTTGACCGCCAGAGAGTTTCGACACCGGACGGTCGATCATTTCCTGCAACTGAATCAGTTGCAGCAACTCCGCCACCCGCGCCTGCTGATCAGCCTTGCTGACGCCACGCAGTTTCAGCGGGTAGGCGATGTTCTCCCCCACCGTCATGTGCGGGAACAGCGCCAGGGATTGAAACACCATGCCGAAATTACGTTGATGCGCCGGGGTGTGGCCGATGTCTTCACCGTCCAGGCGGATCTCGCCGCCGCTCAGGGTTTCGAGCCCTGCGATCATTCGCAGCAAGGTGGTTTTGCCGCAGCCCGACGGGCCGAGAAAACACACCAGCTTGCCCTCGGGCAAATGCAGGTTTACATCCTTTACCGCGCAGGCCGAGCCGTAATGTTTCTCGACGTTTTCCAGAATCAGACCAGTCATTTGAATCACCTCAAGAAATCAGAACGAAACGCCGCCTTCGCCAACCAACTTTTCCAGCGCCCAGATGAGCACGAAGTCGATCAGCACGATCAGCACGGCAAACGAGAATACGGTGGGGTCGAGCGAAGACACGGTGCGGCTGTACATCCAGATCGGCACGGTCATGACGTCGATGGTGTAGAGGAAATAGGTCACGGTGAATTCGTTGAACGAGACGATGAACGCCAGCAGCATCCCCGCCAGAATTCCCGACTTCATCAACGGCACCACCACATCGATAATCGCCCGGGTCGGTGAAGCGCCCAGCATCTGCGCGGCTTCTTCGACTTCGCTGCCGATGGAGAGCATCGCCGCGGTGCAGTTTTTCACCACGAACGGCAGCGCCAGGATCACGTGGGCAATCACTAGCCGCGAGGTCGTGATGTGGAACGGCAGGCTGTCGAACACCAGCAATAACGCCAGCCCCAACACCACCATCGGGAACACCAATGGCAGCGACATCAGTTGCAGCGCAACAGCCTTGCCGCGGAACTCACAACGGGTCAGGGCATAGGCTGCCGGCACCGCGATAATCGTCGCGAAGATCATGGTCAGGCACGCCACCATCAGGCTGGTGGTCATGGCTTTGCCCAGGCTCAGCACATCGCTGGAATCCGGCGACACGAAGGTGTTCCAGGCGGCCTCGTACCATTGCAGGCTGTAGCTGCTCGGCGGGAAATCGAGGTTCGATGCACCGCTGAACGACATGACGATCATGGTCAGGATCGGCAGCACCGCCAGCAGCAGGATGAAGCCCGAGAGAATGCCGGCGAACTTGCCGGTCTCGCCGGGCAACAGCCCATAACGCTTTTTGATCAGGGTGCTCATTGGGAAGCCTCCAGCATGCGCCGACGACGGCCAGTGATGTATTCGGACAAAGTCATGATCGCGAGCGTGGTGACAATCAGCACCACACCGGCAGCGGAGGCGGCGGGCCAGTTCATCAGCGGGGCGATCTGGTCATGGACCATCACGGCCAGCATCGGCACGCGTCGGCCGCCGAGCAGCAAGGGCACCACGAAGCTGCTGGCGTTGTAGGCGAATACCAATGTCGCACCCGTGATGATCCCCGGCATGCTCATCGGCAGCACCACTTGGCGGAACACCTGAAAACGACTGGCGCCCAGGGTGGCGGCGGCTTCTTCATAGGTCCGGGCGACGCCGCGCATGGCGCTGGCAATCGGCAGCACAGCCAACGGGAACGCGGTTTGCACCAGGCCCATCAACACGCCGTTCTGGTTGTAGAGCAGCATGATCGGGCGCTTGATCAGGCCCAGGCCCATCAGCGCCTGATTGAGCATCCCGCCGGGACCGAGAATCACCAGCCAGCCGTAGCTTTGCAGCAACAGGTTGACCAGCAATGGCAGCAGCACCGCGGCGAGGAAGATCCGTCGCACGAAGGGCGAGGTCAGCCGCGACATGGTGTAGGCCACCGGGATCGCCAGCACCACGGCGATCACTGCGCTGATCAGCGCCAGACGCAGGGTCAGCAGCAAGGATTTGAGGTAATACGGTTCCAGCAATTGGGCGTAACTGGCCAGGCTGAACCCGGTCCATTCCGCGCCTTTGGTGCCCACGCTCATGCGCAGTACCAGCAGGCTGGCGGCGATCAATACGCCCAGAAACAGCATCGACGGCGAGAGGAAAAACCAGGCACGCGTCGTCGGCGAAACACCCCGATTGGCGCGCACTGCAGCGGCGGCAACAGGATGAGTCAGAGGTTGGTGTTCCATAGCAAGGGTCTCGTCAATGGAAAGCAGCTGAGCAAGCACAGGCCTCGAAATCACATTGGCCCCTTGTGGGAGCGAGCTTGTGTGGCGAGGGGGCTTGCCCCCGTTCGGCTGCGAAGCAGTCGTTATCCTGTCATCGCGGTGCACCTGATGCACCGCGATGACAGGATTTAGGGACGCTTCGCGTCCCAACGGGGGCAAGCCCCCTCGCCACAAAGGCTCGCTCCCACAGGGGATCTTCAGTGGCTGAAGATCCTGTGGTCGTCACTCGATCAGGAAGAAAAGATTTCCGTGTAACGACGAATCCATTGGTCATGCACGGAGGCCAGGAAGGCGTTGTCGTGCATGATCGCTTTCTCGGCAATCTGCTCCGGCGTGAGGATGTACGGGCTCTTTCGCGCTTCGGCGGAGATGATCGCCTTGGCGTTGACCGGACCGTTGTAGATGTCCTCAGCCATCTTGCCCTGCACCAGTGGGTCCAGGGAGTGGTTGATAAAGGCATAGGCCAGGTCGATATCGCCCGGACGGCTTTTCGGCATGACCGAGAGCATCAGGTCGGTGTAGAAACCTTCCTTCATGCCGAAGGTGGCACCCAGGCCGTAAGCCGGATCGCGGATTTGTTTCGGGAAAAACGCCGGCGCGTACAGGCCACCCATGTCCAGCGAACCGGTGCGGAACAGTTCGGCGATCTGGTTCGGGTTTTCACCCAGGGTCACTACGCGATCTTTCAGCTCGGCGAGCTTCTTGAAGCCCGGCTCGATGTTGTGTTCGTCACCACCGGCCAGTTTGGCGGCGATGATGATCAGGTCCATCGCTTCGGTCCAGTTCGGCGGCGGCAGGAAGATGTTCGGCGACAGCTCCGCGTCCCACAGGGCTGCGTAGCTGTCCGGCGCTTCCTTGATGGTGCGGGTGCTGTAGACGAGGCTGTTGCACCACAGCAGGTAACCGATGCCGTGACCGTTGGCGCCGGTGCGGTATTTCTCCGGTACGTCGATCAGGTTGGGAATGCGGTTGAGGTCGGGTTTTTCCAGCAGGTTGGCGGCGGCCAGACCTTCGGCGCCGACGCCTGCCAGGGTGATGATGTCGTACTGCGGACGATCACCGCCGGCCTTGAGTTTGGCGACCATTTCCGAGGTGCTGCCGGTGCGGTCGGCGATGACTTTGCAGCCGTACTTGGCTTCGAAGGTCGCGGCGATATTGCGCAGGGCTGCCAAACCGGTGTCATCGGACCAAGTCAGCAAGCGCAGGGTTTTGCCCTGGAAGCGTGTGTCGCTGGCATTGGCCTTGATGAACGGCATGCTCATGGCGGCCGCTGCCACCGAGGCTACGCCTACGGTCTTGATGAATTGACGTCTGTTCAGATCATGTTCGCCCATTACGGACTCCCTTTGTTTTTGTAGGTATAAGGCAGGTCGAAACTGTTGCATCCGCGCGACCGATTCAGCATTAGCCCCCGTATTTTCGGGGGTTTGGCTGAGCCAGCGAGTTCATCCTGAGGTCGTGTAAAACACCTGACTATCGATAAAAACTCATCGAAGCCATGACGCCAGTGCATGCCTCATCACGAGGCATGCGCTCACCTTTTTCGTGCCGTCAGACAGCCCGAATCACGTGTTTGATTTCCTGGAAAGCCTGCAAGCCCCACGGCCCCAATTCGCGACCGATGCTGCTCTGTTTGTAGCCACCCCAGGCGGTCTGCGGGAAGATCACTTGCGGCGCGTTGATCCACACAAGCCCCGCCTGCAAGGCGTTGGCGACCCGATCGGCCGCTTCGGCGTCGCGGGTGACCACGCTGGCCACCAGGCCGAACTGGCTGTCGTTGGCCAGGGCAATCGCCTCGGCTTCGCTGGCAAAACTGCGCACGCAGATCACCGGGCCGAAGATCTCTTCGCACCACAGCGCACTGCCTGAGGGCACATCGGTGAAAATCGTTGGCTGTAAAAAATAACCGCGCGGCAGGTCTGCCGGACGATTGCCGCCGCAAACCAGTTTGGCGCCGGCACTCAAACCGCGATCTATGTGACCGAGCACGCGTTGGTATTGCGCCTGGTTGACCAGTGCGCCCATTTCCACGTTCGGGTCGAACGGGTCAGCCACGCGAATGGCTTCGGCGCGGGCCTTCAAACGGATGAGGAATTCGTCCGCCAGTTCATCGGCCACCAGCACGCGACTGGTGGCCGAACACATCTGCCCGGCGTTGAAGAAACCGCCACCACAGGCCACTTCCACGGCCAGCTCGATGTCCGCGTCCTTGAGCACCAGCAGCGAGGATTTGCCGCCCAGTTCAAGGCTCACGCCCTTCACGGTTTCTGCCGCCCGCTGCATCACCTGCACGCCCACCGCGTTACTACCAGTGAAGGAAATCTTGGCGATGCGCGGATCCGCCGACAGCGGCGCGCCGACGGCCAGGCCGGTGCCGCAAACCAGATTGAACACACCGTTTGGCAGACCGGCCTCGGCGATGATCGTCGCCAGTTCCAGCTCCGGCAGCGGCGTCACTTCGGACGGCTTGAGTACCACGCAGCAACCGGCGGCCAGGGCCGGGGCGAGTTTCCAGGCGGTGGTGACCATGGGGAAATTCCACGGCACGATCAGGCCGACCACACCGCACGGCTCGCGGCGCACACGAGCGCTGAAGTCGTCGGTTGGCAGCTCGACGTTACTGTCTTGTTTGGCATCGAGCCCTTCGGCTAAACCTGCGTAGTACTCGAAGGTGGCGATCACGTCATCGACGTCGATGGCCGCTTCAAACAGTGGTTTGCCGTTGTTGCTCGACTGCAATTTCATCAATTGCTCACGACCGGCCTGCACACCCGCGGCGATTCTGCGCAGGATCGCCCCGCGCTCGGCGCCAGTGGTTGTCGACCATTGCTTGAAGGCGTTGGTCGCAGCAGTAACGGCTTGCTCGACTGCGCGTTCATCGCCGCCATTCACGGTGGTCAACAGCGCTTCGGTCGCCGGGTTGATCACGCGCAAATGCTCGTTGCCGGCGGACCATTGGCCGTTGATGTACAGGCCATCAAGAGTGGTTGGAAAACTCATTTCGACACCGCCTTCATCCACTGGGTCTGATCGATTTCAATCAGGGTCGGTCCCTGGCGATCGGTGGCGGCGCGCAGTGCGCTACGCAGTTGCTCGACACCGCAGACGGCTTCGGCGGCACAGCCCAGCGCCTTGGCCACGCCGATGAAGTCCGGGGTGTAGATGTCCACGCCGACCGGCTCGATGGCGCGGTTGACCATGTATTTCTTGATCTCTTCGTAGCCCTGGTTATTCCACAGCAGGACGATCACCGGGGTGCGAGCTTCAACGGCGCTGGCAAGTTCCGGCAGGGTAAATTGCAGGCCGCCGTCGCCGATCAGGCACACCACTGGAGGACGTGCGCCGTTTTCAACATTGCCGCCGAGCCAGGCGCCAATCGCGGCCGGCAAGGCGTAACCGAGGGTGCCGTAACCGGTGGACGAATTGAACCAGCGACGCGGGCGTTCCGGGTTGAAGGTCAGGTTGCCGGTATACACCGGTTGGGTCGAATCACCGACGAAGACTGCGTTTGGCAGTTCGTGCAAGACGGTTTCCAGGAAGCGAGTCTGAGCCAACGTGGGGGCATCCCAGAATGCGGCCAATTCATCGCGCAAACGCGCAGCTCGCACCTGGCCCCAATCGTTGCGGCGCTCGGCCAGCGAGTGGTGGGACAGTTCGCTCAGCAAGGCTTGGGCGGCGTTGCGCGAGTCGGCTACCAACGCAACTTTCGGCGGGTAGTTGCGTACGGTCTGGTCGGGGTCGATGTCCACACGCAGCAGCACGCCAGGAATTTCGAAACCGCCGGCGAAGGTGATGTCGTAATCGGTTTCGGCCAGTTCGGTGCCGATTGCCAGTACCACGTCAGCTTCAGCCACCAAAGCGCGAGTCGCGACCAGGCTTTGGGTCGAGCCGATCAGCAACGGGTGATTGGATTCGAGCATGCCTTTGGCGTTGATGGTCAGGGCCACCGGGGCGTCCAGCCGTTCGGCCAGTTCAGTCAACTCGGCGGCGGCATCGATGGCGCCGCCACCGGCGAGAATCAGTGGGCGCTTGGCACCGGCCAGCAGCGCGGTCATGCGGCTGATGGCGCTCGGCGAGGCACCGGCGCGGTCGATGTTCACCGGTACGCTGGCGAGCAGGTCATCGGCCTCTTCGACCAGCACGTCCAACGGAATTTCGATATGCACCGGGCGCGGACGGCCGGCCTGGAACAGCGCAAAAGCGCGCGCCAGGACACCCGGCAATTCAGCCGCCGACATCAAGGTGTGGGAGAACGCCGCCACGCCGCCGACCAATGCGCTCTGGTTCGGCAGCTCGTGCAGCTTGCCGCGACCGCCGCCCAACTGGCTGCGCGATTGCACGCTGGAGATCACCAGCATCGGGATCGAGTCGGCATAGGCCTGGCCCATGGCGGTGGTGATGTTGGTCATGCCTGGGCCGGTGATGATGAAGCACACACCCGGTTTGCCGCTGGTGCGAGCGTAACCGTCGGCCATGAAACCGGCGCCCTGTTCGTGCCGCGGAGTGACGTGGTTGATGCTCGAACGGGCCAGCCCGCGATACAGCTCCACGGTGTGAACCCCGGGAATGCCGAACACCTGCTCGACCCCGTAATCTTCGAGTAACTTGACCAATACTTCGCCGCACGTCGCCATGTCTTTGCCCTTCTTGTTCGTTTGAGACGCCGGACCTGCGCAGTGTTTATGATGGGTCGGCAAGTCCAGGGATGGCCTCATTGGAACGGGCGACACGTAGCCGCAACAATGGATAAAAAGTCATACTAGCCATGTCCTCACGTCATACCTTGGATCCCAATGAAACGACTGCCTCCCCTGCCGGCGCTGCACACTTTTCTGATCACCGCGCAGTGCTGCAACTTCACCCGGGCCGCCGAACAGCTGCACATCACCCAAGGCGCGGTGAGCCGGCAGATCGCCGGGCTGGAAGATCACCTCGGTTATGAGCTGTTCATTCGCCAGGCGCGGGGCTTGAGCCTGACCGCCGAAGGACGGGAATGGCTGCCACGGGTGCAGCAGGTTTTCGGCCTGATCGACGAGGCCGTGGAGCAGATCGGCGAGAAGCGCGAAACCCTGCAACTCAAGGCCCCGACGTGTGTCATGCGCTGGCTGCTTCCACGGCTGGTGCAGTGGCAACGGGAACGCCCGGATGTGCCAGTGGAATTGACCACCACGGTCAAGCACGGCGTGGATTTTCATCGCGAGCAGTTCGATGCCGCGGTGATGTACGGCGCACCGCCGGACAGCGCGCTGGCCTCTTTTCATTTGTTCGATGAGCAACTGACACCGGTCTGCTCCAAACCTCTGCTGGAAGGTCCAGTGCCGCTGATGACGCCGCAGGATCTGGAGCAGCACATGTTGCTGCACCCGACCCGGGATGAACGGGACTGGAAAGCCTGGCTGGCCACGGCGGATATTCGCTTGAGCAATGTCGGCAAGGGTCAGCATTTCGAAACGCTGGACCTGGCGATGTCGATGGCGTCCCAAGGAACAGGCGTGGCGATTGGGGATTGGTCGTTGATCGGCGATGATTTGAGTGCCGGGAGGCTGGTCATGCCATTTGAATTGAAGGTGAAGACCGGGCTCGCGTATTACCTGGTTTTCCCCGAAAAACCCGGACCTTCGCCGAAATTGCGCGACTTGATGGGGTGGTTGGTGGAACAGGCTCAATCGCGGTGATTGATGATCGTTCCCACGCTCCGCGGGGGAATGCAGCCCGGGACGCTCCGCGTTCCTTCCAAAGCGAACGCGGAGCGTCCGTTGAGGCAATTCCCACGCAGCGTGGGAACGATCATTGTGTGGGTTATCATGCCCACCCTCACCCCGCCTCGACCCCAGACCATGACCTACAGCGTTTCCCCCATCGGCTTTGTGCGCTCCTGTTTCAAGGAGAAGTTCGCCATCCCGCGCCAGCCACAACTGGCTCCGGCCGCTCGCGGCGTGCTGGAACTGGTGGCGCCGTTCGATCAGGGCGATGCGGTGCAAGGTCTGGAACAGGTCAGCCACGTGTGGCTGCTGTTCCTGTTTCACCAGGCCCTGGAAGAAAAGCCACGACTGAAAGTCCGCCCTCCTCGTCTCGGCGGTAACAAATCCATGGGTGTGTTCGCCACCCGCGCGACGCATCGGCCCAATGGCATCGGCCAATCCGTGGTGAAGCTGGACAAGGTTGAAGCCAATCGCCTGTGGATATCCGGCATTGACCTGCTGGACGGCACGCCGATTCTCGACATCAAACCCTACGTGCCTTACGCCGACATCATCGACACGGCCTCCAACCGCATCGCCAGCGCCGCGCCGCAGTTGATTCCCGTGCAGTGGACGGATTCAGCACTGCAACAGGCTCACGGCCATGCTCAGCGCCTTGAAGAACCGCTGGTGGAGTTGATCGAGCAATGCCTGGCACAAGACCCACGTCCGGCGTACCAGATTCCTACACCCGAACGGGAATACGGTGCGCAGTTCTGGGATGTGGATGTGCGCTGGCATTACCCGACGCCTGACCTGATCCGCGTTCTGGAAGTCATTCCCGCGAACGTCTGAACGCCAAAAACGAAAAAGCCCGCGCTGCCATTACAGGCAACGCGGGCTTTTTATGGTCACCACCAAACCAATGTGGGAGCGAGCCTGCTCGCGATGGCGGCGAAACATTCAACGATGACGTTGACTGACGGTCCGCTATCGCGAGCAGGCTCGCTCCCACATGGATTGCAGCGCTGCTTACTTCTCGACGAACGCTCGCTCGATCAGGTAATCACCCGGCTCGCGCATCCGCGGCGACACTTTCAGACCGAAGCTGTTCAACACTTCGCTGGTCTCGTCGAGCATGCTCGGGCTGCCGCACAGCATGGCGCGGTCGTCCTGCGGGTTGATCGGTGGCAAACCGATGTCGCTGAACAGCTTGCCGCTGCGCATCAGGTCGGTCAGGCGACCTTCGTTCTCGAACGGCTCGCGGGTCACGGTCGGGTAGTAGATCAACTTGTCACGCAGGGCGTCGCCGAAGAACTCGTTCTGCGGCAAGTGCTCGGTGATGAATTCGCGGTAAGCGACTTCGTTGACGTAACGTACGCCGTGGCACAGGATCACTTTTTCGAAACGCTCGTAGGTTTCCGGGTCCTGGATGACGCTCATGAACGGCGCCAGACCGGTACCGGTGCTCAGCAGGTACAAATGTTTGCCAGGCTTCAAGTCATCCAGCACCAGCGTGCCGGTAGGCTTCTTGCTGATGATGATCTCGTCGCCTTCCTTCAGATGCTGCAGCTGGGAAGTCAGCGGGCCGTCAGGCACCTTGATGCTGAAGAACTCGAGATGCTCTTCCCAGTTCGGGCTGGCAATCGAGTAAGCGCGCATGAGCGGCCGGCCGTTGGGCTGTTGCAGGCCGATCATCACGAACTGACCGTTCTCGAAGCGCAGGCCCGGATCGCGGGTGCACTTGAAGCTGAACAGAGTGTCGTTCCAGTGATGAACACTGAGGACACGCTCGTGGTTCATGTTGCTCATGTACGTGGGACTCCTGGAGATTGGTCTGCGCGAGCTCTGCGCCGGCTCTGCAAAAAAATGAGCTGCTGTGCGCAATTGCATCGCATTCTAATGGCAGCCACAATATCTGTTAACTGGATTATTAAGATAAGGGTTATCGGTTATATCGATATGCGATTTACTCTCCGTCAACTTCAAGTATTCGTCGCCGTCGCCCAGCAGGAAAGCGTATCCCGTGCTGCGGGTCTGCTCAACCTCTCGCAATCGGCGGCGAGCACCTCGATCACCGAGCTAGAGCGCCAGTCCAGCTGCCAGCTGTTCGACCGCGCCGGCAAACGGCTGAGTCTCAATGCCCTCGGCAAACAGCTGTTGCCGCAAGCGGTGGCGCTGCTCGACCAGTCCAAGGAAATCGAAGACTTGCTCAATGGCAAGTCCGGATTCGGCTCTCTGGCGGTCGGCGCGACCCTGACCATCGGCAATTACCTGGCCACCTTGCTGATTGGCAGCTTCATGCAGCGCCATCCGGAAAGCCAGGTGAAGCTGCACGTGCAGAACACTGCCAACATTGTGCAGCAGGTCGCCCACTATGAAATTGATCTGGGTCTAATCGAAGGTGACTGCAGTCATCCAGACATCGAAGTGCAGAGCTGGGTCGAGGATGAACTGGTGGTGTTCTGCGCGCCCCAGCACCCACTGGCCAAGCGCGGCACGGCGACCATGGAAGAGCTGACCCACGAGGCCTGGATTCTGCGGGAACAGGGCTCCGGCACGCGACTGACCTTTGACCAGGCCATGCGTCACCATCGCAGCTCGCTGAATATCCGGCTGGAACTGGAACACACCGAAGCGATCAAGCGTGCGGTGGAGTCCGGGTTGGGGATTGGCTGCATTTCTCGCCTGGCACTGCGCGACGCATTCCGTCGCGGCAGTCTCGTGGCGGTGGAGACGCCGGATCTGGATCTGGCGCGGCAGTTCTATTTCATCTGGCACAAACAGAAATATCAGACGTCGGCGATGCGTGAATTCCTCGACCTGTGCCGCGCTTTCACCGCCGGGGTTCAGCGCAGCGACGAGATCGTCCTGCCTACCATCGCTTAAAGCAGGATGACCGCCCACACCAGCCCGATCATGGTTAACGCCACTAACTGAGCAGCGCTGCCCATGTCCTTGGCGTTCTTGGACAACGGGTGCAACTCAAGGGAAATGCGGTCGATGGCCGCTTCCACGGCCGAATTGAGCAATTCGACAATCAACGCCAACAGACAGACTGCAATCAGCAACGCCTGCTCGACGCGACTGACGTTCAGGAAGAACGACAGCGGGATCAATATGACGTTAAGCAATACCAGTTGCCGAAAGGCCGCTTCGCCAGTGAAGGCTGCACGCAGACCGTCCAGCGAATAACCGGAGGCGTTGAGGATGCGTTTCAGGCCGGTTTGGCCTTTGAAAGGTGACATAAATTAGGCAACTGACCAAAAAGGAAGTGGGAAAGCTAGAGTAAGCCAAGTCAAAAAAGCGTGAACGCGCCGCGCCTGCTTAGCTCGAAATTGACTCAAGTTGTTGCAGAAGCAACGCCGCCTGGGTCCGGGTCCGCACATTCAGCTTGCGAAAAATCGCCGTCACGTGGGCCTTGATCGTCGCTTCGGAAACGCTCAGCTCGTAGGCAATCTGCTTGTTCAACAAGCCTTCACAGACCATGGTCAGCACACGAAACTGCTGCGGCGTCAGGCTCGCAAGGCCTTCGCTGGCGGCCTTGGCTTCGGCGGAAACGCTGACCGCCTCGAACGCCTGGGGCGGCCAGAACACATCACCATCGAGCACCGCGCGCACGGCTTTCTGGATGACACTCAGATCACTGGACTTGGGGATGAAGCCGCTGGCGCCAAACTCACGGGACTTGACCATGATCGAGGCTTCTTCCTGAGCCGACACCATGACCACCGGAATCTGCGGATACTGACCGCGCAACAACACCAGCCCTGAAAAACCGTAGGCCCCCGGCATGTTCAGGTCCAGCAGCACTAGATCCCAGTCGGACTTCTCGTCCAGACGGGTTTCCAGTTCGGCAATGCTTGCCACTTCCACCAGACGGACTTGCGGGCCCAGGCCCAGGGTCAACGCTTGATGCAGGGCGCTACGGAAAAGAGGGTGGTCATCGGCAATCAGGATTTCGTATGTGGCCATTTTTCAAATGATCCTGTTTTTCAAACAACTCGAGGTACAGCCACGGAGCTGTACCAACAGGGCACGTTCAACGCCAATCACATGGTTATCCCACGTAAAGAATACGGCGTATCAAACTTTGGCCGCGCCCTAATCGGCGCCAAGCATGCCCAGCGAAGTCGGGGTGGTCAAGGTGCATGGCCAGTACAGTTCTTTGCAGTATGGGCGACAATCGGCGCGGGACAGGGCGCCGATTTACACAAAAGGCATCAGTTCGGCGTGTGCCGGTGTTGAAACATTCATTTCAAGCTGATGCTTGGCATCAAGGTAATGCTGGCTGAACACATCGAAATAAGCGTCCAGTGCCGACGCCGCCGCGGTATCACCCGCCAGATCGAGACACAACGCCGCCACTTCGGCTGTGCATAAATGCTCGCTACGGGTCGATCGGCGCAACCGGTACCGCGATAACTTCTCGGGCAACAGGCTCAGGATCGGCAGCTGGTCAAAGTAGGGGCTTTTGCGGAAAATCTTCCGGGCTTCTGTCCAGGTGGCATCCAGCAGAATGAACAGCGGACGCTTCGAACTATCGGCATCGACGCTGTTTGTGACACGTTCGGGTTCGACGTACTCACCCGGAAACACCAGATAGGGCTGCCATTGCGGATCGGCCAGCAGCGCCAGCAGTTGCTCGTCAACTTCTGTACGCGACCAGATGAACGCATGGTTATCGCGCACCACATCGGCGATCAGCCAACCGGTGTTGCTCGGTTTGAACACTTCCTTGCCCGTCATAATCAGGCACACGCCAGAACGGGCCTCGACCTGTGGGCGCCAGGCGCACAGGCAGTGGCTCTCGATCACGCGGCAGGCTCGGCAACGCGGCGCCCTCCAGCCTCGGGCCTGAATCGGCTTGATGCCCTCTTCCTCTCGCTCATCGCGCAAGCGGGCTACTGCGTTTGCAGCAAAGCGTGGAGTTGCTGGGATCATCGCAGGCAACGCCGGCAGGGGAAGAAAATCGACACGAAAAACACTCGGCAGGGCAGAAAGTGGCGGCAGTTTATCAGAGCAGCCGGCGCAAGCCTGTACCGTCCAGGCCTCGTCCCCTATAATTCGCCGCCACTGAACGCACAGTCATGTGACGGGTCGAACCACCAGTCACTGAACCAGGAGAGTTTCATGCTGCGCCTTATCGTTCCCACCGCTGCCATTTTGCTGGCGTCGTCCTTCAGCGCTCAGGCTGCTTCCTTGAGTGAGCAGAATCTCAACAGAGAGCTGCGAAACGTCGCCACACAAAGCAGTGTTGGTACTCCACGGGCGATCAACGAAGACATTCTTGATCAGGGCTACACCGTCGAAGGCAACACGCTGATCAATCATCTGAGCGTACAAAGCAGCCACGCCAACAAGATGCGTGCCGACCCGAAAGCTGTGTATTTCCAGCTTGGCGCCTCTGTATGCAACAACCCATCGTTCCGCAAACTGATGGCCAAGGGTGCGGTCATGCGTTACGACTTCACTGAAGTGAAGACCAACCGCTCAGTCGGCTCCGCCAGCTATCAGGAATCGGACTGCCCGAAAGCGGCTCCGACCAAGAAGAAGTAATCATTGGGAATTGGCGCGCCGCTGTTCATCCTCGGCGCGCAGTTCTGCCAACAGCGCTTGCAAGTAACGCGAGCGTCGGTCGGCGCCCTCCAGACGTCGGCAACACTCCTCTTCAAGACTCAAATGATTGGTCTCGGCCGATGATTTCAGTAATCGATACAGTTGCGTATCGATCTCCAGAATAACTCTGGTCATACCTTCCCGCCTCCATGCTTCTCGCCCTTGCTTGAGCGATAAAAATCCTTCAACCGCTTGTAACGAGCGTCCTGCCTTTGACGCAAAGTTGTCGTGTGGTGCCTGTAATTCAGTAAATCAGACTGTCGGACACTCGCCTTGTGTTCGGACGAGCGGTGAAAGCACCTTGCAAATCCCCAATAAGCGGTTGCCAGGAAAGACTTTGCGGCGCAATGATCAGTCAGCGAAAAACACTATGAGGGTCTAAATTCATAGTGTTCACGTTTACTTTTCAGGGCAGGAAAGGGGCTGCCCAATATGTGACTTGTTGTGCCAATGTTTCCTTCATCCAAGGGAAAAACAGAGCCTGTATGGAAGGAGAAGTTGATGCCTTACCAACCGAATGACCTACTGAGCCGTCATTTTGAAGAAAGCGGCCACGACCTCATCAGAAAGGTCGAAGAGCAACTCAACCTGGTTTCACCCAACAGCCCCAACATCCCGATTTACCGCGACATGATCCTGACCGTGCTACGCATGGCCCAGGAAGATCACAACCGCTGGAATGCCAAGATCACCCTTCAAGCCCTTCGTGAACTGGAACACGCTTTCCGTGTTCTGGAGCAATTCAGGGGGCGCCGAAAGGTCACTGTCTTTGGCTCGGCCCGAACACCTATAGAACATCCCTTATACGGTCTGGCCCGGGAACTTGGCGCCGAGCTGGCGCGCTCGGACCTGATGGTCATTACCGGTGCCGGTGGCGGCATCATGGCGGCGGCCCACGAAGGTGCTGGCCTGGAACACAGCCTGGGATTCAATATCACCCTGCCCTTCGAGCAACATGCCAATCCCACCGTCAATGGCACCACCAACCTGCTGCCCTTCCACTTCTTCTTTACCCGCAAGTTGTTTTTCGTCAAGGAAGCCGATGCGCTGGTCCTGTGCCCTGGCGGTTTCGGCACCCTGGATGAAGCGCTGGAAGTGCTGACACTGATCCAGACAGGCAAAAGTCCGCTGGTGCCCGTGATATTGCTGGACGCGCCCGGCGGCAAGTTCTGGCAAGGTGCGCTGGACTTCATCCACCATCAACTGGAGGAAAATCGCTACATCCTGCCGACCGATATGAAACTTGTCAGTCTGGTCTACAGCGCGGAAGACGCTGTTGAGCAGATCAACCAGTTCTACAGTAACTTTCACTCCAGTCGCTGGCTCAAGCATCAATTCGTGATCCGCATGAATCACAAGCTCAACGACCAGGCGCTCGAACACATGCAAGAGGCCTTTGCCGACCTGTGTCTGAGCGATCACTTCCATCAACATGCCTACAGCGGAGAGGAACACGACGAAGCGCAGTTCAGCCACCTGGCACGACTCGCTTTCACCTTCAACGCCCGTGATCATGGACGCCTGCGGGAACTGGTGGACTACATCAACCTGCCGGAAAACTGGGCACAACCCCAACCCCAGGCGCAACAGCGCTCGCGGGAACCGTCCAAGGTTACGTAAGCAAAAAAAACGGCCCGCTATCGAAATAGCGAGCCGTTTCAGTCAATCGTCCATCCCTCGGCCACTGAACAAGCGGCTGATCATTTCCATGGAATATCCCCGATAACTCAGGAACCTGCCCTGTTTGGCACGTTCCCGGGCGTCTATCGGCAAATGCCCGGAAAACTTTCGCCGCCAGGTGTCTTCCAGTTGTTCCTGCCAGTTGATACCACTCTCGCGCAAAGCAAGTTCGATGTCGGTACGCTGCAGGCCGCGCTGGCTCAACTCTTCACGAATACGCAAAGGGCCATAACCGGAACGGGCACGGTAGGAAACAAAGCTTTCTAGATAACGTGATTCGGACAGCAAGCCTTCTTCCGTCAAGCGGTCGAGTGCCGTGTCGATCACTTCAGGGAGGGCGCCGCGTTGACGCAGTTTACGCGTCAACTCGACTCGACCGTGCTCGCGTCGAGCGAGCAGGTCCATTGCGGTTCGCCGCACCGCGACGAGTGTATCGAGTACGGCGGTCATCGGATCAATCAGATATCAGCGTCAGCCAGGTCATCAGCAGTCTCTTTGACTGGCGATGCTTTAACGTCCGGCGCTGGAGTCAGCAACTTGTCGCGCAGTTGCTTCTCGAGCTTGGCGGCAATTTCCGGATTGTCTGCCAGGAACTTGGCCGAGTTAGCCTTGCCCTGACCGATCTTGGTGCCTTCATAGGCATACCAGGCGCCGGACTTCTCGACGAAACCGTGCAGCACGCCCAAGTCGATCATCTCACCGTTAAGGTAGATGCCCTTGCCGTAAAGAATCTGGAACTCGGCCTGACGGAATGGCGAAGCCACCTTGTTCTTCACAACCTTGACGCGGGTTTCGCTACCGACAACCTCGTCACCTTCTTTCACCGCGCCAGTACGGCGGATGTCCAGACGAACCGAAGCGTAGAACTTCAGCGCGTTACCACCGGTGGTGGTTTCCGGGCTGCCGAACATCACACCGATTTTCATACGGATCTGGTTGATGAAGATAACCAAGCAGTTGGCATTCTTGATGTTACCGGTGATTTTACGCAGCGCCTGGGACATCAGACGGGCTTGCAGGCCCACGTGCATGTCGCCCATTTCGCCTTCGATTTCAGCCTTTGGAACCAGGGCCGCCACGGAGTCGACGATGATCACGTCAACCGCGTTGGAACGCACCAGCATGTCGGTGATTTCCAGGGCTTGCTCGCCGGTGTCCGGCTGCGAAACCAGCAGGTCGTCGACATTGACGCCCAATTTGCCGGCGTATTCAGGATCGAGGGCGTGTTCAGCATCGACAAACGCACAGGTCGCGCCAGCTTTTTGAGCCTGGGCGATGACCGACAGGGTCAGCGTGGTTTTACCGGAGGATTCAGGACCGTAGATTTCAACGATACGGCCTTTTGGCAGACCGCCAATGCCGAGCGCGATGTCCAGACCCAGAGAGCCAGTGGAAATAGCCGGGATCGCCTGACGGTCCTGATCGCCCATACGCATTACGGCACCCTTGCCGAATTGACGTTCGATCTGACCCAGGGCCGCAGCCAAGGCTTTCTTCTTGTTGTCGTCCATTAAAGTCCTCACGTAATCAATAAGGCCTGACGGCCAACACCTGTATAAGTAGCCAGTATTATTCCACAGCGTTTCAGGATCGCCTACCCCTGATTTGAGATTTCTCCAGCGACATGGCGCAGCAGCCCCTCTAGCGCGGCCTTCACCGTTTGTCGGCGGACCTCGTCACGGCTGCCTCGAAAGTACTGCACCTCGCTGAACACCTGTTCTCCAACGCCCCAGGCCAGCCACACGGTACCCACCGGTTTCCTCGGCGAACCACCATCCGGTCCCGCCACACCACTCACCGCTACGGCAAATCGCGCCTGGCTTTTCTCCTGCGCGCCCCGGACCATGGCCTCGACCACCTCACGACTGACCGCCCCCGCTGTCTCGAACAACACCTCGGGGACATTCAGTTGCAAGGTTTTCTGACGGTTGGAATAAGTGACATACCCGGCCTCGAACCACGCCGAACTCCCGGGAATGCGGGTGATCGCCTCGCTGATCCCGCCGCCGGTGCAGGACTCTGCAGCGGTGACATGGGCATTGAGAACCCGCAAGCGCCGGCCAAGTTCAGCGGCCAGTTGGGTGATTTCTTTCACGGTCATCTCCTGAGCAAGCGGAATGAGAACTACCGTACACGAGCGGATAACGCTTGCAAGGCGCAGGATCGATCAAAATGTTAGCGAGCGAGGGCTCTGATATAAGCCTGACAGGCTTGCAAGGCAATCAGTCCGCGGTTCCGGGCATCGGTGATGGCGATAATTCGTTGCACGCTGCCTGTTCCGCCAGTTGCCGGCCATAACGCCAATCCTGAAAGCGCCACCTCAGCGCCGCCGAGCCACCAGACAACACAGCCAGAAACACAACAACGCCAATGATGCGGTAAGACATCGGCATCAAACCGACGGCTGACATAACACCGCCCTCGCCCGCGCCCAGAGTTGCAAGCGGTCCTGTAAACCGTTCAGGCCGCCGTTGATGCGACGGGTGATGCTGTTGAACTGGTCACGGTCGGCCAGTTCGTTGAAGCCATTGCGCTCCCAGAACCAGGCAGCCGATTCAGCGGCCCACCGGGGCTTTTCCAGAAGTGCTGGTAAAAACAGCAAACGATCATCACCGAAGAGTCCGAGACTGCACTGACGGTAATTGTCGCGACCCGTGATCTGAATCAGGCCTCGGCCACGGTATTTTTGCCCGTCGCCGTCGGCCTCTGGCGTATTACCCAGGCGTACAGACAGTGCGCCTGTGTCGTACTTTTTCATATATTGAACGCTGCCCAACTCACGCACGTGCTGCAACTGCCCCGACTCGTGGCCGACTTGCGCAAGAAACGCAGCGATGCGTTTCGGGGTGTTGATGTTGTGGCGGGTCATGGCTGTGTTGAGTGCGGAAATGAAAACGCCCGCTTGGGAGCAGGCGTTGGGCATAACGATTTGTAGTTGTTGCTGCGTAACAGTCATATAGCCTCCAAAATGCCGTCGGCGACTCGATGTACAAGACTTGGGCAATGATCATGCAGTGGGTCGATCAGCGGAGTGATCTTCATGGGGGTTTCATCGGGTAATAAAAACCCGCTTAAGTGCGGGTTTGAGTGAAAGGTACTTGGCCTTGGGAAACCCGCATCCTTGCGGGTCGGATGCCGGTCGGCACCGCTGCTCGCCAGTCCATTGGGCTTTGTGTTCAGCGATCCTGGCGGGTATCTCGCGGCGGCACTTCGCAAACGCCAATCCGCTTGGCCGCCCAGCGCTCATAAAGGCCAATGGCAACGTCTGCCCCAGCCATCGCCGTCAGGCAACCGAATGCGCAAGCCGTCCAGATCGACACGCCGGCGGCATACAGCAGCATGATGGCCGAGACCCCGCAGACCATGCAGGCCCCGGATCGCAAGGCCAGACGCCGCAGCAATGACCAGCCGCGGGCGCCCTCCTTGTCGGCGCGCCACATTTCGCCGGACACCCCGCCCACCAGGGCGAGGACGATGACGAGCCAGATCGGCATCTCCAGCAACGCTTGTTGCTCGTTTGTCATGTCGCGTCTCCTGAGGGGGGGATTGATGAGTGATGGGGGTGTCTTTCAAACGGTGTCTCTTGAGTTGCCTGACGGTAGGTGGGCATTCCAAAAAGCCCGGCGCTAACCGTAATACTGTTCACTTAAGCGCGGCGTCCACATTTGTGGCGAGGGGATTTAGCGAAACGTCGCACCACCCCGTTGGGCTGCGAAGCGGCCCCAGCGTCTTTTCAGACAGACTAAGTTGTCTGGATTACGACTGCTTCGCAGCCGAACGGGGTGGTGCGGCATTCCGATAACCCCCCTCGCCACAGGTTCTAGCTCGACTGAAGAATGTCTTAAGTGAACAGCATTACGGCGCTAACCGGACTTTTCAGAATGCGATCCTTCGCGTCGACCTTTCGGCGCTACTGGCGCGGTACGGGCCCATTCATATTATTTTTCCGACCGCGGTCCCTGCCCGCCGGATAACTGCTTGCGGTGCTTTACGCTGCACACCCGGGTCAGTTGCCAACCCTCTGAACCGTTGAGGCCGGTTCATCGCTGCCTTTGTGGTGGAACTAGAGAGCTTCGTTTCGAGCTGCTTTGTTGAGCGGCTTGAGACAAAGAATATGCATTGATGCATACACAGTCAATGCGCCAACGCATTTATTTGTGCGATAGAAATGCACAAACGCATTAACGCCCTGCAGACAAAGGCGCTGGTGGTTTTTTGCAGGCGAAAAAAAACCCACTCAGTGGTGGGTTTTATCTGACAGCGGTGAGGTTAACGGGCGTACATGCCCCACCAGAAGACATGACCGAGGATGACAATCTGCTCTTCCTGGATTTCCTGGAAGGTGTAGTCCTCGTCTGGATGTTCATCGCGATTGAAGCTGCGCAGGCGTATCCCTGTCGGCAGGCGATAAAGCTGTTTCACTCGCAACTGGCCGTTGTGGTTGATGGCGTAGAGGTCACCGTCGACGATGTCACCAATCCCGCACTTGCCGGCGTTGACGCCTACCGTGGCGCCGTCGCGCAGCACCGGCAACATACTGTTGCCGCGCACGGTCACGCATTTGGCCTGGTCGAACTGCACGCCGTTGTGGCGCAGACTCCGCTTGCCGAAACGCAGGCTAGAGCGCTCGCTCTCTTCGATGACGAATCTTCCTGATCCTGCCGCCAATTCAACCTCGCGAAGAAAGGGGACCGATACCTCGTCATCATCAACAGGCGTATCGTCGTCCCACAGACTTATGTCCTTGAGTTCCGAATGCAGTTGATCGCGCCCGGCGCTGGCTGCCGGCACGACATCCGCTCGCCCCCGCAACTGGTCGGTGCTCACGCCGAAGTACTCGGCGATCTTCGAGATGTGTTTGTCCGAGGGATCGACGATCTTCCCGCTGAGGATCCGCGAGAGAGTGGATTGAGGCACGCCGGTACGACGGTGAAGCTCCGTGGGGGAGATCCCGGCCTGATCGAGCAGCGCTCTTAAGACGGTAGAAACATTGCGTTTTTGCATAAAACGCATAGTGCTTGTTCTTTTCGCGGAAGACAAATGCCAAATTGCATAAATTGCGCATATGCGGTGCATACACCGAAGAAATGTATCGCGGGGCTTTCATGCCTGCGTCGGGTGGACCGCCCATGTTAACCTTGCGCCCATCGCGGAAAAGCCGGGCCGATGCCCCTCCTTTGCCCTACACCTTTCAACGAATTTGCCTGATTATCCGATGAATAAAGCCCTTTCTGATCTGTCCTCCCACACGCCAATGATGCAGCAGTACTGGCGCCTGAAAAACCAGCACCCTGACCAGTTGATGTTCTACCGCATGGGCGACTTCTACGAGATCTTCTATGAAGACGCGAAGAAGGCCGCCAAGTTGCTGGACATCACCTTGACCGCCCGCGGGCAGTCGGCGGGCCAGGCGATTCCGATGTGTGGGATTCCTTACCACGCCGCGGAAGGTTACCTGGCGAAACTGGTCAAGCTCGGCGAGTCGGTGGTGATCTGTGAGCAGGTCGGCGACCCGGCGACCAGCAAGGGACCGGTGGATCGTCAGGTGGTGCGGATCATCACGCCGGGTACGGTCAGCGATGAAGCGCTGCTGGATGAGCGTCGGGACAACCTGATCGCAGCGGTGCTGGGTGACGAGCGTCTGTTCGGCCTGGCGGTGCTGGATATCACCAGCGGCAACTTCACCGTGCTGGAGATCAAGGGCTGGGAAAACCTGCTGGCGGAACTGGAGCGGGTCAATCCGGTAGAACTGATGATCCCGGACGATTGGCCGAAAGACCTGCCGGCGGAGAAACGTCGTGGGGTTCGTCGCCGCGCGCCGTGGGATTTCGAGCGTGACTCGGCACTGAAAAGTCTTTGCCAGCAGTTTTCCACCCAGGACCTGAAAGGTTTCGGCTGCGAGAACCTGACCCTGGCCATCGGCGCCGCCGGTTGCCTGCTCAGCTACGCCAAGGAAACCCAGCGCACCGCCCTGCCCCATTTGCGCAGCCTGCGCCATGAACGCCTGGACGACACCGTGGTGCTGGACGGCGCGAGCCGTCGCAACCTGGAACTGGACACCAACCTGGCCGGCGGTCGCGACAACACGTTGCAATCGGTGGTCGATCGCTGCCAGACCGCCATGGGCAGTCGTCTGCTGACCCGCTGGCTGAACCGCCCGTTACGGGATTTGACCGTATTGCTGGCGCGCCAGACCTCGATCACCTGCCTGCTCGACGGTTACCGTTTCGAGAAACTGCAACCGCAGCTCAAGGAAATCGGCGACATCGAGCGGATCCTGGCGCGGATCGGCCTGCGTAATGCCCGTCCTCGCGACCTGGCTCGCCTGCGCGATGCGCTTGGTGCATTGCCTGAATTGCAAGTGGCGATGACGGAGCTGGAAGCTCCGCACATCATTCAACTGGCGAAGACCACCAGCACCTACCCGGAACTGGCGGCGCTGCTGGCAAAAGCCATCATCGACAACCCACCGGCCGTTATCCGTGACGGCGGCGTGTTAAAAACCGGATACGACGCCGAACTGGACGATCTGCAATCGCTCAGCGAAAACGCCGGGCAATTCCTGATCGACCTCGAAGCCCGCGAGAAGGCCCGTACCGGTCTGTCGCACCTGAAAGTCGGTTACAACCGCATTCATGGCTACTTCATCGAGTTGCCAAGCAAGCAGGCTGAATCGGCGCCGGCAGACTATATCCGTCGCCAGACGTTGAAAGGTGCCGAGCGCTTCATTACGCCGGAACTGAAGGCATTCGAGGACAAGGCCCTGTCGGCGAAGAGCCGCGCCCTGGCGCGCGAGAAGATGCTCTATGAAGCACTGCTCGAAGATTTGATCGCCCAGTTGCCGCCGTTGCAGGACACCGCGGCGGCACTGGCCGAACTGGACGTGCTGAGCAACCTTGCCGAGCGCGCGCTGAACCTCGATCTAAACTGCCCGCGCTTCGTTAGCGAGCCGTGCATGCGCATCAGCCAGGGTCGTCACCCGGTGGTCGAGCAAGTGCTGACCACGCCGTTCGTGGCCAACGACCTGAGCCTCGACGACAACACCCGCATGCTGGTGATTACCGGTCCGAACATGGGCGGTAAATCCACCTACATGCGCCAGACCGCACTGATCGTGCTGCTGGCACACATCGGTAGCTTCGTTCCGGCGGCCAGTTGCGAGTTGTCGCTGGTGGATCGGATCTTTACCCGGATCGGCTCCAGCGATGACCTGGCCGGCGGACGTTCGACCTTCATGGTCGAAATGAGCGAAACCGCGAACATTCTGCACAACGCCACCGAGCGCAGCCTGGTGCTGATGGACGAAGTCGGTCGCGGCACCAGCACCTTCGACGGTCTGTCCCTGGCGTGGGCGGCGGCCGAACGCCTGGCGCATCTGCGGGCTTATACGCTGTTTGCCACCCACTACTTCGAGCTGACCGTGTTGCCGGAAGCCCAGCCATTGGTGGCTAACGTCCACCTTAACGCCACCGAGCACAACGAACGCATCGTGTTCCTGCACCACGTGCTGCCAGGGCCTGCCAGCCAAAGCTACGGCCTTGCGGTAGCGCAGTTGGCCGGTGTGCCGAGCGAAGTGATCGTGCGCGCTCGCGAACACTTGGGCCGGCTGGAAGCGACCGCCCTGCCTCATGAAGCTCCCAAGACCGCCAAAGGCAAACCAGCCACGCCGCAACAGAGCGACATGTTCGCCAGCCTGCCGCATCCGGTGCTGGATGATCTGGCCAAACTTGATCTGGACGACATGACGCCGCGTCGTGCGCTCGAAATGCTCTATACACTAAAGACACGGATCTAACGCACTTGCCTGCAAGCTGTTAGAATCTCGCGCGGTTTGGGATGCTGCTGGCTTATAGCCTGACCAGCAGACTATCGCTCCCAAACCTGGCGACCCCAACGTGAAGGGGCTCCGCTGCCGCCGCCTGAGGAGAAAATTAGAAATGACCTTCGTCGTCACCGACAACTGCATCAAGTGCAAGTACACCGACTGCGTAGAAGTGTGTCCGGTGGACTGCTTTTACGAAGGCCCGAATTTCCTGGTGATTCACCCGGATGAGTGCATCGACTGCGCACTGTGCGAACCAGAATGCCCTGCCGTGGCCATCTTCTCCGAAGATGAAGTCCCGGAAGACATGCAGCAATTCATTCAGCTGAACGTTGAGCTGGCGGAAATCTGGCCCAACATCACCGAGAAGAAAGAATCTTTGCCCGATGCCGAAGAGTGGGATGGTGTCAAAGGCAAGATCAAAGATCTCGAACGCTGATTGCCCCCGCGTTCCCGAAAAGGCCCCTTGTGGGCCTTTTTGCTTTTCTGCAGGCAAAAAAAGGGGCGGTTTGACCCGCCCACATTTTTTCCCTATTCCCTGTGTTCCTTTTCATCGTCCTGATGAATCGCTTCCTGCGATGTCCTTCCCCTCATCCTTGAAGGGTGTGTCTGTCCGTCGACACAGTTCAGATACTAGAGAATTCCCTACCAAGAGCAATCGCCTCCAATAGCTGAAGTTTTCTGTCACACGCTATTCACATAAAAAAAATAAGCATACAAATCAATAAGTTAATCTTCGCTCTTGTAGGAATATGTACGACTGCTACGCATTGAAATTAGCGAACACTTACGAAAGAGTAAGCAAACTCTTACAGCGGGAGACTACAAACCAGAGGAACTACGGAGGGAACTCCCAGCCTGTCTTCCAGGCAATAAAAAACCCCGAACAGTCGGGGCTTTTTAATGCCAGCCAGAAAATTACTTATTGAAACAGCGACTCGCTCGACAGGCCGTTCTTCTCGAGAATCTCCCGAAGACGCTTCAGGCCTTCAACCTGAATCTGTCTGACCCGCTCCCGGGTCAGGCCAATTTCCAGGCCTACATCTTCAAGCGTGCTGCTCTCGTGACCGCGCAGGCCGAAGCGGCGTATCACCACTTCGCGTTGCTTGTCGGTCAGCTCCGAGAGCCATTGATCAATGCTCTGGGACAGGTCGTCATCCTGCAACAGTTCACATGGATCGGTTGGACGGTCATCGGTAAGGGTGTCCAGCAGGGTTTTATCCGAATCCGGACCCAGTGAGACGTCGACCGAAGAAACCCGTTCGTTCAGGCCGAGCATGCGCTTGACCTCGCCCACCGGTTTTTCCAGCAGGTTGGCAATTTCTTCGGGTGAGGGTTCGTGATCGAGTTTTTGCGTCAGCTCCCGTGCAGCCCGCAGGTACACGTTGAGCTCTTTGACCACATGAATCGGCAACCGGATGGTCCGGGTCTGGTTCATGATCGCGCGCTCGATGGTCTGACGAATCCACCAGGTCGCGTAGGTCGAAAAGCGGAAGCCGCGTTCGGGGTCGAACTTCTCTACCGCCCGGATAAGACCGAGGTTGCCCTCTTCGATCAGGTCAAGCAGCGACAGACCCCGATTGACGTAACGCCGGGCGATTTTCACCACCAGCCGCAGGTTACTTTCAATCATGCGTTTGCGCCCGGCCGGATCTCCACTTTGCGACAAGCGCGCAAAATGAACTTCTTCTTCGGGGGATAACAGAGGGGAAAAACCAATCTCATTGAGGTACAGCTGCGTGGCATCGAGCGCACGCGTGTAGTCAATGTACTTGTGTTGCTTTAACGAGGCGGAGTGTTTGGATTTGGCACGAACGGAAGGTGGAGCAGCCCCTTCATCATTCGACATCGAATCCGTACCGATGCCGGTCTCCATCAGGAGAACCTCATCGTCGATGTCAAACTCCGGCACTTCTTTACTGAGAGCCATTGTTATAGTCCTTTGGTGAGTTCGACCTCAGGCTCAAGCGGCGCCTTTATCCCTGGCAACGCTGGAACCTGTTCCCTCTACGCGACGGAACAGGCTGGAAAGCGATCAACGACGTGGCAGGAATTGCAGCGGATCTACTGGTTTACCTTGTCGGCGAATCTCAAAATGCAGCTTCACCCGGTCTGTACCCGTTGACCCCATTTCGGCAATTGTCTGTCCGACCTTGACCTGCTGCCCCTCCCGAACCAACAGCCTGCGGTTATGTCCGTAGGCACTGACGTAGGTGTCGCTGTGTTTGATGATGACTAATTCGCCGTAGCCCCTTAAGCCACTCCCGGCGTATACCACCGTCCCATCAGACGCAGCTAAAACAGGCTGTCCCAAATCCCCGGCGATATCAATTCCTTTATTCAAACTCCCGTTTGAAGAGAATTTTCCAATAAGAATGCCATTAGATGGCCACCCCCAGCCGGTCGGGGCCGGACCGGCAGGAGGCATCGGAACAGGGGTCGGCTTGCTGCCGACGGACGGTGTAACCACCGCAGTACTGGTGGTTGCGCCATTCGCCTGGCGCCGGATTACCGTGGTTTTCAGCGACGAAGAAGGCGTTGAATCGGCGGTGCTGGCCATCGGCGTCGGCGTTGAACCGGTGCGACCGTCAAAGCGAATCGTCTGACCCGGATGGATCGTGTAAGGCGTAGGAATGTTGTTGCGTGCCGCGAGGGCTTTGTAGTCCCAACCGTAGCGAAAGGCAATGGAGAACAAGGTGTCTTTAGGCCGGACGACGTATTGACCCGTGGTCACTGCCGGACGCTGGGCGACGGCTTTGTTGCGATCGACGACGCGAACATCACTCGACTTGTTGCTGGAGCAACCTACCAGCAAGGTGCTCAAGACAAGGCCAGTCACCAGGCGCTGAAAGCTCGTTTTACCCATTCGCTGCGCAATGACTGTGAGACTCACCCGCCGCTCCCTTTGTGGTGGCTGAAAATGTGGATTGCCGTGTTCCGGCATGAAATGTCGCAAGTATAACGAGCCGTGCAGGCTTTACCTTTAATGAAGCGAAATGGCTTCGCGCACACGTTTGCTGCCTGACGATGAAATCCGTTTAACTGATCGATGCCGGTGTAAGACACAAGCAATCGAAGAGAATTCAGCGCCCTGAAACAAATGCTCAGGCCAGTGGCCCATTGAGCAACGGGACGAAGCGAACAGCCCCCAGCACACGCCGGGAAAAGCCCTGCTCTTCCCGGATGATCAGCATCAATTGTTGAACCTCGCCCGAGCCGACCGGAATCACCAGCCGCCCGCCCGGTGCCAACTGATCGAGCAGCGCCTGAGGTACATCGGTCGCCACCGCCGTCACGATAATGCCGTTGTAAGGCGCCAGCGCCGGCCAGCCTTCCCAACCATCGCCCCAGCGGAACACTACGTTGCGCAGGTTCAGTTCCACCAGGCGTTCCTTGGCCCGGTCCTGCAGAACCTTGATGCGCTCGACTGAAAATACCCGTTCGACCAGTTGCGACAGTACCGCCGTCTGATAGCCCGAGCCGGTGCCGATTTCCATCACCTTGTCGAGAGGACCTGCCTCCAGCAGCAGCTCGCTCATGCGAGCCACCATATAAGGCTGCGAGATGGTCTGGTTATTGCCGATCGGCAGTGCCGTGTCTTCGTAGGCACGATGAGCCAGCGCCTCGTCGACAAACAGGTGACGCGGTGTACGGCGAATGACTTCCAGCACCTTGGCGTTGGAAATTCCTTCTTCATACAGGCGTTGAATGAGGCGCTCACGAGTCCGTTGCGAGGTCATCCCGATACCACGACGCAGAATATCGTCTTGTTCACGAGCCATTAGTTCAGCCCCTCCAGCCAGCCATCGAGACTTCTGAAGGCATCATTAAAGGTGCGATCCAGTTGCAGTGGGGTGATTGAAACATAGCCTTGCATCACCGCATGAAAATCGGTGCCCGGGCCGCCATCTTCGGCATCCCCCGCCGCCGCAATCCAGTAACCGGATTTGCCGCGCGGATCGACCACTTTGATCGGCGCCGCAGCACGTGCGCGATGACCGAGGCGGGTCAGTTGAACACCGCGAATATGGTCCAGCGGCAAATTCGGAATGTTCACGTTCAGTACCGTACGCGGTGGCAGTTCAAGGTCCGCGTGAGCCTCTACCAGTTTGCGCGCGAAGTACGCGGCTGTGGGAAGGTTCTCCACTTGCCGTGAGACCAACGAAAAGGCAAACGAAGGGCGCGCCAGGAAACGTCCCTCAAGGGCTGCCGCCACGGTGCCGGAATACAACACGTCATCACCCAGGTTGGCGCCCAGGTTGATACCCGAAACCACCATGTCCGCCTCGCACTCCAGCAAGCCATTAAGGCCCAGGTGCACGCAATCGGTCGGTGTGCCATTGAGGCTGATAAAGCCGTTGGCCAGGGTTTGCGGGTGTAACGGACGGTCGAGCGTCAGCGAGCTGCTGGCGCCGCTTTTGTCTTGGTCCGGGGCGATAACCACGCATTCGGTGTAATCCGCCAGCGCAGCATAAAGCGCGGCGAGACCGGGTGCGGTTACCCCATCGTCGTTAGAAATCAGAATACGCATGGGCTGTCCGTCTGCCCCACCGGCACCAGATCAACAAGCTCGCGCACCAATACGGTGGCAAAGCATCCGGCCGGAAGGACGAATTCCAGTTGCAGAATGTCAGGCTCGGGATAATGCCACGTCAACCCACCAATGGGCAGTCGCAGGATGCGACGTTCGTGGCTCATACCGGCGTTAATCAACCAATCACGCAAGTCCGCTTCGCGCGTGGCGATTGCCTGCTCCAGTTCATGGACAGCGCCAGTGGCCGGCGAGTCACCTTCGCCCCACTGCGGACCGGTCGGGTGCAGATCGAGAATCGCCAGGCGCGGGTCGCTGCACTCGGCTTCACCGGCCGGAAAGAAGCTGCGACTGTCGGTGAAGGCCAGCAGATCGCCAACCAGGGCACGCTGCCAGCTCCCATCGGCGACACGCGCCGCCAACACCTGATTAAACAGAAAACTGCGCGCCGTAGAGAGCAGACGCGAACGCACGTTGCGCTGTTCCGGCAACGCTTTACGCGCCGCCCAGGCACGGGCATCGACCACGTTACCGCCGTCAAACCCAAAACGCTGGGCGCCGAAATAATTGGGAATACCTTGCTTGGCGATCAGTTGCAGACGCTCGTCGATCGCCGCTTTGTCGCCAGCGAATTGCGTCAGTCGCAACGTGAAACCATTGGCCGAGTGAGCACCGCGTTGCAGCTTGCGTTTGTGCCGGCCGGTCTTGAGGATCTTCAGCGTATCGTTTTCTGCCGCCGACAGATCAGGATCAGCCTTGCCCGGCAGCTGCACGCTGAACCACTGGCGAGTCAGCGCCTGACGATCCTTGAGGCCCGCGTAACTGACGGTGCGCAATGGCACGCCCGCCGCCTTGGCGATCCGTCGTGCCGCTTCTTCGGTATTCAGACCGCGTTTTTCCACCCAGATCCACAAGTGCTCGCCGTCGCCACTGAGGGGAATGTTGAGGACTTCATCGACCTGGAAATCTTCCGCCGTGGCTTTCAGCACTGCAGTGCCGAGGGCTTCGCCATAGGCCCGCGGGCCGAGCAATTGCAGTTCGTTCATGCGCGCAGCAACAAGGCAATGGAGTGCACGGCAATGCCTTCTTCGCGACCGACAAAGCCGAGCTTTTCGGTGGTGGTAGCTTTCACGTTCACTTGATCCAACTCAACTTGAAGATCCGCGGCAATCAGCGCGCGCATCGATTCGATATGCGGGGCCATTTTCGGCGCCTGGGCGACGATGGTGTTATCGACGTTGCCGACTTTCCAGCCCTTGGCGTGGATCAGTGCGACGACGTGGCGCAACAGCACTCGGCTGTCGGCGCCTTTGTATGTCGGGTCGGTGTCCGGGAAATGTTTGCCGATATCACCCAGCGCAGCGGCGCCGAGCAAGGCATCGCTCAAGGCGTGCAGCAGGACGTCACCGTCGGAATGAGCGAGCAGCCCGAAGCCGTGTGCAATGCGCACGCCGCCCAGAGTAATGAAATCGCCTTCAGCGAAACGGTGCACATCATAGCCGTGGCCAATACGCATAAAAAAACGCCCCGATTTTTGTCAGGGCGTGATTCTACCTGCATTAGGCGCCTAGGGCGCGTGCGTGATGCTGCAAGTGGTCATCAATGAAGCTGGCGATGAAGAAATAGCTGTGGTCGTAGCCGGGTTGCAGGCGCAACGTCAGCGGATGACCGGCCAGTTTGGCGGCCTGTTGCAAGGCTTCAGGTTTGAGCTGGGTGGCCAGGAAATCGTCGCGATCACCTTGGTCTACCAACAACGGCAACTTCTCGTTCGCTTCGGCAATCAGGACGCTGGTATCCCATTCGCGCCATTTCGACCGGTCTTCACCCAGGTAGCGGGAAAAGGCCTTCTGCCCCCAAGGACAGTCCATCGGATTGTTGATTGGCGAGAACGCCGACACCGACTGATAACGACCCGGATTACGCAACGCGCAGACCAGCGCGCCGTGGCCGCCCATGGAATGACCGCTGATGCCTCGCTTGTCCGAGGCAGGGAAATGGGCTTCGACCAATGCGGGCAATTCCTGCACGACATAGTCATGCATCCGATAATGCCGCGACCAGGGTTCCTGCGTGGCATTCAGATAAAACCCGGCACCGAGACCGAAGTCCCAGGCGCCATCCGGATCACCCGGCACATCAGGACCGCGAGGGCTGGTGTCCGGGGCAACGATGATCAGCCCCAGCTCGGCGGCCATGCGCATGGCGCCGGCCTTTTGCATGAAGTTTTCGTCGGTGCAGGTCAGGCCGGACAACCAGTACAGCACCGGCAACTTGCCGCCCTGCTCCGCTTGCGGCGGCAGGTACACGGCAAACACCATGTCGCAGCCGAGCACATCGGAGCGGTGCCGATAGCGTTTGTGCCAGCCGCCGAAGCTTTTCTGGCAGGAGATATTTTCCAGGCTCATGACCGACCTCAGAAATGGATGACGGAACGGATGCTCTTGCCTTCATGCATCAGGTCGAACGCCTTGTTGATATCTTCCAGGCCCATGGTGTGGGTGATGAACGTATCCAGCGGGATTTCGCCGGTTTCAGCCATCTCGACATAGCTTGGCAACTCGGTACGACCACGCACGCCGCCGAACGCCGAACCGCGCCAGACGCGACCGGTCACCAGCTGGAATGGACGGGTGGAGATTTCCTGGCCAGCACCGGCGACGCCGATGATTACCGACTCGCCCCACCCCTTGTGGCAGCACTCGAGTGCAGCACGCATCAATTGGACATTGCCGATGCATTCGAAGGAAAAGTCGACGCCGCCGTCGGTCATGTCGACGATGACTTCCTGGATCGGACGATCGAAATCTTTCGGGTTCACACAATCGGTTGCACCCAACTGCTTGGCGATCTCGAACTTGGCCGGGTTGATGTCGATGGCGATGATCCGCGCAGCCTTGGCTTTGACAGCACCGATGACTGCCGACAGACCGATGCCGCCGAGACCGAAAATAGCGACGGTATCACCTGGTTTTACCTTGGCGGTATTAAGAACGGCACCGATGCCGGTGGTGACACCGCAGCCCAGCAGGCAGACTTTCTCCAGTGGCGCTTCTTTTTGAATTTTGGCGACGGAGATTTCCGGCAGCACGGTGTACTCGGAGAACGTCGAGGTCCCCATGTAGTGAAAAATGGGTTGGCCTTTGTAGGAAAAGCGCGAAGTGCCATCCGGCATCAGGCCTTTACCCTGGGTCGCGCGAATCGCCTGGCACAGGTTGGTTTTACCCGACAGACAGAATTTGCACTGGCGGCATTCCGGGGTGTACAGCGGGATCACGTGATCACCGACGGCCACGGAGGTAACGCCTTCACCGATCGCCTCGACCACCGCGCCACCTTCGTGACCGAGGATCGACGGGAAGATACCTTCCGGATCCGCGCCCGACAGCGTGTAGGCATCGGTATGGCAGACACCGGAGGCAACCACTCGCAGCAGGACTTCACCGGCCTTCGGCATGGCGACATCGACTTCAACGATCTCGAGGGGTTTCTTGGCCTCGAAGGCAACGGCAGCGCGTGACTTGATCATGTGGATTCTCCAGCGAATAAAAACAAGACAAGGAGTGTAATACAGCGCCTTACGGTGAATAATCCGGACAAAAGCAAAACATTATTGCCATACAGGGATAATCCTTGATGTCCGAAAACCGCTGGGAAGGTATCGACGAGTTCGTCGCCGTCGCCGAGTGCAGTCAGTTCACGGCTGCCGCAGAACGCCTCGGGGTTTCTTCCTCCCACATCAGTCGACAAATAGTACGCCTCGAAGAGCGCCTTCAGACGCGACTGCTGTATCGCAGCACCCGCCGGGTCACGCTGACCGAAGCCGGGCAAACCTTTCTGCAACATTGCCAGCGCCTGCAGGATGGTCGCGAAGAAGCACTGCGAGCGGTGGGCGACCTGACCAGCGAACCCAAAGGCATGCTGCGCATGACCTGCGCCGTGGCGTACGGCGAACGATTCATCGTGCCGCTGGTAACCCGTTTCATGGGGCTCTATCCGCAACTGCGCATCGACATCGAACTGAGCAATCGTCAACTCGACCTCGTGCACGAAGGGCTGGACCTGGCGATCCGTCTCGGTCGCCTGCAGGACTCGCGGCTGGTAGCGACACGCCTGGCGCCACGACGCATGTACCTGTGTGCATCGCCGTCCTATCTGGAACGCTACGGCCGGCCGCACAGTTTGTCGGAACTGAGCCGCCACAACTGCCTCATCGGTAGCTCGGACATCTGGCAACTGGAACAGAACGGGCGGGAATTTTCCCAGCGAGTGCAGGGAAACTGGCGCTGCAACAGTGGGCAAGCGGTGCTGGATGCGGCGTTACAGGGAGTGGGTTTGTGTCAGTTGCCGGACTACTACGTGCTGGAGCACCTTAAAAGCGGCGAGTTGATTTCGCTGCTGGAAGCCCACCAACCGCCGAACACTGCCGTGTGGGCGCTTTATCCGCAGCAGCGGCATCTGTCGCCAAAGGTGCGCAAGTTGGTGGATTACTTGAAGGAAGGGTTGGCTGAGCGGCCGGAGTATCGGAGTTAAGTCCTAGGTTGCCTGCAACATAGAATCTCCCACAGGGGTCGCTGGCAAACACCGAAAAGCCGGTCAACGCAAAACACTGTGGGAGCGAGCCTGCTCGCGATGGCGGCAGAACAGTCAACAAGTCATTCAGCGGCGGTTAGCCCAACGCTGGCGCAACCATTCGAGATCTTCAGGGCGCGTGACCTTGAGATTGTCGGACCGGCCTTCAATCAGTCGCGGCGCCAGCCCCGCCCACTCCATCGCCGAAGCTTCGTCAGTAATCACGGCATCGGCCACCAGGCTGTCCGCCAAAGCCCGATGCAATGCACCCAGGCGAAACATCTGCGGCGTATAGGCTTGCCAGATCACACTGCGGTCCACGGTTTCGACCACACGACCGTGCTTGTCGACCCGTTTGAGGGTATCGCGTGCCGGAACCGCCAGCAGTCCGCCAACCGGATCATCAGCGAGCTCACCCAGCAATTTGTCCAGATCATCACGACTCAGATTCGGCCGCGCCGCATCGTGAACCAGCACCCAATCGTCATCGTCAGCGCCTTGCGCATGCAAATGCAGCAACGCATTGAGTACCGACCCGGAACGTTCGGAACCACCTTCAACCCGCTGAATCCGTGGATCGCCAGCGCATGCCAGGTTCGGCCAATAAGGATCATCAACAGCAAGACTGACCACCAACCCTTTCAGGGAAGGATGATCAAGGAAACAGCCGAGGCTGTGTTCGAGAATAGTGCGCCCGTCCAATTGCAAATATTGCTTGGGACGGTCCGCGGCCATTCGGGCACCGACGCCCGCGGCAGGAATTACAGCCCAGAAGGCCGGTAACGAAAGGTTCATTGAGCCAGCTGGTAAAGGGTTTCACCGTCCTTGACCATGCCCAATTCATGACGAGCCCGCTCTTCAACGGTCTCCATGCCCTTTTTCAATTCACTGACTTCAGCGTCCATCACCCGATTGCGCTCAAGCAGCCCCTCGTTCTCAGCGTGTTGATCTGCGATCTGCTGAGTCAGTTCGGCCACTTGCGCCAGACTGCCATTACCCACCCACAGGCGGTATTGCAGGCCAGCCAGCAGCAGGAGCAAGACGAGGAACAACCAATTGGGACTGCGCATCGAATATCAGGTATCCAGTGAAAAAAGACAGCCATGCCAAAACTTTGAAGCTTCTGATAGCACGAAGCCTGGAAGATCCAGGCTTGTGCTTATAAGGCATCAGATTAGTGGCAAATCCATCGCTGCTGCGATTTTTCCGACACAATCCGGTGTCTTTTTTACCAATTAACGATTAACCGCGGAATTCGCTGCGACCGTTGTACTTGGCTTTGCCATTCAACTGCTCTTCGATACGCAGCAGTTGGTTGTACTTGGAAACACGGTCCGAACGGCACAGGGAACCGGTCTTGATCTGGCCAGCCGCGGTGCCCACAGCCAGGTCGGCAATGGTCGAATCTTCGGTTTCGCCGGAGCGGTGCGAGATCACGGCAGTGTAACCAGCGGCCTTGGCCATCTGGATGGCTTCCAGGGTTTCGGTCAGGGTGCCGATCTGGTTGAACTTGATCAGGATCGAGTTGGCGATCTTTTTATCGATGCCTTCTTTCAGGATCTTGGTGTTGGTCACGAACAGGTCGTCGCCCACCAACTGGGTTTTCTCGCCGATCTTGTCGGTGAGGATTTTCCAGCCAGCCCAGTCGGACTCGTCCAGACCGTCTTCGATCGAGATGATCGGATAACGCTCGGTCAGGCCTTTCAGGTAGTCAGCGAAACCTTCGGCGGTGAACACCTGGCCTTCGCCGGACAGGTTGTATTTACCGTCTTCGTAAAACTCGCTGGCAGCGCAGTCCAGCGCCAGGGTCACGTCGGTGCCCAGCTTGTAACCGGCATTCGCCACGGCTTCGGAGATCACTTTCAAAGCGTCTTCGTTGGAAGCCAGGTTCGGTGCGAAACCACCTTCGTCACCCACAGCAGTGCTCAGGCCACGGGCCTTCAGAACAGCTTTGAGGTGATGGAAAATCTCGGTGCCCATGCGCAGACCTTCCGAGAAAGACTTGGCGCCTACTGGCTGAACCATGAATTCCTGGATGTCGACGTTGTTATCGGCGTGCTCGCCACCGTTGATGATGTTCATCATCGGAACCGGCATCGAGTAAACACCCGGGGTGCCGTTCAGGTTGGCGATGTGAGCGTACAGCGGCAGGTCCTGGTCCTGTGCGGCTGCCTTGGCGGCGGCCAGGGAAACGGCGAGGATCGCGTTGGCGCCCAGGGAGCCTTTGTTTTCAGTACCGTCGAGCTTGATCATCGCGTGATCCAGCGCTTTCTGGTCGCTTGGGTCTGTACCCAGCAACAGGTCACGGATCGGACCGTTGATGTTGGCGACGGCTTTCAGAACGCCTTTGCCCAGGTAACGGCTCTTGTCGCCATCACGCAGCTCGAGTGCTTCACGCGAGCCAGTGGAAGCACCGGACGGCGCGCAAGCACTGCCGATGATGCCGTTATCGAGAAGCACGTCTGCTTCCACAGTGGGGTTGCCACGGGAGTCGAGAACTTCACGACCTTTGATGTCGACGATTTTTGCCATTGTTGTAAACACTCCAAAGTTGACGAAAACGACGCAGCTGAAGGAAATCTTGTATCGCCGGCAAGCAATGTGCAGCGGGCAGACTTGCGGACGAGAAGGCCCAGACCCGAGGGCCTGAGCATTAATTCGTGCGGTACTTTACCGGAGAAATGAGGATTACGCGGTTTCTACCGTCGGAAAACTCTTCACCAGTTCGTCCAAAGCTTTGAGCTGGGCCAGGAATGGCTCCAGTTTGTCCAGACGCAAGGCGCAAGGGCCATCGCATTTGGCGTTGTCCGGGTCCGGATGCGCTTCGAGGAACAGACCGGCCAGCGACTGGCTCATGCCAGCCTTGGCCAGATCGAGGACCTGAGCGCGACGACCGCCGGCGGAATCGGAACGACCACCAGGCATTTGCAGCGCGTGGGTCACATCGAAGAACACCGGGTATTCGAACTGCTTCATGATGCCGAAGCCAAGCATGTCGACGACCAGGTTGTTGTAGCCGAAGCTCGAACCGCGCTCGCAGAGGATCAACTGATCGTTACCGGCTTCCACGCACTTGTTCAGGATGTGTTTCATTTCCTGAGGCGCAAGGAACTGGGCTTTCTTGATGTTGATCACCGCACCGGTCTTGGCCATCGCGACCACCAGGTCGGTCTGGCGCGACAAGAAGGCTGGCAGCTGGATGATATCGCAGACTTCAGCGACGACCGCGGCCTGATCAGGCTCGTGGACGTCGGTGATGATCGGCACGCCGAACGCTTGCTTGATGTCCTGGAAAATCCGCATGCCCTCTTCCAGGCCAGGGCCACGGTAAGAGGTCACGGAGGAACGGTTGGCCTTGTCGAAGCTGGCCTTGAACACGTAAGGGATACCGAGTTTCTCGGTGACCTTTACGTATTCTTCACAGACCTGCATCGCCATGTCGCGGCTTTCCAGCACGTTCATGCCACCGAAAAGCACCATTGGCTTGTCGTTGGCAATCTCGATATCGCCTACGCGGATGATCTTCTGGGCCATCGGATTTACGCCTTCTTCTGGTGTTGAACCAAAGCTGCTTTAACGAAACCGCTGAACAACGGGTGACCGTCGCGTGGTGTCGAGGTGAACTCAGGGTGGAACTGGCAAGCGACGAACCATGGATGATCCGGGGCTTCAACCACTTCAACCAGCGCGCCATCACCGGAACGACCAGTGACTTTCAGGCCAGCCTCCATGATTTGCGGCAGCAGGTTGTTGTTCACTTCGTAGCGGTGACGGTGACGCTCGACGATCACGTCCTTGGCGTAGCAATCGTGCACCAGGGAACCCTGCTCCAGCAGGCAATCCTGAGCGCCGAGGCGCATGGTGCCGCCCAGATCAGACGTTTCAGTACGGGTTTCGACGGCGCCGGTGGCATCTTCCCACTCGGTGATCAGCCCCACGACCGGATGGCCGCTGGCGCGATCGAACTCGGTGGAGTTGGCGTCTTTCCAGCCCAGCACGTTACGAGCGAACTCGATCACGGCCACTTGCATGCCCAGGCAGATACCCAGGTACGGAACCTTGTTTTCGCGAGCGAATTGAACGGCAGTGATCTTGCCTTCCACGCCACGCAGACCAAAGCCACCCGGTACCAGAATCGCGTCGACACCTTCCAGCAGCGCAGTGCCCTGGTTTTCGATGTCTTCGGAGTCGATGTAGCGCAGGTTGACCTTGGTGCGGTTGCTGATGCCGGCGTGACTCATCGCTTCGATCAGCGACTTGTAGGCGTCCAGCAGTTCCATGTACTTGCCGACCATCGCGATGGTGACTTCATGCTCAGGGTTGAGCTTGGCATCGACCACGGCTTCCCACTCGGACAGATCGGCGCCGCCACATTGCAGGCCGAAACGCTCGACAACGAAATCATCCAGGCCCTGGGAGTGCAGGATGCCCGGGATCTTGTAGATGGTGTCGGCGTCTTCCAGCGCAATCACCGCACGCTCTTCAACGTTGGTGAACTGAGCGATCTTGCGACGCGAGGAGATGTCGATCGGGTGATCGGAACGGCAAACCAGCACGTCAGGCTGCAGGCCGATGGAACGCAGTTCCTTGACCGAGTGCTGGGTAGGCTTGGTTTTGGTTTCACCGGCAGTGGCGATGTAGGGCACCAGTGTCAGGTGCATCAGCATCGCGCGCTTGGCGCCGACTTCGAAACGCAATTGACGGATCGCTTCGAGGAACGGTTGCGATTCGATGTCACCCACGGTGCCACCGATCTCGACCATGGCCACGTCGGCATCGCCGGCGCCCTTGATGATCCGGCGCTTGATTTCGTCGGTGATGTGCGGGATCACCTGAATGGTGGCGCCCAGGTAATCACCACGGCGCTCTTTGCGCAGGACGTGTTCGTAGACACGGCCGGTGGTGAAGTTGTTGTTCTGGGTCATGGTCGTGCGGATGAACCGCTCGTAGTGGCCCAGGTCCAGGTCGGTCTCGGCGCCGTCGTGGGTGACGAACACTTCACCGTGCTGGAACGGGCTCATGGTGCCCGGGTCAACGTTGATGTACGGGTCCAGCTTCAGCATGGTGACCTTAAGTCCCCGCGCCTCCAGGATGGCCGCCAATGAAGCCGATGCGATGCCTTTCCCCAATGAAGAAACAACACCGCCCGTGACGAATATGTAGCGCGTCATGAAAAACCCTAGAAGTCTGCGTTAAAGCGGTCCGAGCCGCCGGGGAAAGCGAAGGAAGGCCGAAGCCCCCGATCACCTGCATTAATCACAGTGCACCTTTCAAAAAAACCGCCGCGTTGGGACAGACCGGAAGATGAAACACCGGTAGGTTGCTCGCTACACATTTTTTGGAATCGCCCAGCAAAGACTGCTTGGTAATCGGCAACTCCTGCAATTCAGGCGAATCCACAGAAGTTGTATCAAGAAGGGAGCGTAGTCTACCGGAAAGCCCCTTTCAGCTCAAACCTAGATCTTCGTGCGGTGGCTGCCAATGCAAATTCCAACGGTCCTTTGCATTGCCATCCAAGCCCCGCAGGTTGGCCACCGCCAGCAATTGCTCGCCTCGATAGAGCAGCGGCAATCTGCCACGGACAAATCCCGGCACGCCGCTTTCATTGAGCAATCGCTTCAGATCGCGATGGCCGCGACCGGGTAAATTCATCACCTCACCTCCCTCACGATAGCGGATATGCAGCAGGCCATCGGGGATTTGACCGGTGAGTGTGAGCACGCCGTTATCCGGCAACACCAGTGATACCGAGGGCTCAGCCCAAGACACCGGGGATGGCGGAGTGCGCAGCCAGCCACCTGACAGCCACCAGAGACGCCCACCCGCGCGATGCAACTCACCCGCCGCCAGCCGCCAGAGCGGACGCGCATCGCCGGTCGCATCGCGCACATTCTCCCAACCCGACCAATGGTCACTGTCCGGCAAGGTCGTCAGCGGTTTGAGCCAATGACTCAGCGCATTGCGCTGACGTGCATCAGACAGTTTCTCCAGCAGTGCCAACTCCAGCGACGGCAAACCCAACCAATCGAAATCACTGGCGGTGCTGGCGTGGGCCAGATCGATTTGCGCCAATTCGTCGAGCAATCCCTGCGCTTCGCTCAGATGCGCAGCGCTGCGCGCCATGGTCGCCACCGCTTGCGGCCAGCGCGCGGTCAGTACAGGGAACACTTGATGACGCAGATAATTGCGTGAGAACTGGTGGTCCTGGTTCGACGGATCCTCGATCCAGCTCAACTGATGTTCAGTCGCGTAGGCTTCTAGCTCGGCGCGAGTGACATTGAGCAACGGTCGCAACAGATGCCCCCGCCCCAATGGACGCTCACTTGGCATCCCCGACA
>NZ_JBYTAJ010000010.1:0-188443 GCF_058788075.1 Pseudomonas sp. FW305-20 | reverse complement strand
AAGCACCCACACGAATTGCTTGATTCAGTTGTTAAAGAGCGGTTGGTTAAGATCTTTCGTCTCAACCGAGGCGCGCATTCTACAGCAGCCTCTGTTGCTGTCAAGCGGTTATTTTTCGAAGTTTTCAAAGTTTCCTTTGCAACTTCAACCACTTGCGCTTGCGATCTCTCGTTAGCGGGAGGCGAATTCTACAGCGTTACTCGCTGCTGTCAACACCTCTTTTACACCGCTTTCGACCGAGAAGATCGAACCGTCAAAAGAGCCAAACAACCCTGCTCTTTCAACTCCTTCTGGGCTTCGATGACCTGAAGCAACTCGCTGTCGAAAACCGCATAACTCATTGTTTACCAAGGAGTTTTCCGTTTCGACTGCGCCGGAAGTGGGGCGAATTATAGACTTCCAGAATCTGCCGTCAACCTTTAATTCGAGCTTTATTCGGATTTGAGCGTAATACGCGCAAATGCCTTCTTGCCGGCCTGGCAAACATGGGTCGCGCCCAATGCATATATAAAGGTGCGATCGACAACCTCACCATCTATACGCACACCACCAGAACCTAGAAGGTCCCGCGCGACAGCCGAGTTCTTGACCAGGCCTGCCTTATTAAGGACAGCAGCAATCGGCATGTCTTCAGCAGCAGTCAATTCGATCTCCGGCAGATCGTCCGGCAGCTCGCCTTCCTTCATACGGTTACCCGCCCCACGGTGAGCATTGGCCGCAGCCTCTTCACCATGAAAACGCGCAACAATCTCTTCAGCCAACTTGATCTTGATATCACGCGGATTGGCGCCAGCCTCGACATCGGCACGAAATGCGTCGATCTCATCCATAGAGCGGAAACTGAGCAATTCGAAATAACGCCACATCAGCGCATCCGGAATGGAAACCAGCTTGCCGTACATCACACCCGGCGCCTCCTGGATCCCCACGTAGTTGCCCAGGGACTTGGACATCTTCTTCACGCCATCCAGACCTTCGAGCAGCGGCATCGTCAGAATGCATTGAGCCTCTTGACCATATCCACGCTGCAGCTCACGCCCCATCAACAGATTGAACTTCTGATCAGTACCACCCAACTCGACATCAGCACGCAAAGCAACCGAGTCATAACCCTGAACCAGCGGATAGAGGAACTCGTGAATGGCAATTGGTTGATTGGTTGTGTAGCGCTTGTCGAAATCGTCGCGCTCAAGCATGCGAGCCACGGTGTATTGCGAAGTCAGACGAATGAAGTCGGCTGGCCCCATCTGATCCATCCAGGTGGAGTTGAACGCCACTTCGGTCTTGGCTGGATCAAGAATCTTGAAGACTTGAGTCTTGTAAGTCTCGGCATTCTCGAGAACCTGCTCACGAGTGAGCGGAGGACGTGTCGCGCTCTTGCCGCTTGGATCACCGATCATCCCGGTGAAGTCACCTATAAGGAAGATCACCTGATGCCCCAGCTCCTGGAACTGGCGCAGCTTATTAATAAGCACAGTATGACCAAGGTGCAAATCCGGCGCGGTCGGATCGAAGCCTGCCTTAATACGTAGCGGCTGGCCACGCTTGAGCTTTTCGATCAGCTCGGACTCGACCAACAGTTCTTCTGCACCACGTTTAATCAGCGCTAGCTGCTCTTCAACCGACTTCATAACAGACCCGCAAGGCTCGAATTCAAAGGGAACCAACCATACAAGATCGCGCGTCAAATACAAGTTTTGCCCGGCGCACGGACGCCAATCCGCGAACACAGCGTTCGCGGACTTGCTTCAGAGATGATTTGGTTATATTTTATACAGTTATTTCATCTTCATCATGTCATTCATCTTTTCCAATTCATCTTTTTCAAAGTCAAAAATTACCTATGACCAAAGAATCGTCTAAAGCGCCGCCGCTTTACCCGAAGACCCACCTGCTCGCAGCAAGTGGCATCGCCGCCCTTCTGAGCCTGGCGCTTCTGGTATTTCCTTCCAGTGATGTTGAAGCCAAAAAGACGACCCTGAGTCTTGAACTGGAAAGCCCTGCAGAACAACTGACACAAGATCAAGACGCTGCCGAGGCCGTCCAGGCCACAAATGAGCCAGCAGCTTCCCCTTTCGCGCAGATCGAAAACAGCGTCGAAGAACCACAGGAAACCGCTCAGGCCGCGCCCGTGCCGGCGCCTGTGATCGAAGAAAAAAAGTCTCCAAACCACAGGGAAGTGATCGTCTCTAAAGGCGACACCCTCTCCACACTGTTTGAAAAAGTCGGCCTTCCAACAGCTTTGGTGCATGAAGTACTGGCCAGCGACAAACAAGCCAAGCAGTTCAGCCGACTCAAACATGGCCAGAAACTCGAATTCGAACTGGGCCCCGATGGCCAGTTGACCAATCTGCACAGCAAGGTCAGCGACGTTGAAAGCATAACCCTCACCAAGAATGACAAGGGTTATGCATTCAATCGCATTACAGCCAAACCGACCGTGCGCTCTGCCTACGTTCATGGCGTAATCAACAGTTCGCTGTCGCAGTCCGCTGCACGCGCCGGTTTGTCCCACAGCCTGACCATGGACATGGCCAGTGTGTTTGGTTATGACGTCGACTTCGCCCAGGACATTCGCCAAGGCGACCAGTTCGATGTCATCTACGAACAGAAAGTCGTCAACGACAAGGTTGTCGGCAATGGCCCGATCCTTTCCGCACGTTTCACTAACCGCGGCAAGACCTACACCGCCGTGCGTTACACCAACAAACAAGGCAATAGCAGCTACTACACTGCTGACGGCAACAGCATGCGCAAGGCGTTCATCCGTACCCCGGTGGATTTCGCACGCATCAGCTCGAAGTTCTCCATGGGACGCAAACATCCGATCCTGAACAAGATCCGCGCTCACAAAGGTGTCGATTACGCAGCACCACGCGGTACGCCGATCAAGGCTGCCGGTGACGGCAAAGTATTGTTGGCGGGTCGTCGCGGCGGTTACGGCAACACCGTGATCATCCAGCATGGCAATACCTACCGCACGCTATATGGTCATATGCAAGGCTTCGCCAAAGGCGTCAAGACTGGCGGCAGCGTCAAGCAAGGCCAGGTTATCGGCTACATCGGTACCACCGGTCTCTCCACCGGTCCGCACTTGCACTACGAGTTCCAGGTCAATGGCGTGCACGTCGACCCACTAGGCCAGAAAGTTGCCATGGCTGATCCGATCTCCAAAGCTGAACGCGCACGTTTCCTCGCGCAGAGCCAACCGCTGATGGCGCGCATGGATCAAGAGAAATCCACGCAACTGGCTTCGAGAAAGCGCTAAGCCATGACGTTTTATATAGGTGTGATGTCCGGGACCAGCCTCGACGGCCTGGACATAGCGCTGGTCGAGCTGGCCCCGGCGATAAAACTCATCGCCACGCACTACACGCCAATGCCTGACTCCTTGCGCACCGAGCTGCTTGGTTTGTGCGCCAGCGGCCCGGACGAGATTGCCCGCTCCGCCATCGCCCAGCAGAACTGGGTGAAACTGGCGGCACGGGGTATTCACACCCTCCTCGACCAACAAAAACTGAAACCCGAAGATATTCGCGCGATTGGCAGCCACGGCCAGACCATTCGCCACGAGCCGGCGCGCGGCTTCACTGTGCAAATTGGCAACCCTGCCCTTCTGACCGAGTTGACCGGTATAACTGTGGTCAGCGACTTTCGAAGCCGCGATGTTGCGGCTGGCGGACAAGGCGCCCCATTGGTTCCAGCCTTTCACGAAGCGTTGTTTGAAGAACGCGCAGGCAATCGCGCGGTATTGAACGTTGGCGGATTCAGCAACCTGAGCCTGATCGAGCCCGGCAAACCCGTAGCCGGTTTCGACTGCGGCCCGGGCAATGTTCTGCTGGATGCCTGGATTCACCAGCAACGCGGCGACAACTTTGATCGTGACGGCCAGTGGGCCGCCAGCGGCAAGGTCCAACCGGTTCTGCTGCACGAACTGCTGAGTGATCCATTTTTCGTGACCAAAGGCCCAAAGAGCACCGGCCGCGAAGTATTCAACCTTGCATGGCTGACACAGCATTTATCGAAACTGTCGACCTTCACCCCCGAAGACGTGCAGGCAACCCTGCTCGAACTGACCGCCCTGACTATTGTCGAGTCACTACAAAGCGCTCAATCAGATACCCGGGAACTGTTGGTCTGCGGCGGCGGCGCCCATAACGCTACGCTGATGAACCGCTTGGCCAGCTTGCTGCCGAACACCCACGTCAGCAGCACCGCGGCTTACGGTGTAGACCCGGACTGGGTCGAAGCCATGGCCTTCGCCTGGCTGGCCCATTGCTGCCTTGAAGGCATCGCCGCCAATCGCCCGAGCGTTACCGGTGCAAGTGGCCTGCGCGTACTCGGCGCCATCTACCCCGCTTGATCTGCAAACAGCAAAACGCCGCGGAGCCCTGAGGCCACGCGGCGCTTGGTGATGCGATGATTGCGATCAGATCGAGAACGAAGATCCGCAGCCACACGTAGTGCTGGCGTTCGGATTCTTGATCACGAAGCGCGAACCTTCCAGACCTTCCTGATAATCCACCTCGGCACCTGCCAGGTACTGGAAGCTCATCGGATCGACCACCAGGCTGACACCTTCGCGCTCGACGATGGTGTCGTCATCGGCCACTTCTTCATCGAAGGTGAAGCCGTATTGAAACCCTGAACAACCGCCGCCCGTAACGAATACGCGCAGCTTCAAACGATCATTCCCCTCTTCATCGACCAGGCTCTTCACCTTGTGCGCGGCACCGTGGGTAAATTGCAAAGCCGTGGGGGTGAAGGATTCGACGCTCATGCTAACTATCTCCCGGCGTTACGCCGCCATAATGCGTGATGACGCGCATTATCCGCTTCTCCTAGAAAATCGGTCAACTATTGTTACGGTATATCAATCAACCCAATCGTAAGCCCGGAATGCAAAAAGGCCCGTCAGACGGGCCTTTTTACTGGGCAGGAAAACCTTACGGCAGCATGCCTGCATGAGACAGACCCAAGCGCTCATCCAGACCAAACAGGATGTTCAGGTTCTGCACCGCCTGACCCGACGCGCCTTTGACCAGATTGTCGATCACCGACAACACCACCACCAGATCACCATCCTGCGGACGATGCACGGCGACACGGCAAACGTTGGCACCACGCACGCTGCGGGTTTCGGGATGGCTGCCGGCCGGCATAACATCGACGAACGGTTCGTTGGCATAGCGCTTTTCAAACAGCGCTTGCAGATCTACGGAGCGGTCCACGACTGTCGCGTAGAGCGTCGAGTGGATACCTCGAATCATTGGCGTCAGATGCGGAACGAACGTCAGACCGACGTCCTTGCCCGCAGCACGACGCAGACCCTGGCGGATTTCCGGCAGATGACGGTGACCTTTGACCGCGTAAGCCTTCATGCTTTCCGACGTCTCGGCGTACAGCGAACCTACAGACGCGCCACGACCGGCACCACTGACGCCGGACTTGCAGTCGGCAATCAAGCGAGTGGTGTCGGCCAGACCTGCTTCAAGCAATGGCAGGAAACCCAATTGCGTAGCAGTCGGGTAGCAACCCGGCACGGCGATCAGACGAGCCTGCTTGATCTGCTCGCGATTGACTTCCGGCAAGCCGTAAACCGCCTCTTCCAGCAGCTCCGGCGCGCCGTGCGGCTGACCGTACCACTTGGCCCACTCATCAGCGTCTTGCAGTCGGAAGTCCGCCGACAGGTCGATGACTTTGGTCCCGGCCGCCAACAGTTCGCCAGCCAGCGCATGGGCAACCCCGTGCGGCGTGGCGAAGAACACCACGTCGCAAGCGCCCAGCGTCTTGATGTCCGGAACGCTGAATGCCAGACCGTCGTAATGACCGCGCAGGTTCGGATACATATCAGCCACGGCCAGACCGGCCTCGGATCGGGAAGTGATGACTGCCACTTCAGCTTGCGGATGTTGCGCCAACAGACGCAGCAGTTCGACACCGGTGTAACCCGTGCCGCCGACGATACCGACCTTGACCATAAACCTGCCCTCAACGAACCCACTGGAAAGCCGTCGATAATAGGGGCCACGCGGCTCTGCGACAACCGTCAAGGTGACGTGCGGGCGCTCTACCCTCTACTATCTTCGCTACCGTGAACCTGGGAATAACTAAAAATGCTCTATCTGTGGCTCAAAGCGCTTCACATCGTCAGCATGGTCTGCTGGTTTGCCGCCCTGTTCTACCTGCCCCGCCTGTTCGTTTATCACGCCCAAAGTGAAGACACCGTCAGCAAGGAACGCTTCAGCGTCATGGAGCGCAAGCTGTACCGCGGCATCATGGGGCCGGCGATGATCGCCACTCTGGTTTTCGGCATCGCACTGATCGCCTTGAACCCCAGCATATTCAGTCAAGGTGCCTGGATTCACGCGAAGTTGACCCTGGTGGTGATCCTCATCGGCTACCACCACATGTGCGGCGCCCAGGTGAAACGTTTTGCCCGTGGCGAGAACACCCGCAGTCATGTCTTTTATCGCTGGTTCAATGAAGTGCCGGTTCTGATATTGCTGGCCATTGTAATTCTGGTCGTCGTCCGGCCGTTCTAACTCCAATAAGCACAACTCATCGGGGTACTTCCAATGTCGCTGCCCGCTCTACTCGAACAACGCTTGCGTCTGCCGGTGGTGGCCGCGCCAATGTTCCTGATTTCCAACCCGCAGCTGGTGCTCGCCTGCTGCCGTAATGGCGTGGTGGGCAGCTTTCCTGCGCTGAACCAGCGCGAGAGCAGCGGTTTCAAGGCCTGGCTGGAAGAGATCGAAGCAGGGTTGGCGACAATGGAGAATCCGGCGCCTTATGCGGTAAACCTGATCGTCCACCACAGCAACCCGCGGCTGCAAGCGGACCTGGAGATCTGCATCGAGCACAAAGTGCCGATTGTGATCACCAGTCTCGGCGCAGTGAAAGAACTGGTCGATGCAGTGCACAGCTACGGCGGCCTGGTGTTCCATGACGTGACGACTCGTCGCCATGCAGAGAAAGCCGCCGAGGCCGGGGTCGACGGCTTGATCGCCGTGGCAGCGGGCGCCGGTGGACACGCCGGAACCTGGAGCCCGTTCTCGCTGATTGCCGAGATCCGCCAATTCTTCGACAAGACCCTGCTGCTGGCCGGCTGCCTGAACCACGGCCACGAGATTCTCGCAGCCCAACTGCTTGGTGCGGATCTGGCCTACTTCGGCACGCGATTTATCGGCACCACCGAAAGTCACGCGCCTGACGCCTATAAAGAGATGCTGCTGACTGCCAGAGCCGCGGACATCGTCCATACTCCAGCGGTATCGGGAGTACCGGCGAGCTTTATGCGTCAGAGTCTTGAGGCGGCAGGTTTCGACATGGCCGCGTTGCAAGGCAAGGGCGAAGTGGACTTCGGCTCCAAACTCAAGCCCATGAGCGATGAAGCCAAAGCCTGGAAAACCGTCTGGTCCGCAGGCCAGGGTGTTGGCGAGATCGATGATTTGCCGAGTGTCGATCAATTGGTCGCTCGCCTTGATGCCGAATACCGCAAAGCGCTAGAACTGGCGGCAGAGCTACCCAAGCGCTGGCCACGCTGACGGGCAAACCAGACCAGTCCATTCCGGCTGGCTTCACACTGCAAGGATGCCTCGTAATGAGCGAAACCCGTTTCAAGATCGTGTTCGACGGCGCTCTGCTGCCAGGTGTTGACGTCATCACCGCCAAGCTTAATCTCGCCGAGCTGTTCAAAACCGATGTGGCTGCCATCGAGCGGCTGTTCAGTGGCAAGCCGGTTGCGCTCAAACGCGACCTGTCGCGGGGCGATGCGCAGACTTATCTCCAGGCGCTGACCAAAACCGGTATCGATGCCCGGATCGAATCCGAACCCTCGATCGAGCTGAACCTGGCTGACGTTCATGAACACGCCCCGGCCGTCGCGGCAGATCCCGAATCCCCTTATGCGCCACCCCAGGCTACCGTTGGCGAAGCCTTGCCAGCGTTTGCCACACTCAAACCGTTCAGCTTCGAGGGTCGGATCGGCCGCTTGCGTTATCTGGCCTGGACGATGTCGCTGACGCTGGTGACCCTCGGTGTTGGCGCTGTGCTTGCTGTTTTCGGCTTGGCCCTCATCACTACGGACACTACCGCCGGCCTGATTCTCGGTGGCTTGCTGGCCTTCATTCTCTTCGTGGCGCTGGCGTTCGTCAGCATCCAGTTCAGTGTCCAGCGTCTGCACGATATCGGCTGGTCTGGCTGGCTCTGGCTACTGACGCTCGTACCGTTCGTGGGCAGCATCTTCCCGTTCGTAATGATGATTGTGCCGGGCAATAACACCGCCAATCGATACGGTGCGCCACCACCGCCCAACAGCACCGCGGTTAAAGTTCTGTCTTCATTGTGGTTGGTGTTTATCGCGATCCTGTTCATCGGCGGACTGAGCGGTGGCCTTACTACCATTCAGAGTGAGTATGAAAGTGCTACCCAGAGCAGCTATGAAAGTGACTCCGTGACCACCGAAGAGATCGAAGATCAAACCGCTGTGGAAGCAGAGCCAGCGCCAAATTCAGCCGACGATGCAGCCGAAGCAGCCCAGCCCCCTGTAGACTCTGCGAAAGAATGAACAGCGCTCCCCGCCCGTGACACCTGCGTCGCCGGCGCGGAGCTGTTGCGATGGAGAAATGCATGACCCGTTACGCACTGATCACTGGCGCTTCCAGCGGCATCGGCCTGGCGATGGCCGAAGCGCTGGCCCGGCGCGGCCGCAGTCTGATTCTGGTGGCCCGTCAGCGTGATCAGCTGGAAAGTATTGCGATTGAACTGACCCAACGTTTTGGCGTGGAAGTGCTGTTCCGAGCTTGTGACCTCGGCGAGCCGCTACGGCTGTCGGGTTTTCTGCTGGAGCTGGAGGAAGGTGACCGACAGATCGATTTGCTGGTTAACTGCGCCGGCATCGGCACCTGCGGCCCTTTCCTGGCTCAGGACTGGATGACCGAGCAGGACCTGATCGAAGTGAACATCCTTGCGCTCACTCGCCTGTGTCACGCGATCGGCAACAGTATGGCCCTGCAGGGCGGCGGGCAGATTTTGAATGTCGCCTCGGTGGCGGCGTTCCATCCCGGCCCGTGGATGAGCACTTATTACGCCAGCAAGGCTTATGTGCTGCATTTTTCCGAAGGGTTGCGCGTCGAACTGAAAAAATGCGCGGTCAAGGTCTCGGTGCTCTGCCCCGGCCCTACCCGCACGGCGTTTTTCCGCACCGCGCAATTGGACGCTAGCAAACTGGCCGACAGCAAAATGCTGATGAGCCCCGAGGAAGTCGCGCTCTACACCGTCCGGGCGCTGGAGAAAAATCGCGCCATTATTATTCCGGGTCGACGCAACCGCTGGCGCGCCTTCCTGCCGCGACTCGGCTCGCGCTGGCTGACCCGGACAATTGCCGGCATGGTCAACAAGGTTTACTGCCCGCGCTGATCGCCCCTCAAGGTAAAAGGCTGGGCTCGGGCATAACCCATGGTTACACTCAGGCCAGCCCAAACAACGGAGAAAAAAGCTGTGGATACTCTGTTCACCAAGATCATCAACCGGGAAATCCCGGCGAAGATCATTTACGAGGACGACCAGGTACTGGCCTTCCACGACATCGCCCCACAGGCACCCGTGCATTTTCTGGTGATTCCGAAAAAAGCGGTGCGCACACTTAACGACCTGACCGAGGACGACAAGGCATTGGCCGGGCATATTCTGTTCACCGCCCAGCGTCTGGCCCTGGAACTGGGTTGCGAAGAAGGCTTTCGCGTGGTCATGAACTGCAATCCATTGGGCGGGCAGACCGTCTATCACATACATATGCATGTCTTGGGTCAGCGCCAGATGCATTGGCCGCCGGGCTGATCGCAGCAAGTTCCTGTGGGGTGGGCAATCCCCCCCACAAGCACCTGCGTCGCAATGACTCAGCGCAAACCTTCCCCCGGCCGATTGGGTTAAACTGGCCGCCGAGATTTTTCCCGGAGGTCAGCATGACAACCCAACGTCACTACTCGCCGATTGACCGCCTTCTGCTACAAGCCGATGCCGCGATGCGCACCTTGCTGCCTTTCAGTGGCCAGCCGTACCGTCCTTCGCCCGCTATCGTGCAGCCGGATGCGCAAATGAGCGACGAAGACACCCGGCACGTCGCCGGTCTGATGCGCATCAACCATACCGGCGAAGTCTGTGCCCAGGCGCTGTATCAAGGCCAGGCCCTGACCGCCAAGCTGCCGCAAGTGCGCGCCGCCATGGAGCATGCCGCCGAAGAAGAAATCGACCATCTGGTCTGGTGCGAACAACGCATAAAACAGCTAGGCAGCCATACCAGCATTCTCAATCCGCTGTTCTACGGCATGTCGTTCGGGATTGGCGCGGTAGCCGGGTTGATCAGCGATAAAGTCAGCCTGGGTTTCGTTGCGGCTACCGAGCATCAGGTCTGCAAACACCTCAACGAACACCTTGAGCAACTGCCTGCCGAGGATGAAAAGTCCCGGGCGATCCTCGAGCAGATGCGCATTGATGAAGAACACCACGCCGAAAGCGCGCTGGAGGCTGGGGGGTTCCGCTTTCCGGCACCGGTGAAGTTCGGCATGAGCCTGATGGCCAAGGTCATGACCAAGAGTACTTACCGGATCTGACCTCAGGTAGTTTGCCCGCGATGGCGATCTCAAGGACGCAATCGCGGGCAAGCCTTACAGACATCAGCTTGGGATCGCGACCGTCCGCGCTGCTTTTACGGTAGTGGGATGTCGATTCAACCGAGCTCGATGATCTCGTAGTCGTGGGTAATTGCCACGCCAGCCGCCCCAAGCATGATCGACGCCGAGCAATACTTCTCGGCAGACAGCTCGATGGCGCGTTTGACCTGGGCTTCTTTCAAGCCTCGACCCTTGACCACGAAGTGCATATGGATCTTGGTGAAAACCTTAGGATCTTCGGTGGCGCGCTCGGCTTCGAGGAAGGCTTCGCAGCTTTCAACGGCCTGACGGGACTTCTTGAGGATGCTGACCACGTCGAAATTGCTGCAACCGCCAACACCCAGCAAGAGCATTTCCATCGGCCGGACACCCAGGTTGCGACCACCGGCATCGGGCGGCCCGTCCATGACCACGACATGACCGCTGCCGGATTCGCCGAGGAACATGGCTTCGCCAGCCCATTGGATGCGTGCCTTCATCGCCAAGACTCCACTGTATAAAAAAGGGTCGCCAGCTTAGCACAGGGGCCTTGATTGACGACGCCTCGCCTTCCTACGACGCAAGCCGTTGCGCTGTAGGTAAATTCTCGAATATTGCAGGAAGTGTCTGTTAAGCTGGCGCCAATTCAATGGCGCATTGCCAGCTTCATAGCAATCTCAGCGACTCATAAGAAAATCAAACACACCGTGAAGTCTTTTCGGGATACAACCATGGTTGCTATTACCCCAACACCCAAAATCAAGAACCTCGACAAGCTGTTGATGCATTGCCAGCGCCGTCGTTATGCAGCCAAAAGCAATATCATTTGTGCCGGCGACCGCTCGGAAAGTCTGTTCTTCATCATCAAGGGTTCGGTCACCATCCTGATCGAGGATGACGACGGCCGCGAAATGATCATCGCCTACCTGAACTCTGGAGACTTTTTCGGCGAGCTGGGCCTGTTCGAACAAGCCGGCCTGGAACAGGAACGCAGCGCCTGGGTGCGCGCCAAGATCGAATGCGAAGTCGCGGAGATCAGCTACGCAAAATTCCGCGAACTGTCCCAACAGGACCCAGACATTCTTTACGTGCTCAGCGGACAAATCGCACAACGCCTGCGTAACACCACCCGCAAAGTGGGTGACCTTGCGTTCTTCGATGTTACCGGCCGCGTCGCACGCTGCCTCTTGGAACTGTGCAAGCAACCAGATGCAATGACCCATCCCGACGGCATGCAGATCAAGGTGACCCGTCAGGAAATCGGGCGGATTGTCGGTTGTTCACGTGAGATGGTCGGTCGCGTTCTCAAGGATCTGGAAGAACGCAACCTGGTGGACGTCAAAGGCAAGACCATGGTGGTCTTCGGTACGCGCTAAACCCTGAACATGTCTGTCAGCAATTCGCGGTACAAACTGTCGAGTCGCCCCAACGCATCAGGTGCTGCATATTTTTCATGAAGAGCAATGTGGCTCTCGGCGCGAACCCGCGGCTCCAGGCCACAGGCTTCATTGAAACGGTTGACCGCAGCAACCATCGACTCACGCTCGTTATCGAGCAACAAAGCCCCGTGCACCAACCCTACCGGACGCGTGCCGCCCTTGCTCTGGCGCCAGCGTTGAGCCGTGCCAACCATCTTGCGCCCATCAAGGTTGACGTTGAAACGCCCATCACAGAACGCACCCTCTATTTCGCCCAAAGACGAAACGCCGCCCAGTTCATCGAGTAACTGACAAATCGGATCGCAAAGCCGGCGATAACCGGCTTCGATGCGGTTCTGGTCACCCTCGCTACGCGGTGGGGCGTAGACCAGTGCAATGTTGATCGTCGAGGCCGATTGCGGCACCGGTTCACCGCCGGTTTCACGCAACAACACCGGCCAACCTGCCGCCGCCGACACTTCGCACGCGGCCTCGAACCCAGGCAGACGATTCAATCGTCGCGGCATGACCAGCGCCCGGTCACTGGGTTGCCAGAACAGAAGGCCAAACTCCGAATCACCAGTGCACACATGCGCCAACAGATTCTGTTCGGCGAGCAGGCCGGCTTCGACGGTCAAGGCAATGGGCTGGGTCATGGCAGTAGACATCCTTTGTTTGGGGTATAAAAAAGCCGGCATCGCCGGCTTCTTCATCAAGTCACGTTCAGTCGAGTGTAGAACCGCTCACCGCGATACCACGCTCAGGAAAGAACAGACGCTGCAGCTCGGTGCCCGGGCTTTCGGCCCGCATGAACGCTTCGCCAACCAGGAACGCGTACACATCGCTGATTTCCATCAGTTCGACATCGGCCCGGTTGAGAATGCCACTTTCGGTGATTACCAAGCGATCACGCGGAATGCGCGGCAACAGATCGAGGGTGGTTTCCAGATTGACTTCGAAAGTATGCAAGTTGCGGTTGTTTATGCCGACCAACGGAGTGTCGAGGGTTTTCAAGGCCCGCTCCAGCTCGTCGCCATCGTGAACTTCCACCAGCACATCGAGGCCGACACTTTTGGCGACGGCAGCCAACTCGGCCATTTTCACGTCATCCAGTGCGGAGACGATCAGCAGCACACAGTCGGCGCCCAACGCTCGGGCTTCAATGATCTGGTACGGATCGATCATGAAGTCCTTGCGGATCACCGGCAGTTTGCACGCTGCCCGCGCCTGTTGCAGATAAGCATCGGCGCCCTTGAAGTAATCGATATCGGTGAGCACTGACAGGCAGGTCGCGCCGCCCTTCTCGTAACTCTTGGCGATGTCGGCGGGAACGAAGTTCTCGCGGATAACGCCTTTGCTCGGTGAAGCCTTCTTGATCTCTGCAATGACCGCTGGCTGCTTGAGCTTGGCCTGAGCCAACAGTGCCTGGGCAAAACCACGGGGTGCATCGGCCGCCTTGGCCAGACTTTCCAGCTCCGCCAGGCTTACGCGAGCGCTACGCTCGGCGACTTCCTGGACTTTGCGGGCCAGAATGTTTTCCAGAACCGTCGGTACACTCATCCCTCATTCTCCACTTTGAATACCGCGGTAAATGCACCCAACTCCTCCAGTTTTTCCCGAGCGAGGCCTGTGTGCAGCGCATCGTGCGCCAGGGCAACGCCTTCTTTCAAACTGCTGGCATGGTCGGCGGCGTACAGCGCGGCACCGGCATTGAGCATAATCATTTCCGCGGCTTTCTGACCGTTCTCGGTCTTGCGCTTGCCCAGGGCATCACGAATCAGCTCCAGGGAAGCCGCCGGGCTATCCACTGCCAGACCGTGCAGGCTCTGGCTTTTCATGCCCAGGTCTTCTGGTTCGACCCAATACTCGGTGATCTGGTCATCCTTCAATTCCGCCACGAAGGTTGGCGCCGCCAGACTGAACTCGTCCAGGCCATCCTTCGAGTGCACTACCAACACGTGCTTGCTGCCCATACGTTGCAAGACTTCGGCCAGCGGCCGGCACAACGCCTGATTGAACACGCCCACCACCTGATGCTTCACGCCGGCCGGATTCGTAAGCGGGCCGAGCATGTTGAACAGCGTGCGCAAGCCCAGCTCGCGGCGCGGGCCGGCGGCGTGCTTCATGGCGCTGTGATGGGTCTGGGCGAACATGAAACCGATGCCGACGTTGTCGATGCAGCGTGCCACCTGAACCGGCGTAAGGTTCAGGTAGATACCCGCCGCTTCCAGCAAATCGGCGCTGCCGCTTTTGCCCGAGACCGCACGGTTACCGTGCTTGGCCACCGTGCAACCGGCCGCCGCGACCACGAACGAGGAAGCGGTCGAGACGTTAAAAATGTTCGCGCCATCGCCACCGGTACCCACCACATCGACGACGCCGTCGAGGGTCTTGAGTTCGACCTTGTCCGCCAGCTCGCGCATGACCGACACGGCGCCGACGATTTCGTCGATGCTTTCACTCTTCATGCGCATGGCCATCATGAACGCGCCGATCTGCGCGTCCGTGCATTGCCCAGTCATGATTTCGCGCATGACATCGCGCATCTCATCGGTGCTGAGGTCGAGCTGTTCGACGATACGGCTCAGGGCTGTCTTGATATTCATGAAAAGTCCTTAGCGCGTGCCGCCGGTTTGTTTGAGGAAATTAGCGAACAGCTCGTGGCCCTGTTCGGTGAGGATCGACTCAGGGTGAAACTGCACGCCCTCGATGTTCAGTGTCTTGTGGCGCAGGCCCATGATCTCGTCGACCGAACCGTCTTCAAGCTGGGTCCAGGCGGTCAGCTCCAGGCAATCGGGCAGGGTCTCGCGTTTGACGATCAGTGAATGATAGCGGGTGACTGTCAGCGGATGGTTCAGGCCTGCAAATACGCCTTTGTCCTCGTGGAACACCGGGCTGGTCTTGCCGTGCATGACCTGACGGGCACGCACCACATCGCCGCCAAAGGCCTGGCCGATGGATTGATGACCCAGGCAAACGCCGAGAATCGGCAGTTTTCCGCCAAAATGTTTGATCACATCAATCGACACACCGGCTTCGTTCGGCGTGCAAGGACCGGGAGAAACGACAATCCGCTCAGGGTTGAGGGCTTCGATTTCGGCAATGGTGAGCTCATCGTTGCGCACGACTTTGACCTGGGAGCCGAGCTCACCGAGGTATTGCACAACGTTGTAAGTAAAAGAGTCGTAGTTATCGATCATCAGCAACATGGCTTAAGAACCTCTTGAATTTACTGACTTTGAATACAGCCTTCGAAAGATTTACCCGCAGCTTCCTGCACTTTGTCAGTCGCTGTAGTCGCGCTGCAAAGCGGTTTGTCTTGCGGGTAAAGAAGGCAAAGCGGTAAAGATCCGGCCGGGCCGGCAGAAGGATTCAGGCGCGCCAACGCCAACGGGCGTGTGCCTTGATGACTTGATCCAGAAGTTTGCTGACGATCAACACGGGGAAGGTCTCATTTATACGTCTCGGCACAGTAACTTAGCTGGGCAGAGCGTGCAATATGAGGCGATCGAAGCTCTTGAAACAATTGACGGGTTCGCGCCGAACGGCAACAGGCTCTATAGTTTTTGGCACTATCGTTTTGCTCACTACAACAATAACAAACGGACTTGCTCATGATCAGACAGACATTGGCTGTACCGCTTGCCAGCTGCTTGCTCGCGATGGCCTGCACCCAGGCGATCGCAGCGCCCAACCCTTATTCGAATTTCATTGTCTTCGGCGATAGCCTCAACGATGCCGGGCAGTTTACCGACACGGGCGGCCCTCCCGGCTCGACCGTGCGCTTCACCAACCGAACCGGCCCGACTTACCGGAACGGCAGCGGCGAAGTCTACTCCGCCAACTCGACCCAACTGCTGGGTGAAAGGCTCGGCTTTTCACCGGACCAGACCGCCGCTTCGACCTCGGCGGCGCGTGCGAACCAGGGCCTGCCGGACGGGAACAACTGGGCCGTAGGCGGTTACCGCACGGACCAGATCCTCACCTCGATCACCAGTGTGTCCGCCACGGGTGAACGCGCGCGCGCGGGCTATCTGCCGACAAACAACTTCAGCGCCGATCCGAATGCGCTGTATTACATCTCCGGGGGCGGGAACGATTTTCTTCAGGGACGCGTACAAAGTGGCGCCCAAGCGAATGCCGCTGCGGATCGACTGGCCAACAGCGTCCAGGTCCTGCAAACCGCCGGCGCCCGATACATCATGGTATGGCTGCTGCCCGACCTCGGTTTGACGCCCGCCATCAACGGCACACCCCAGCAGACGCCTACTTCACTACTGAGCGCTGCTTTCAATCGGCAATTGGTCACTCGCCTCGCAGGGATCGATGCCGAAATCATCCCGTTGAACATTCCGCTGCTGTTGCAGGAAACCTTCGCCGATCCGGCTCGATTCGGTTTTGCTGCTGGCCAGAACCTGACAGCGACCTGCTTCAGCGGTAACAGCTGCACCGAAAACCCTGCGTATGGCATCAACAGTGCCACGCCGGACCCCGGCAAGCTGATTTATAACGATGGGGTTCATCCGACCGAAGCCGGGCAAAAACTGATTTCCGACTACGCCTATTCATTGCTGGCGGCGCCGTGGGAGCTGACGTTGTTGCCGGAAATGGCCCACGCCACCTTGCGTGCGCATCAGGATGAGCTGCGCAGCCAATGGCAATCGGACTGGGGGAACTGGCAGGCGGTCGGCCAATGGCGCGCGATTGTCGCCGGAGGCGGACAGCATCTGGATGTCGATAGCCAGAGCAGCGGCGCCAGCGCTGATGGCGACGGTTACAACCTGAACATCGGCGGCAGCTATCGTCTCAATGATGCCTGGCGCGTCGGTGTGGCGGCGGGTTTCTATCGTCAGAACCTGGAAGCAGGCAATAACGATTCGGACTACAAACTCAACAGCTACCTGGCCACCGCCTTCGCCCAGTTCCAGCAGAATCGCTGGTGGGCCGATGCCGCGTTGACCGGCGGCAAGCTGGATTACGACAACCTCAAACGCAAATTTGATCTGGGCGGCGGCGAAGGAGCGGAGAAAGGCGATACCGATGGCGATCTGCGGGCCTTCAGCACTCGCCTTGGCTACGACATTGCGCAACCGGGCAGCGAGTGGCACCTGTCGCCGTTCATCAGCGCTGATTACGCAAAAGTGGAAGTCGACGGCTATTCGGAAAACAGCACTCGCTCTACAGCACTGACCTTTGATGATCAGACTCGCGATTCAAAACGTCTGGGCGCCGGTCTGCAGGGTAAGTATCAGATCACCCCGCAGACTCAAGTGTTTGGTGAATACGCGTATGAGCATGAATACGAGGATGACACTCAGAAAGTAAACATCGCGCTCAACAGCTTGCCGTCCCTGGACTTCAAGCTGGACGGCTATACACCGCAAAGCCACTTGAATCGCGTGAGCCTGGGGGTCAGTCACAAGTTGACGGCCGATCTGGCGTTGCGTGGCGGATACACGTTCCGCAAGGATGATGACTTTACCCAGCAAGGGCTTACCGTCGGGGTTGCACTGGACTTCTGATCCGGTAAACAGCTGGCACAAAAAACGCGGCGCCCTCACGGGTGCCGCGTTTTTTTATGCTGGGAAGCCCTTGTGGGAGCGAGCCTGCTCGCGAAAGCGGTGGGTCAGGCAACAAAGATGTTGAATGTCAGTCCGTCATCGTCGGAACGCCGCCCGGAACAAGCTCGCTCCCACAGGTTTTGTGGAAACTCAGCTTGCCGGGGTTTGCTCGGCCAGGGCCACGGCACGGAACATCGCACGGCGCTTGTTCAGGGTTTCTTCCCATTCCAGCGCCGGCACCGAGTCGGCAACGATGCCGCCACCGGCCTGCACGTGCAGTTCGCCGTTCTTGATCACCGCGGTGCGAATCGCGATCGCGGTGTCCATGTTGCCGTTCCAGGCGAAGTAGCCGACGGCACCGCCGTAGACGCCACGCTTGACCGGTTCCAGTTCGTCGATTATTTCCATCGCGCGAATCTTCGGTGCGCCAGACAAGGTGCCCGCCGGCAGAATCGCCCGCAGTGCGTCCATCGCCGTCAGGCCGGCCTTCAATTGACCGGTGACGTTGGACACGATGTGCATCACGTTGGAATAACGCTCGATGACCATTTTTTCGGTGAGCTTCACCGAACCGATTTCCGAGACCCGACCGGTGTCGTTACGGCCCAGGTCGATCAGCATCAAGTGCTCGGCAATTTCCTTGTCGTCGGACAGCAGGTCTTTTTCCAGCGCCACGTCAGCCTCTTCGTTGGCCCCGCGTGGGCGAGTGCCGGCGATCGGACGCACGGTGATCAGGTTGTCTTCGACCCGCACCAGCACTTCCGGCGAACTGCCGACGACGTGGAAGTCGCCGAAGTTGAAGAAGTACATATAAGGCGTCGGGTTGAAGCAGCGTAGCGCCCGGTACAAGTCGATGGGTGCCGCCTTGAAGTCGATCGACATGCGCTGGGACGGCACGACCTGCATGCAGTCACCGGCCAGGATGTATTCCTTGATGGTGTCGACGGCTTTTTCGTAATCGTCCTGGGTGAAGCTCGAACGAAACACCGGATCAGCCGACTGTTGCTTGCTGAAATCCAGGCCGCGGCGCGGGGTGATCGGCTGACGGAGTTTTTCCAGCAGCTCTTCCAGGCGCGCCTGACCTTGCTCGAAAGCATCGTCCTGCGAAGGATCGGCCAGGACAATCGCGTGCATCTTGCCAGCGAGGTTGTCGAACACCACCACCGCGTCGGAAACCATCAGCAGAATGTCCGGCACCCCCAGCGGATCCGGGTTTGGGCACTTGCCCAGACGCTTCTCCACATAGCGCACGCAGTCGTATCCGAAGTAGCCCACCAGACCGCCATTGAAGCGCGGCAGGCCAGGGATGGTCGGCACGTTGTAGCGCGCTTTGAATGCTTCGACGAAGGCCAGCGGATCTTCGACTTCGTGGCTTTCGATCTCGATGCCGTCGTGGGTCACGCTGACGTGATGATCGTGAACCCGCAGCACGGTGCGGCACGGCAGGCCGATGATCGAGTAACGGCCCCACTTCTCCCCGCCCTGCACCGATTCCAGCAGGTAGGAGTTTGGCTCGTCGGCCAGTTTCAGGTAGATCGACAGCGGCGTGTCGAAGTCGGCCAGGGTTTCGCAGGCAAGCGGGATGCGGTTGTAGCCGGCAGCGGCCAAACGCAGGAATTCTTCGCGGATCATGGGGTAGCCTCGTGGCTTGAGGGTCTGACAGTCAGGTATGCAAACGCGCCGGTATGCCGGCCAGGAACAAGTCAGGCGCGCCAACGCCAGCGGGCCAGGGCCTTGATGACTTTCATCCAGAGTTTGCGAGTGACCACCACGATGGCGTTTCCAGAAGGGGGTTGAACAGCGTCGGGCAACGTTATCTCAGCGGCTGGATCCAGGCAACCGCGAATTAACTTGCGCAGATCGTCAATCACCAGCGCCGGCGACTCTTCGGCAATCGGTCGACCATGGTTGTAGCCGTAACTGAGCGCCACGCATTTGACCCCCGCCGCTTTCGCCGCCAGCACATCGCTGCGCGAATCGCCGACGAACAAGGATTGCGACGCCGGGATGTTGGTCATTTTCATCACGAAAAACAGCGCGGCCGGGTCTGGTTTTTTCTGTGGCAGGGTGTCGCCACCGATGATCAAGCGGAAATAACGGCCGATTTTCATCTGATCCAGCAGCGGCGCGACGAAACGCTCCGGCTTGTTGGTGATCAGCGCCATCTCGACACCCTGTTTGTGCAGCCATTTCAAGGTATCGCGTACGCCGGGGTAGACCACCGTCAGCTCATGGCTTTGGGCGTAGGCCTCCATGAAAATTTCCAGCGCTCCTTCGGCCTCGCCGTCATCTACCGCCGAATGGTCGATGCCACCGGCCAACGCGCGACGAACCAGCACCGGAGCGCCGTTGCCCACCCACTCACGCACCGATTCGATGCCGGCAGGTTTTCGCCCGAGTTTGAGCAGCATGTTATCCACAGCCGCTGCGAGGTCGGGGACCGAATCGATCAGCGTGCCATCCAGATCGAACATCACCAGCCGTGGCAGAGACCCCGGAAACAACTGCTCAAAGCCACTCATGGGCGGGCCAGCGCCAGTTCGGAACGCATCTTTTCAATCACCTCTTGGTAGTTCGGCGCATTGAAGATCGCCGAGCCGGCGACGAAGGTGTCGGCGCCAGCAGCGGCGATTTCACGAATGTTGTTCACGTTCACGCCGCCGTCGATTTCCAGGCGGATGTCACGGCCGGAAGCATCGATCAGCGCCCGCGCTTCACGCAGTTTGTCGAGGGTGCCGGGGATGAACTTCTGCCCGCCGAAGCCCGGGTTGACGCTCATCAACAGGATCATGTCGACCTTGTCCATCACGTACTTGAGCACGTCCAGCGGCGTCGCCGGGTTGAACACCAGGCCCGACTTGCAGCCGCCTTCGCGGATCAGTTGCAGGGAGCGGTCGACGTGCTGCGAGGCTTCCGGGTGAAAAGTGATGTAGGTCGCGCCGGCTTCGATGAAGTCACCGACGATGCGGTCCACCGGGCTAACCATCAGGTGCGCGTCGATCGGCGCGGTCACGCCGTACTTGCGCAGCGCGGCACACACCATCGGGCCGATGGTCAGGTTCGGCACATAGTGGTTGTCCATGACATCGAAGTGCACGAAGTCGGCGCCAGCGGCCAGGACGTTGTCCACTTCTTCACCCAGGCGGGCGAAGTCGGCGGAGAGAATCGACGGAGCAATTACGAAGGGCTGCATGACGCACCTTTTTTGAGCAGAATCACGATGGCGCGCATTGTATACCTCATGCTTTGACCCGCGCACCGTGGCCGCGATGATTGGGCCTGCCATCCATTATTTTCTGTGCCGCGTTGTCGTCTGAAAGCGGGCCAGGCAAGGCGCAGGCCGCCGGTAATGGTTGTTCCCTTGCCAAGGACTGCAACGCAGCCTGGCCCGCTTTCAGACACAACCCGAAGGGCCGGGCCTGCTGTTGCGCAGGGCTGCGTTGCTCGGAGCTTATTTGGAATGACCAAACCACGCTCCTCGCGCCTTGCCCTGCGCAACAGCAGACCCGGCGCGGCACAGAAAATAATGGATGGCAGGCCCTAGTAGGCCGCTCGGTAGATCTTCTCGATATCGACCGCACTCAATTTGCGCGGATTGTTGCGCATCAGGCGCTCGATTCCCGCCGCTTCCACCGCCATGGCCGGGATGGCATCTTCTGGAACGCCGAAGCTGCGCAGGCCCGGCGGGATTTCCACCGCGGCGCACAATTCGGTCATCGCCTCTACGGCCTTGTCCGCCGCGTCGTTGGCGCTCAGATGAGCGGTCTTCACCCCCATGGCCTCGGCGATGTCCTGCATGCGCTCCACGCAGGCCATTTTGTTCCAGGTCATGACATACGGCAGCAGCAAGGCGTTGCTGACGCCATGGGCGATGTTGAAACGACCGCCCAGCGGATACGCCAGCGCGTGCACCGCGCCGACCCCGGCATTGCCGAACGCCATGCCGGCCATCAGGCTGGCGGTGGCCATGTCCTCGCGGGCCTGGAGATTGGATGGATTGGCGTAGGCCTTCGGCAGCGCCTTGGCGATGAGCTTGATGGCGCCGATGGCCAGCGCGTCGGTAATCGGTGAGGCGTTGAGCGACAGATAGGACTCGATGGCATGTACCAGTGCATCGACGCCACTGGCAGCCGTGACACTGCGCGGACAGGTCAGGGTCATTTGCGGGCTGACCAGCGCCACGTCCGGTAACAGATAGTCGCTGACGATGCCTTTCTTCAGCTGCGCGACCTTGTCGGAGAGAATCGCTACGTTGGTGACTTCCGAGCCGGTGCCGGCGGTGGTCGGAATGGCGATCAGCGGCGGACCTTTGCGCGGCACCTGATCGAGGCCGAACAGATCCTCCAGCGCCCCGTGATAACCGGCGTAGGCCGCGACACTTTTAGCGATGTCGATGGCACTGCCGCCACCGAGGCCGATCAGTCCGTCATGCCCGCCCTCGCGGTAGACCCGCATGCAATCTTCGACGATGGCGATTTCCGGATCTGGCAGCACGCGGTCGAAAATTTCGTAGCTTCGGTCGCCCAACTGCGCCAGCGCCAGCTCGACCGTGCCGGACTTGACCAGTGCGGCATCGGTGACGATCAGTGGGTTATCGATGTCCAGGCGTGTCAGTTCAGCCGCCAGTTGCTCGATGGCAGCTGCGCCGGTGATCAGTTTGTGAGCGATTTTGAAAGAGGAAAGACTCATGTGCGCAGCCTCTTATAGATAGGGGAGCTGGGCACAAGAGTAGCTGGGGATTGGGGTTTGTCTGCTATTCAGGTCATGAATAACCGCCGATCCCGAAAACCACACAAAACACCTGTGGGAGCGAGCAGGCTCATTCCCACAGTTTGATCGGGGTGTAGCTTTATACCTGGGCGGTGCGCAGTTTTTCGCTACGGCCGCGCAGCCATTCGAGAGTCAGCAGCAGGATCACCGAGAAGGCAATCAGCAACGTCGCCGCCGCCGCGATGGTCGGGCTGAGGTTTTCGCGGATGCCGCTGAACATCTGCCTTGGCAATGTCGCTTGCTCAGGACCGGCGAGGAACAGCGTCACCACTACTTCATCGAACGAAGTGGCGAAGGCAAACAGGGCACCGGAGATCACACCAGGCGCAATCAGCGGCAAGGTCACCCGACGGAACGCCGTCAGCGGCGAAGCACCCAGGCTCGCAGCGGCGCGCACCAGGTTTTGGTTAAACCCCTGCAAGGTCGCCGACACCGTGATGATCACAAACGGCACGCCCAACACCGCATGCACCACGATCAGAGAGAAGAAGCTGTTACCCAGACCCAGTGGCGCAAAGAACAGATAGCTCGCCACACCGATGATCACCACCGGCACCACCATCGGCGAAATCACCAGCGCCATCACCAGCGGCTTGCCGGGAAAGTCGCCACGGGTCAGGCCGATGGCCGCCAGCGTACCGAAGATCATCGCCAGCACCGTAGCCGCCGGAGCGACGATGATGCTGTTCTTCAACGCCCGCATCCATTCCGCCGAGGCGAAAAAGTCCTGGTACCACTGCAGCGAAAAGCCTTGCAGCGGGTACACCAGGAAACTCCCGGAGTTGAACGACAGCGGAATGATCACCAGCACCGGCAGAATCAGGAACAACAGAATCAAGCCGCAGAGAATCCGCAAGCTGTAGAACCACACCCGTTCAATGGGCGACATATAAGGACTCAGCATTTCGTTCTCCCCTTAGCTCAGGCGCAGGCGACTGGCGCCCACCAGCCAGCTGTAAATCAGATAAAGCACCACGGTCGCCAACAGCAGCAGCCCACCGAGAGCGGTCGCCATGCCCCAGTTGATGCTGGTGTTGGTGTAGAAAGCGACGAAGTAACTGACCATCTGATCGTTCGGGCTGCCCAGCAAGGCCGGGGTGATGTAGTAGCCGATGGCGAGGATGAACACCAACAGGCAACCGGCGCCGACACCGGCATAGGTCTGCGGGAAGTACACCCGCCAGAAACTGGCGAACGGGTGGCAGCCGAGGGAAATCGCGGCGCGCATGTAGGTCGGCGAAATGCCTTTCATCACGCTGTAGATCGGCAGAATCATGAACGGCAGCAGGATGTGCACCATGGAGATGTAAACCCCGGTGCGGTTGAACACCAGTTCCAGCGGTTTATCGATGATGCCCATCGCCATCAGGCCGCTGTTGATCAAGCCACCCGATTGCAGCAACACGATCCACGCGGCGACTCGCACCAGGATCGAAGTCCAGAACGGCAACAGCACCAGGATCATTAGCAGGTTGCTTTGCCGTGACGGCAGGTTCGCCAGCAGGTAGGCCAACGGATACGCCAGCACCAGGCAAATGGCGGTGATGATCAGGCCCATCCAGAACGTCCGGGCAAAAATGTCGAGGTAGATCGCCTGATCGGGCGTGGCCGGGGCGATTTCGCCGAGGTCGTCGATACGGTGATCGACTGCCGCCAGCAAATAATAAGGCGTGATGTTGCTGGTGTTGCGGCGCACGGCTTGCCAGTAGGCCGGGTCGCCCCAGCGCTCGTCGAGAGCTTCCAGCGCTTCTTTATAGGAGGCCGGTTCGGTGGCGAACGGTAAGGCACGTGCGGTTTTGGTCAGCAGGCTGCGGTAGCCGGCCAATTCCATGTTCAAGCGTTTGGACAGGTCGCCCAATGTCTGATTCTTGCGGGCTTCAGCCAGGTCTTCGCTGGCGGCCTTGTAAACCGGTTCAGCGGGCAGGCCTCGGCCATCCCAACTGGCGATAGCCGCCACGGTGCGCGGCATGCCGCCGACCACTTCAGGGTTACCGACACTTTTGTAGAGCAGCGCCACGATGGGCACCAGGAACACCAGCAACAGAAACAGCACCAGCGGCGCGATCAAGGCTTGTGCTTTCCAGCGGTTGATCCGCTCGGCGTGCTTGAGCCGCTGCTTCAAGGTGGGGTCGGTGCCCGCGTTCAGGGGAATGGCGGTGGCCATGGCGTACTCCGGAAATCTTTGATCGTTACAGAGGCGACAAACGCCGCCTCGAACTTTTGGTACTGATCGTTCCCACGCTCTGCGTGGGAACGCATCCAGTGACGCTCTGCGTCACAGGGACGCGGAGCGTCCCGGGCGGCATTCCCACGCAGAGCGTGGGAACGATCATCCGGTGAACCGTCGTCCCGTGTGACTTGCTTACTTCGCAGCCCAGGAATTGAAGCGCTGTTCCAGTTGCTCACCGTTGTCAGCCCAGAAGCTGACGTCGATCTGCACCTGGTTGGCGATGTTTTCCGGGGTGGTCGGCATGTCTTTCAGGACATCCTTGGCCAGCAACGGTACGGCTTGAATGTTGGCCGGGCCGTAAGCGATGTTTTCCGAGTAGGTCTTCTGCTGCGGCGGCGCCACGGAGAACGCGATGAATTTCTTCGCCGCTTCGGCGCGCTTAGGGTCCAGACCTTTAGGGATGGCCCATGCGTCGAAGTCGTAGATACCGCCGTTCCACACGACTTTCAGGTTGCTTTCTTTTTGCACGGCAGCGATCCGGCCGTTGTAGGCCGAGCTCATGACCACGTCACCGGAAGCGAGGTATTGCGGCGGTTGCGCGCCGGCTTCCCACCACTGGATGCTTGGTTTGAGCTCATCGAGCTTCTTGAACGCGCGGTCCTGACCATCCTTGCCGGCCAATACTTTGTAGACGTCTTTCGGCGCAACGCCGTCGGCCATCAGAGCGAATTCCAGGGTGTACTTGGCGCCTTTGCGCAGGCCACGTTTGCCCGGGAATGTCTTGGTGTCCCAGAAATCGACCCAACTGGTTGGCGCGGTTTTCAGCTTGTCGGCGTTGTAGGCCAGCACGGTCGACCACACGAAGAAGCCCACGCCGCATGGCTGGATGGCGCCTTTGACGTAGTCTTCGGTCTTGCCGAACAGCGCAGGATCGAGTTGCTCGAACATGTCTTCGTCGCAACCACGGGACAGTTCTGGCGATTCGACTTCTACCAGGTCCCAGGACACGCTCTTGGTGTCGACCATGGCTTTGACCTTGGCCATTTCACCGTTGTACTCGCCTGCCACGATCTTGCCGTTGCCTGCCGCTTCCCACGGTGCATAGAAGGCCTTGACCTGCGCCGCCTTGTTCGCCCCGCCAAAGGACACCACGGTCAGGTCCGGGCCCGCCGCCATTGCGTGTGCCGCACCGATCATGCCCATGACCAAAGCGGTGAATTTCAGGGATCTCAACATTTATTGTTCTCTCCACGTGCAGGGTTGGTGTTGTTGAAGCAGGGGGCGATCAATGCGCCTCTAAAAGTGGGTCGAGCGCGCGAACGTGTTCGACCTGCCAGCCAAGCGGTACCACATCCCCAACAGCCAGCGCGGGATCGAGCTCGGCAATCGGTTGTTTCACAAAGAAATCGCTCTTGCCGCAGACTTCCAGGCGAACCCGGACGTGGTCGCCCAGATAGATGAATTCCTCCACCCGCCCTGAGAAGCGGTTGACGCATTGGTCGCTTGCGCCGTTGAGGCTGATGCGCTCGGGGCGAATCGACAGCGTGACGGGTTCGCCGGTCTTGCCGACGTTGACCGCCAGGGCTTCAACTTTTTCACCGCGCCCCAACTCAACCACGCAGCGGTCGCCGGTGTGGCTGTGCAAGCGGCCATTGAGGCGGTTGTTCTCGCCGATGAAGTTGGCGACGAAGGTGTTTTTCGGCTCTTCGTAGAGGGTGCGCGGCGGCGCGATCTGCTGGATTTCGCCCTGATGGAACACGGCTACACGGTCGGACATGGTCAGGGCTTCGCCCTGGTCGTGGGTCACGTAGACCACGGTCACGCCGAGGCGCTGGTGCAGGTGCTTGATTTCCATCTGCATGTGTTCACGCAGTTGTTTGTCGAGTGCGCCGAGGGGTTCGTCCATCAGCACCAGTTGCGGTTCAAACACCAACGCGCGGGCCAAAGCCACACGCTGCTGCTGACCGCCGGACAGTTGCGCCGGATAACGCTGGGCGAAGGTGTCGAGCTGGACCATGCTCAGGACTTTTTTGACCTTGTCGCTGACGTCGCTCTTGTTCAAGCCGCGCACGGTCAACGGGAACGCCAGGTTCTCGGCAACGGTCATGTGCGGGAACAATGCATAGTTCTGGAACACCATGCCGATGTCGCGTTTGTGCGGCGGCACGTTGTTGATGGAACGCCCGGCCAGCAGGATTTCGCCTGCGGTCGGTGTTTCGAAACCGGCGAGCATCATCAGGCTGGTGGTCTTGCCGGAGCCGGACGGCCCGAGCAGGGTGAGGAATTCGCCTTTGCGAATCTCCAGGTTGAGGTCTTTGACGATCAGGTTCTCGCCGTCGTAGCTTTTTTGCACTCCACGAAAGCTGACCAGAATATCGCTGGCCCCTGCGTTTGAATCGACCTGGCTCATACCCACACCTTTATTGTGATGACTGCTGTGGACTAAGCCTAGTGGACGCTGCCGACCACGCAAATCGGGGCGCAGGAGAGAATGGCCTCAGCAGGATGGAAGGTTGGGGGTAGGGATTGCCCTACAAGGATGGCGGGGATGGATAGGAGCAGCGGCAAGCTTCAAGCTGCAAGCCGCAAGAACGGGTAAAAGCAGCTTTGCAGGATGTCGTAAATGGGCATGCGACCACTATCCCTGTGGGAGCGAGCCTGCTCGCGATTGCGGTCTGACATTCAACATTAATGTCGACTGATAGTCCGCTATCGCGAGCAGGCTCGCTCCCACAGGGGACAGCGGCGTTCTTAGAGAAGTTTGTGCTCCATGGCGTACTTCACCAGTTCCGCCAGGGAGGTGATGTTGAGTTTTTGCATCAGCCGCGCCTTGTGGGTGCTGATGGTTTTGCTGCTCAGGGCCAGTTGCTGGGCGATGTCGTTGACGTTGGCGCCCTGGGCCAGGCGTTCGAACACCGAGAATTCACGCTCGGACAACAACGAGTGCAACGGCCGCGAATCGGTCAGGCCGACTTCGAAGACCATGCGGTCGGCCAGGTCCGGGTCGATGTAGCGCCCGCCCGCCGCGACCTTGCGGATTGCCGTCAGCAGCAGTGCCGGATCGCTGTCCTTGGTCGCATAACCCGCGGCGCCGACCTTCAACGCTCGAGCGGCCATTTGCGCTTCGTCGTGCATCGACAACACCAGAATCGCCGGCGGATTGTTCAAGGCGCGAATCCGCGGAATCGCCTCCAGCCCGTTAACCCCGGGCATGGAGATGTCCAGCAAGACCACTTCACAGGGAACATGACGCAAGGTCTCGAGCAACTGCTCACCATTGCTCGCCTCCCCTACCACCAGCAAATCCTTGGCCAGGCCGATCAATTGCTTGATGCCTTCGCGGACGATGGTGTGGTCTTCGGCTACCAGTACACGGATCACTTACTTCTCCTCATCCAGCGGCACTCGCACGCTCAGGGTCGTGCCTTCACCCGGTTCACTCTCAAGCGACAACTGCCCGCCCATGATCAACACTCGCTCGCGCATGCCGACCACCCCGAAGGAGGTTGACCTACCGGTGGCAGGGACAAATCCTACGCCATCATCGCTGACGGTCAGACACAACTCGTCACCTTCAAGCACCAGCGTCAGTTCAACAGTATGCGCCTGGGCATGGCGCATGACATTGGTCAGCGCTTCCTGAAGGATCCTAAACAGACCAATCGCCTTGGCATCACTGAGCAGCGGCAGGTTCTCCGGCACCTGCACCAGACACGGAATCTGCGTGCGCGCCTCGAATCGGCGGGCCTGCCATTCGATAGCCGAGGCGATCCCGGCGTCGAGAATCGGCGGCCGCAGCGCCGTGGCCACGTCGCGTACCAATTGGAACAGCTGCGCGATCAGTCGCTTCATGCTGTTCAAGCGCTCGTTCAGACCAGGGTCGAGCTGGGCGTAGGCCAATTCGCACATGGAGGTTTCCAGCTTCAACACGGTGAGCATCTGACCCAGTTCATCGTGAACTTCCCGGGCGATGCGGGCTTTTTCTTCTTCTCGCACACTCTCCAGGTGCGCGGACAATTCACGCAACTGTTCGCGAGAGCTGGCCAGTTCCAATTCGATGCGCTTGCTCTCGCTGATGTCCCAGACGATCCCGTCCCAGACATAGGCGCCGTCTTCGAGTCGGCGGGTGATGGCCTTGATCTCGGCCCAGCGCTGTTCGCCGGAACGGGTGAGAATCCGTCCCTGCCATGACCAGTCACTGTCGGTATCCAGCGCATGGTCCTGGGTTTGGTGATAACTGGCCTTGTCGTCCGGGTGCACCAGACTGCGCAAGCCTTTGTCGCGATGGGCCAGGGTGGCCGGCGCGTAACCGACCAGGCTCTCGCTGCCTTCACTGATGTAGGCAAAATCGATCTGTCCCGTCACCGGCGCCCGCTCCAGACGAAAGACCAGCCCCGGAACGTTGGCGGCGATCCCTTGCAGACGCGCCTCGCTTTCCTGCAGCGCAGCCAATGCACGACGGCGCTCGGTGACGTCATTGAGGTAAACCACCAGGTATTCGCTGTCGCGAAACCGCAAAAAGCTCAGCGAAACATCCACCGGCAGGTTGCTGCCATCCGCCCGTATGCAGTTGGTTTCGAAACTTTGCGGGCCGTCCTCGCTGGCCCGGGCGCGCTTCCACAGGTTCAGCCAGCGGTCCATGTGCAAGCCGGGCTCGAAGTCGATCAGCGGCCGATCAATGATCCCGCCCGCCGGATAACCCAGCATGGTTTCGGCCGCGCGATTGGCGTAGCGCACATGGCTGTCCCAGTTGACCCAAAGGATGCCGACAGTGCTCTGGTCGATGGAAAACTGGGTGAGGCGCAAGGCTTCTTCGCTGGCGGCACGCAAGGCAATGTCTTCACGCGCGGCCCGCAAACGATGCTCAAGACTGTGCTGCTGCCGACGCTGCCAGAACACGATGGCCATGCTGCTCAGCATCAGCACCGCCAACAACAGACAGAGGTTTTGCCAGAAACCGGGGGACTCGGTCAGGCGCGGGTATTTGGGTTGCAGCCATTGGTTGTGCAGCTGCTCCAGGTCCTTGGCGGGGATCGCCCGCAGCGCGCTTTCGACGATGCCGGCCAGTTCTGGCCAATCCCGGCGCGTGGCCACCCGCAACAATTGCGGCAAGCCGATATCACCGACCACCACCAGCCCGGCGAACTCAGGTTCGGCAGACAAACGCCCCAACTGCGCTTCGTCGACCACGGCGTAACTGGCCTGCTGACTCAATAACAGTTGCAGTGCCTGGCGTTCGATCGGTACGCCTTGAAGGTTCAGGTGCGGGTAATTGCTGCGCAGGTAATCGGCGGTGGCGCCGGGCATGCGCACGGCGACGCGGGTCTGGCTGTCGAGTTTTTCCAGCTCGACCACGCCGGTGCTTTTCTGGTCGCTGACCACCAGTTGCGGCACCCGCATATACGGGTCGGAAAACTGCCAGAGCCGCAAGCCACCGGGGGTTTGGGTCAGCCCCGGAGCGATGTCGATTTCACCCTCGCGCGCGGCGGCTTCCAGTTGCGCCAGGTCGGGAAAGTTGCGCCAGCTCAGCTCGACCTTGAGCGCCTTGGCCAGCCACTTCATCAGCTCGACATTGACCCCCGACAAACGCTGCAAGCGGCGATCGTATTGGGCGTAGGGCACCTGCAACACCAGCCCCACGCGCAATTCGCCATGCTGCGCCAGCCATTGCTGCTGGCCCGCGGACAATTGCGCGACGTGCACCGGGGGCGCGGGAGCCGCCCAGCCCATCAAGGGAAACCACAAACAGCCGATAACCCACAGGCAGCGAAAACGCATCATCGAAATCTCACACACTGACAAATACTGACCAACCCATTAGGCTGCCGGAATAACTTCTGGCCTGGAATATCCGATGCCCCCTGTCTACCGCCTGGCACTGCCAGCATTGTGCCTGTCGCTGATCCTGCCATGCGCCTTTTCTGTCGAGGCCGCCGACCCGGCACCTGCCGCAACGCAAACACCCGGCGAAGAAAAACCGCTCGAGCGCCAGCCGCTGCTTGAGCGTAGTCAGGAAGAGGCGTCTGCACTTGAGCGACAGATCCCGGCTCAGGAACAGCAGCAACTGCAAGCAGGTGGCGACACGTTTCTGGCCTTGTGGAAACCGGCCAATACCGCCGAACCCAAAGGCGCGGTGATTATCATCCCGGGGGCCGGCGAAACCGTTGACTGGCCGCAAGCAATCGGTCCATTGCGCCGTAAATTGCCGGACGCCGAGTGGAGCAGCCTGAGTATCACCTTGCCGGACCTGCAAAGCGATGCCATCGCGCCGCGAATCGTCGAAGTGGCGCCCCCACCAAAAGCCGCTGACACCGGCAGCAAAGACTCGACCACTGCAGCACCCATCGAGCAAGCGGCGGGCGGTGAAGCGGAGGTGGCGGACAAGGCAATCGCCGAAACCACCGAGGAACAGGCCAAAGCCGACGCCGAACGAATCTTCGCCCGCATCGACGCTGCGATTGCCTACGCCGAACAGCAAAGCGCTCGCAGCATTGTCGTGCTGGGGCATGGCACTGGCGCCTACTGGGCCGCGCGATACCTGAGCGAGAAGCAGCCCTCGCAAGTGGAGAAATTTGTGATGGTCGCCGCTCAGATGCCGGCCAAAGCCAAACCAGAGCTGGTCGAACTGACACCAAACCTGAAGCTGCCCACCGCAGACATTTTCTATATGGACAAGCCGCTGGATCGCAACCTGGCGCTTGAACGCTTGCAAGCCAGCAAACGCTTGAAGACTGTGGGGTTCAGTCAGGTTTCGCTCAAGGCGTTGCCGGGCAATTCCAAGGCTGAGCAAGAGCAACTGTTCCGTCGGGTGCGCGGTTGGTTGAATCCACAGAACGCGGTCAACTGATAGACCGCGTCGCCCCCCTTCGCGAGCAAGCCCGCTCCCACATTTGACCGGTGTACACAGGACAAATGTGGGAGCGGGCTTGCTCGCGAAGGGGGCGTACAAACACTACAAATCTGTCGCCCTAACGAAAATCCCGCCGCTCACGAATCAATGTATAGGCGCTATGCAGTTCGCGGGTCTTGTCAGTGGCTTCGCGCACCTGCAGCGCCGTCGCACCGCTGCCGGCGATCTTGTCCGGGTGATGGCGACTCAGCAGGCGTCGATAAGCACGCTTGATCTGCGCCGGCTCGGTGGTCGCCGAAACGCCCAGAAGCCGCAATGCATCCTGATAGGTCAGCGCACTGCTGGTCTTTACAAACTTGTGCTGCTCGTAATCAGCCGCCAGAGCCTGCACCTGCTGTGACGTCCAGCCCAGCCATTTACCCCACTGCCTGATCAGCTCTCGCTCAGCACTGCCGGCGCGGCCATCCGCCCAGATCATCCGCCAACAGGCGCGCAAGACGCCTTCGGCCGCATGAGGCTGAGTGCTCAAGCGGCGCAAATAACCGCGCAACCGGTCATTTCCCGACTTGCCGCGATTGAACGCGGCAATGGCCCGGCGCTGGGCCGACTCGGTCATGTCCAGAGAACGCATTTCCTGACGGGCCTGCTGGATGTGGCCCTCGACCACCCTGCCATCGCTCTTGGCCAGGCGTCCCAACAACACAAACAGCAATTCATCGTTGCGCAGCACCGGGCGGCCACCGAGTTTTTCCCGCAAGTGCGCCCAACTCTGTATGTGCAAGTGCCGGTCCAGCACCTGCCCCAACAAGGCGCCAAGCATGGCCCCCGGAATGCTGGCGATGTAAAAGCCCGCTCCGGCTCCAATCAGAGTCCCTGGCCACAACATGTCAGCGTCTCGCTTCTAACAGGGCTTCGACTTCTGCCAGACGCTCGTGAGTGCCAACATCCACCCAATGTCCCTTCAAGTGCTCGCCGGTGACCTGACCATTGGCCATGGCCTTGCGCAGCAGCGGTGCAAGCTTGAAGGCACCGGCGGAGCAACCGTCGAACAGCTGCGGATGCAGGACCGCGATGCCGCTGTAGGTCAGGGTTGCAGTGCCCGGTTGAGCGTCGCGGACTTGCCCGTCGATCAGGCTGAAATCGCCGGTTGGATGATGGGCCGGGTTGTCCGCCAACACCAGATGCGCCAGCCCGGTGATGGGTTGGTGCAACGTGCTGAAGTCGTAATCGGTCCAGATGTCACCGTTGACCACCAGAAAGGCCTCGTCACCCAGCAACGGCAGCGCGCGGAAAATCCCGCCTCCGGTTTCCAGCGGCTCACCTTCCGCCGAATACTGAATGCGTACGCCATATTGCGAGCCATCGCCCAGGTAGTTTTCGATCAACTGGCCGAGCCAGGCATGGTTGATCACCACCTCGGTAAACCCCGCCACCGCCAAGGCTTTCAAGTGATACTCGATCAACGGTATGCCGCCAGCGCGAACCAGCGGTTTCGGCGTGGTCAGGGTCAGCGGGCGCATGCGCTCGCCTTTGCCGGCAGCCAGAATCATTGCCTTCATGCATTCACTCCAGCACGCAGACTCAGCAGCAACACATCCAGCTCGGCCAGTTCAGGACGGCGGGCGATCACGGCGTCTATATATGCAAAGAAGCGTGGCACATCGCCGAGATAACGTGGCTTGCCGTCACGGTGGCAGATGCGGGCAAAGATGCCGATCACTTTCAGGTGCCGCTGCACGCCCATCAGGTCACTGGCCCGCAGGAAATCTTCGAAGTCGGGCTGAACCGGGATTCCGAGATCGCCCGCTTGCTGCCAGTAAGCTTCCAGCCAGCCGCGCACGCGCTCCTCGGGCCAGCTGAGGAATGCATCCTTGAACAGGCAGGTCACGTCGTAGGTCACCGGACCATAGACGGCGTCCTGGAAATCCAGCACGCCAGGGTTGGGCTCGCTAAGCATCAGGTTGCGCGGCATGTAATCGCGGTGCACCAGCACTTTGGGCTGGGCCAGTGCGCTGTCGATCAATAGCTCGGTCACGTTCTGCCAGAGCACTTGCTGCGCCGAGTCGAACTCGATGCCCAACTCGCGCTTCACGTACCACTCAGGGAACAATTCCAGCTCTCGGCGCAGCAGCGCCACGTCATAACTTGGCAGCGGTGCAACCATCGGCAACTGCTGAAAAGCCAGCAGCGCTTGTAGGGCATCCTTGAACAAATCATCGGCATTTTCGCTGTCGATCACGTCGAGGTAGGTCTTGTTGCCCAGGTCATTGAGCAAAAGAAAACCACGTTCGAGGTCTTCAGCATAAATTTTCGGAACATTTATTCCGGATTTCCCCAGTAAAAAAGCGATATCCACGAAGGGTTTACAGTTTTCCTGGGGCGGTGGCGCGTCCATCACGACGAAGCTTCGGCCCTCGCCTTCCCAACGAAAATACCGTCGAAAACTCGCATCGCTACTGGCCGCGGTCAACGTGGCCGGGGGTACGGCACCCCAACCCTGCTCTGCAAAAAGGACAGCCAATTGCTCATCGAGCCAAACTTTCAGGTGTTGCAAACGTACATCTTGATCAGGCATTGCAAGGGTCTCCGACGGCGCTAGCCGTCAAGCGGGTCATGCTTTATTATCCAGCATCTTTTTCAGACCATCGAGAGGCGTGCGGCCCACACCGCGGGCAGATGGCACGCAGGAAGCCCGGACTAATAAGATGGCATTGAAATCCCCCGCGTTTCGTAAAAAATTTCCGTTGTTGGTTACCGGCAGTCTGCTGGCCCTGCAACCTCTAGCCACTTCGTTCGTGGTCGCCGCGGAACAGTATGACTGCTCAGTCTCTGCTTCGGGTGCCTGGAACTGTGCGCCAAAATCTCCAGCAGCTGCGCTGCCACCGCGCCCCGTCCATGACGGCAGTGCGGCGGCAACCACCAGCGGCGAGACTCCGGCTGACAGCGGTTTAAGTCAAGACACCGGCGCCAAGCCTGTGCTGGTGACCGAAGCCAAGGGCCGCGGCCTGAAGTCGCGTAGCGAAGACTACAGTCACCTCGACTGGGTTCCGCGCGAGAAGCTCACTGCAGCGCAATTGGCCGAAACCGGTCCTTACTGCGCTGGTTCCTATATCGAACCGATTCGTCCTGGCATGAATGACAAGACGAATAAAAGTGACGCTCCGACCTTCCTCGGCGCCAAAGCCTCTCGCTATAAGCAGGATGAGCAAGTCGCGACCCTCGCCGGTGACGTGGTCATGCGCCAGGGCAGCATGCAGGTCGAAGCCGACGAAGCGAACCTTTACCAGGCCGAGAGCCGTGGCGAACTGAGCGGCAACGTCCGTGTTCGCGACAACGGCGCACTGATCGTTGGCGACCACGCCGACGTGCAGCTCGACACCGGTGAAGCCAAGGTCGACAACGCCGAATACGTGATGCACAAATCCCGTATCCGCGGCAGTGCGCTGTATGCCAAGCGTGCCGAGAACGCGATCATCCGCCTCAAGGATGGTACGTACACCACGTGCGAACCGGACAGCAACGCCTGGCAGCTCAAGGGCAACAACATTACCTTGAACCCGGCCACCGGCTTCGGTACCGCGACCAACGTGACGCTGCGGGTCAAGGACATTCCGGTCCTGTACACGCCGTACATCTATTTCCCGATCGACGACCGTCGCCAGTCCGGCTTCCTGCCGCCGACCATCGGCACCGGCAGCGATACCGGCTTCTTGCTGGTCACACCGTATTACTTCAACCTGGCACCCAACTACGATGCCACGTTGTACCCACGCTACATGAGCAAGCATGGGCTGTTGATGGAAGGCGAATTCCGTTACCTGACCCCGTCCAGCGAAGGTCAGTTCGGCGCCGCGTACCTCAACGACGAAGACACCGATCGCAGCAAGCAGACCGACTACCAGAAAAACCGCTACATGTATAACTGGCAGCACAAGGGCGGTCTCGACTCGCGCGTTCTGACCCAGGTCGATTACACCAAGATCAGCGATCCGTATTACTTCCAGGATCTGCAGACTGACCAGATCGGGGTTAAAAGCTCTGATTATGTGAACCAGCAGGGTTCTGTCACCTATCGTGGCGACAGCTACACCGCTCGCGTGAACGCACAGGCTTATCAGCTCGCGACCATTTCGAACATCACACCGTATGACCGCTTGCCACAGATCACTTTCGTGGGTCAGCTGCCGACTCATCCTGGTGGCCTGAATTTCGACTACGAGACAGAAGTCGTACGGTTTGACCGTGACTTGAAGGACGGTGACTTCGTAAACGAAGATGGCACCGTTGATCCGCGCCTGGATAACAACGTTGCGGGACTGGCACGTGCCAACGGCGATCGTTTGAATCTCAAACCGGGTGTCAGCCTGCCGCTGGACTGGACTTATGGCTTCCTGAAGCCATCGCTCAAGTACCAATACACCCAGTACCAACTGGACCTGGACGGTAAAGGGAAAAGCGACATCGCTGCCCAAGATCAAGCCGCAGCTGACGCTGGGACTGAAAATATCAATGGTCATTTCGACAGCAACCAGAACCGTGGCGTGCCGATTGCAAGCATCGATAGCGGCCTGTACTTCGATCGCAATACCCAATGGTTCGGCAAGAATTATCGCCAGACCCTCGAACCGCGCCTGTTCTACCTGTACGTCCCTGAAACGGATCAGGAAGACATTCCGGTCTTCGACACCAGCGAATACACCTTCAACTATGCGTCGTTATTCCGTGACAACCGCTTCTCCGGCGCCGACCGCGTCGGCGACGAGAACAAACTGTCCTTGGGCGTAACCAACCGCTGGATCGAAGACAATGGCTTCGAACGTCAACGCATCAGCGTCGGCCAGGCCGTGTACTTCAAGGATCGCGAAGTCCAGTTGCCGGGTATCGATGCAAAAACCCGCGACGACGCGCATTCCAATGTTTCACCGTATGCGCTGGAATACGAATACCGCTGGAACCGTGATTGGCGCACCACGGCCGATTACAACTGGGACCCGGACAGCCGCAGCCCTCGCTCGGGCAGCGCGATGTTCCACTACCAGCCTGAAGACAACCCGAACAAGGTCATCAACGCCGGCTATCGCTATCGTAATGACCAGGTCCGTTACGACCAGAACACCGGTAAATGGCAAGTGGGCGGCGGTGACTACGGTACTCCGGGCCAACCTGGCTACGTGAAGGACTACTACAAGATCCAACAGCACGATTTCTCGGTGATCTGGCCGATCGTGCCGCAATGGAACGCCATCAGCCGCTGGCAGTATGACTACAACCGTAACCGTACCCTGGAAGCTTTCGGTGGTTTCGAGTACGACAACTGCTGCTGGAAACTGCGCCTGATCAACCGTTACTGGGTTTCGTATGACGAGTTCAGTCAGAACGCCCCGGAAAACGAAAAAGGCGACCACGGCATCTTCCTACAAATTGTTCTGAAGGGACTCGGCGGCCTCACCGGCGCCAAAGTAGAGAGCTTCCTCGACAAAGGCATCCAAGGTTATCGTGAACGTGAAGACCAAGCTTTCTGATTGTCTGCGCCCGCTGATGCTGGGCGCGCTGTTCCTGGGTACCGCGGCGAACGCCGCGGTGGAGTCCATCGATAAAGTGGTGGCCATTGTCGATAACGACGTGGTCATGCAGAGCCAACTGGACCAACGGGTTCATGAAGTTCAGCAAACCATCGCCAAGCGCGGTGCTGCAGTACCGCCGGCTAACGTGCTGGATCAGCAGGTACTTGAACGCCTGATCGTCGAAAACCTGCAACTGCAGATCGGCGAACGTTCCGGCATCCGCATTACCGATGAAGAACTGAACCAGGCTGTCGGCACCATTGCCCAGCGCAACAACATGTCCGTGGATCAATTCCGCGCCGCTCTGACTCGCGACGGTCTGTCTTACGACGACGCCCGTGACCAGATTCGCCGCGAAATGATCATCAGCCGTGTGCGTCAGCGTCGTGTGGCCGAGCGTATTCAGGTTTCCGAACAGGAAGTGAAGAACTTCCTCGCTTCCGACCTTGGCAAGATGCAACTGTCCGAAGAGTTCCGCCTGGCCAACATCCTGATTCCTACGCCGGAAAGCGCCAACTCCGACGCGATTCAGAATGCAGCCAAGCAAGCCGACGCGGTTTACCAGCAACTCCAGCAAGGCGCTGACTTCGGTCAGTTGGCAATCGCCAAATCCGCCAGCGAAACCGCACTGGAAGGCGGCGACATGGGCTGGCGTAAAGCCGCTCAACTGCCACCTCCGTTCGATCGCCTGCTCAGCACCATGGCAGTGGGTGATGTGACCCAACCCATGCGTACTCCGGGCGGCTTCATCATTTTGAAGATCCTCGACAAGCGTGGCGGCGAAACCCAGGTGCGTGACGAAGTGCACGTGCGTCATATCCTGGTCAAACCGAGCCCGATCCGCGACGAAGCAAAAACCAAAGCGCTCGCTGAGTCCCTCTACTCCCGCATCGAATCGGGCGAAGACTTCGGCGAACTGGCGAAAAGCTTCTCGGAAGATCCAGGTTCCGCCCTCAACGGTGGCGACCTGAACTGGATCGACCCGAATGCACTGGTTCCCGAGTTCCGCGAAGTGATGGCCAAGACCCCACAAGGTCAGCTGTCCAAGCCGTTCCAGACTCAATATGGCTGGCACGTCCTGGAAGTCCTTGGCCGTCGTGCCACTGACAGCACCACCCAGGCCCGTGAGCAGCAAGCGATGACCGTATTGCGTAACCGCAAATATGATGAAGAGCTGCAAACCTGGCTGCGTCAGATCCGTGACGAAGCGTACGTAGAGATCAAACTCCCTGGTGCAGACCAGGCAGCGCAGTGAAACCCAAACGTTTCGCGCTGACACCCGGCGAACCGGCCGGCATAGGTCCCGACCTGTGCCTGCTGCTTGCCTCGCAAGCCCAGCCACATCCCCTGATTGCCATTACCAGCCGCGACCTGCTCCTCGAGCGGGCCGCGCAACTGGGCGTGGTCGTCGATTTGCTGCCGGTAACCCCGGACCGCTGGCCGGATGTACCCGCGCCAGCCAACAGCCTGTATGTCTGGGATACACCGCTCAACGCCAAGGTCACTGCCGGGCAACTGGACAAGGCCAACGCGGCTTTCGTTCTGGAAACCCTGACCCGAGCGGGCCAAGGCTGCCTGGACGGGCATTTTGCCGGCATGATCACCGCCCCTGTGCACAAGGGCGTGATCAATGAATCCGGAATCGCCTTTTCCGGGCATACGGAATTTCTCGCCGACCTGACCCATACCGCACAAGTGGTGATGATGCTCGCCACTCGCGGATTGCGCGTGGCGCTGGTCACCACTCACCTGCCCCTTCGCGAGATTGCCGATGCGATCACGCCGGAGCGCCTGGAACGGGTCACGCGAATTCTGCACGCCGATCTGCAAGAAAAATTCGGCATTGCCCGGCCACGCATCCTCGTGTGTGGGCTCAACCCCCATGCCGGCGAAGGCGGACACCTGGGCCATGAAGAAATCGACATCATCGAACCTACATTAGAGCGCCTGCGCGGCGAAGGAATGGACCTTCGTGGCCCCCTGCCCGCCGACACTCTGTTTACCCCCAAGTATCTGGAGCACTGCGATGCAGTGCTGGCGATGTACCACGACCAGGGCCTGCCTGTGCTGAAGTACAAAGGCTTCGGCGCGGCAGTCAACGTGACCCTCGGCTTGCCGATCATCCGCACATCGGTGGACCACGGCACTGCCCTGGACCTGGCCGGTAGCGGCAAAATCGACACCGGCAGCCTGCAAGTCGCCCTGGAAACCGCCTACCAGATGGCCGAGACCCGTTTATGACCGAGCATTACCAACACAAGGCGCGCAAACGCTTTGGCCAGAACTTCCTGCACGATGCCGGCGTTATCGACCGTATCCTGCGCGCCATCCGCGCCAAGCCCGAAGACCGCCTGCTGGAAATCGGCCCTGGCCAGGGTGCTCTGACTCAAGGCCTGCTTAACAGCGGCGCCCAGTTGGACGTGGTGGAACTGGACAAGGATCTGATCCCGATCCTCAACCAGCAATTTGCCAGCAAGAGCAATTTCAGCCTGCATCAGGGTGATGCTCTGAAGTTCGACTTCACCAGCCTGAACGCTGCGCCGAACAGCCTGCGGGTGGTCGGCAACCTGCCGTACAACATCTCTACGCCGCTGATTTTTCACCTCCTGCATAACGCCAGCCTGATTCGCGACATGCACTTCATGCTGCAAAAAGAAGTGGTCGAGCGCCTGGCAGCAGGCCCTGGTGGTGGTGACTGGGGCCGCTTGTCGATCATGGTTCAGTATCACTGCAGGGTTGAACATCTGTTCAACGTTGGCCCGGGCGCGTTTAATCCGCCGCCAAAAGTCGACTCAGCTATCGTGCGCCTGGTGCCTCACGCAGTACTGCCGCACCCGGCCAAGGATCACAAGCTGTTGGAGCGCGTCGTGCGCGAAGCCTTTAACCAGCGCCGCAAGACCCTGCGCAACACCCTCAAGCTGCTGCTGAGCAACGCTGAAATCGAAGCCGCCGGCGTCGATGGCAGCCTGCGTCCTGAACAACTCGATCTGGCCGCCTTCGTGCGCCTGGCCGACAAGCTCAGCGAACAAGTCCTACAGACGCCCGCCGCCGACTGACAGGCAATGAGCGTTATCGGGTAGGACGCCGGACGCGATGTCTGGTTTACTACCCGATACTTGGCCTAGACTGAGTTCATTCAGCTACGCCCCGCGTCCCGCTCCGTTTTTAAGGCCTCTTGCATGTCCGATCCTCGTTATCAGGTCGACGTCAGCGTCGTCACCCGCTATCTGGCAGAACAATCGCAACCCGAGCAAAACCGCTTTGCCTTCGCCTACACCATCACCGTGCACAACAATGGCGAGCTACCGGCCAAACTGTTGTCGCGGCACTGGGTGATCACCGACGGTGACGGGCATGTCGAAGAGGTTCGCGGAGCCGGCGTTGTCGGCCTGCAACCGTTGATCGCGGTAGGCGAAAGTCACACCTACAGCAGTGGCACCGTCATGACCTCCAAGGTCGGCACGATGCAGGGCACTTATGAAATGGTTGCCGACGACGGTAAACACTTCGACGCCATCATCGCCCCATTCCGCCTGGCGGTGCCCGGAGCCCTGCACTGATGGCAACGTATGCCGTCGGCGATCTGCAGGGCTGCCTTCAAGCACTGCAATGCCTGCTCAAGCAAGTCGCCTTCGACCCGACACGGGATCGTCTGTGGCTGGTCGGCGATCTGGTCAACCGTGGCCCGCAGTCGCTGGACACCTTGCGCTTCCTCTATAGCATCCGCGAATCGCTGGTGTGCGTGCTCGGCAACCACGACCTGCACTTGCTGGCCGCCGGGAAAAACATCGAACGCCTGAAGAAGTCCGACACCCTGCTCGAGATTCTGGGAGCGCCCGATAGCGCGGAACTGCTGGAGTGGCTGCGCCAGCAAAAACTCATGCATTACGACGAACAACGCGATGTTGCCCTGGTACATGCTGGCATTCCGCCGCAGTGGTCGCTGCGCAAAGCCCTGAAGTACGCCGCCGAAGTCGAGGCTGCATTGCGCGACGATAACCTGTTGCCGCCCTACCTCGACGGCATGTACGGCAACGATCCGGCGAAATGGGACAACGACCTCAAAGGCGTGACACGCTTGCGTGTGATTACCAACTATTTCACCCGCATGCGGTTTTGTACCGCCGAGGGCAAGCTTGACCTCAAAAGCAAGGAAGGCCTCGATAATGCGCCACCGGGCTACAAACCCTGGTTTCAACACAAAGAGCGCAAGACCAAGGGCCTGAAGATCATCTTCGGCCACTGGGCCGCTCTGGAAGGCCGATGCAATGAGCCGGGCATCTCGGCCCTCGACACCGGTTGTGTCTGGGGTGGCGCCTTGACCCTGATGAATGTCGACACCGGTGAACGCCTGTCTTGCAAATGCGATGAGCATGGCCTTGCCCTGCCGCCAGTCGCCGCACCTATCCCCGAACCATCGTCAGCAAGCGCCCCGCGCTAGACTGCGCTTTCAGCCGAGCCACAGGAGCCCGCCATGAGCGAATTCAAACGTATCCCCCCGGAACAGGCCCAAGCCCTGCGCGAGCAAGGCGCGGTAGTGGTCGATGTCCGCGACCCAGCAACTTTTGCCGCGCTGCACATCGCCGGCTCGAAGCATCTGGATAACCACTCCCTCTCGGATTTCATCCGCGCTGCCGACCTCGACGCACCGACCGTGGTCGTCTGCTACCACGGCAACTCCAGTCAGAGCGCCGCCGCGTACCTCATTAGTCAGGGCTTCTCCGACGTCTACAGCATGGATGGCGGTTTTGAGCTGTGGCGTACGACTTATCCTTCGGAAACGGCGCAAGGCACTTCCGAATAATTTTTTTGTAACGCGCAAGCCCCGTCCCCCGGGGGCTAGCGCGGTGGCAGACGAACGGTCTGCCACAACTAATTACGTATCTCGCCTTTACCTGTCGAATAAGCAACTATCCTTAAGCGCAGGCCATCCAAAACAGGGGAGAGCCGGTACACCGGCGCGCGGGTCATCGGGAGTAGCTTTCGGGGTCGTCAGCTTCGAAAGAGTTCTGGGGGGTAAACAGCGACTGCATATTCGGTCGCTGCCAGCATCGACTGAATGATCCGGCGTCGGCTCCACGTATCGAGCGAGGTGACGTCATGAGTATCTTTAGCCACTTCCAACAACGCTTCGAGTCCACACGCCAGGAAGAACTCTCGCTGCAAGAGTATCTTGAACTGTGCAAAAGCGACCGTAGCGCCTACGCTTCCGCCGCCGAGCGTCTGTTACTGGCCATCGGTGAGCCGGAGCTTCTCGACACTTCGGCCAACTCGAGGCTGTCGCGGATCTTTTCCAACAAGGTAATCCGCCGCTATCCGGCCTTTGAAGACTTCCACGGGATGGAAGAATGCATTGACCAGATCGTGTCGTATTTCCGTCATGCCGCTCAGGGCCTGGAAGAGAAGAAGCAGATTCTCTATCTGCTCGGTCCTGTGGGTGGCGGTAAATCGTCCCTGGCCGAGAAGCTGAAACAGCTGATCGAAAAAGTGCCCTTCTACGCGATCAAGGGCTCGCCGGTATTCGAATCACCTCTGGGTCTGTTCAACGCCACCGAAGATGGCGCGATCCTCGAGGAAGACTTCGGCATTCCACGGCGCTACCTCAACACCATCATGTCGCCATGGGCGACCAAACGCCTCGCCGAGTTCGGCGGTGACATCAGCCAGTTCCGTGTGGTGAAGCTGTATCCGTCGATCCTCAACCAGATCGCAGTGGCCAAGACCGAGCCGGGAGATGAAAACAACCAGGACATTTCGGCACTGGTGGGCAAGGTCGATATCCGCAAACTCGAAGAATTCCCGCAGAACGATGCCGACGCCTACAGCTACTCGGGCGCACTGTGCCGGGCCAACCAGGGCCTGATGGAATTCGTCGAAATGTTCAAGGCGCCGATCAAGGTGCTGCACCCACTGCTGACAGCCACCCAGGAAGGCAACTACAACAGTACCGAAGGTCTGGGGGCCATTCCGTTTACCGGGATCCTGCTGGCCCACTCCAACGAATCGGAATGGCATACCTTCCGCAACAACAAGAACAACGAAGCCTTCATCGATCGGATCTACATCGTCAAAGTGCCGTACTGCCTGCGGGTCAGCGACGAAGTGAAGATCTACGACAAGCTCTTGTTCAACAGCTCCCTGGCCAAGGCTCACTGCGCGCCTGACACCCTGAAGATGCTTGCCCAGTTCACCGTACTGTCGCGACTCAAAGAGCCGGAAAACTCCAACATCTACTCCAAGATGCGCGTGTACGACGGTGAAAACCTCAAGGACACCGATCCGAAGGCCAAGTCGATCCAGGAATACCGCGACAACGCGGGTGTCGACGAAGGCATGAACGGCCTGTCGACTCGCTTCGCGTTCAAGATCCTGTCGAAAGTGTTCAACTTCGATCCGCACGAAATCGCTGCCAACCCGGTGCACTTGCTTTACGTGCTGGAACAACAGATCGAACAGGAACAATTCCAGGCGGAAACCCGCGAACGCTATCTGCGCTTCCTCAAGGAGTACCTGGCACCGCGTTATATCGAGTTCATCGGCAAGGAAATCCAGACCGCCTACCTCGAGTCTTACAGCGAGTATGGCCAGAACATCTTCGATCGCTATGTGCTGTACGCCGACTTCTGGATCCAGGACCAGGAATACCGCGACCCGGAAACCGGCGAGATCCTCAACCGCGTAGCGCTGAACGAAGAACTGGAGAAAATCGAAAAACCGGCCGGCATCAGCAATCCGAAGGATTTCCGCAATGAAATCGTCAACTTCGTGCTGCGCGCCCGCGCCAATAACAACGGCAAGAACCCGACCTGGCTCAGCTACGAAAAACTGCGGGTGGTCATCGAGAAGAAAATGTTCTCCAACACCGAGGACCTCCTGCCAGTCATCAGCTTCAACGCCAAGGCCAGCAAAGAGGACCAGCAGAAGCACAACGACTTCGTCACACGGATGGTCGAGCGGGGCTACACCGACAAACAGGTACGACTGCTGTCCGAGTGGTACCTGCGGGTCAGAAAATCACAATAACCCGCTGCCGGTCAGACCGGTTGTCGTCAGCCAGAGGCCTGTGTACGCATTTTCTGTTACACAGACCTCTGGAAGGTGTTCGAAAGTCGGTAGCGAGGTCAGTCAGCGTCCAAAAGCGCTTGGGGGAGCGTGCACATCCCTTGGCACCGTCGATGCTGCATAACCGCTCGCCCCTTTCAGGACAGCTTCTAAGGAGCAGTCATGAGCTATGTGATCGACCGACGTCTCAATGGCAAGAACAAGAGCACGGTGAACCGTCAGCGGTTTCTGCGGCGTTACCGTGATCACATCAAAAAGGCTGTCGAAGAGGCGGTCAGCCGGCGCTCCATTACCGATATGGAACACGGCGAACAAATCAGCATTCCCGGTCGCGACATTGACGAACCGGTGCTTCACCACGGTCGCGGTGGCAAGCAGACCGTCGTGCACCCGGGCAACAAGGAGTTCACCAGTGGCGAGCACATTGCCCGCCCGCCCGGAGGTGGCGGTGGCAGAGGGCCGGGCAAGGCCGGCAACACGGGCGAAGGGATGGACGAGTTCGTCTTCCAGATCACCCAGGAGGAATTCCTCGAATTCATGTTCGAGGACCTTGAGCTGCCGAACCTGGTCAAACGCAACCTGACCGGCACCGACACCTTCAAGACCGTTCGTGCCGGGATCAGTAACGAAGGCAATCCGTCGCGGATCAACATCATCCGCACCTTGCGCTCGGCCCATGCTCGGCGCATCGCCCTGTCTGGCAGCAGCCGGGCAAAATTACGCGAGGCCAAGGAAGAACTGCTGCGCCTCAAGCGTGAAGAGCCAGACAACTTCGGCGACATTCAGAAAATCGAGGCGGAAATCGAAAAGCTCAGTGCGCGCATTCATCGCGTACCGTTCCTCGATACCTTCGACCTCAAGTACAACCTGCTCATCAAACAGCCCAACCCCAGTTCCAAGGCAGTAATGTTCTGCCTGATGGACGTGTCCGGCTCCATGACCCAAGCGACCAAGGACATCGCCAAGCGTTTCTTTATCCTGCTGTACCTGTTTCTCAAGCGTAACTACGACAAGATCGACGTCGTGTTCATTCGCCACCACACCAGTGCCCGGGAAGTGGACGAAGAAGAGTTTTTCTATTCTCGCGAAACCGGCGGCACCATCGTTTCCAGCGCCTTGAAACTGATGCAGGAGATCATGGCCGAACGCTATCCGAGCAATGAGTGGAACATCTATGCCGCCCAGGCCTCCGACGGCGATAACTGGAACGACGACTCGCCGATCTGCCGCGACATTCTGATCAACCAGATCATGCCGTTCGTGCAGTACTACACTTACGTTGAGATTACCCCGCGCGAACATCAGGCCCTGTGGTTCGAGTACGAACGCATCGCCGAAGCCTTCTCTGACACTTTTGCCCAGCAACAACTGGTCTCGGCCGGGGATATCTATCCGGTCTTCCGTGAACTCTTCCAGCGCAGGTTAGTGACATGACCGCCAAAGAGCAGAAGCGCCAACCCATTTCCACCGGCTCCGAATGGACGTTCGAGCTGATTCAGGCCTACGACAAAGAAATCAGTCGTCTGGCGGCTCGCTACGCGCTCGATACTTACCCCAACCAGATCGAAGTGATCACCGCCGAGCAAATGATGGACGCCTACGCCTCCGTCGGCATGCCGCTGGGTTATCACCATTGGTCCTACGGCAAACACTTCCTCAGCACCGAGAAATCCTACAGTCGCGGCCAGATGGGGCTGGCGTACGAAATCGTGATCAACTCGGACCCTTGCATCGCCTACTTGATGGAAGAAAACACCATCTGCATGCAGGCTTTGGTCGTTGCCCATGCCTGCTACGGGCATAACAGCTTTTTCAAAGGCAATTACCTGTTCCGCACCTGGACTGACGCCAGTTCGATCATTGATTACCTGGTGTTCGCCAAGCAATACATCATGCAGTGCGAAGAGCGCCACGGTATCGACGCGGTCGAGGACTTGCTGGATTCCTGCCATGCCCTGATGAACTATGGAGTCGATCGCTACAAACGCCCGTATCCGATTTCCGCCGAAGAAGAACGTCGCCGGCAAAAGGATCGGGAAGAGCATTTGCAGAAGCAGATCAACGATCTGTGGCGGACCATTCCAAAAGGTGCGGACAAGTACAGCGACAAGGACAACGCGCGCTTCCCCGCCGAACCTCAGGAAAACATCCTCTACTTCATCGAAAAACACGCACCACTGCTGGAACCATGGCAGCGGGAAATCGTGCGGATCGTGCGCAAGATCGCCCAGTATTTCTACCCGCAACGTCAGACCCAGGTGATGAACGAGGGCTGGGCCACGTTCTGGCATTACACCCTGATGAACGACCTGTATGACGAAGGCCTGGTGACCGACGGCTTCATGATGGAGTTTTTGACGTCCCACACCAGCGTGGTCTATCAACCCGGCTTCGACAGCCCCTACTACAACGGCATCAACCCCTACACCTTGGGTTTTGCCATGTACCGGGACATCCGCCGCATGTGTGAACACCCTACCGAAGAGGACTACCGCTGGTTCCCTGAAATTGCCGGCACCGACTGGCTGTCGAGCATCAAGTTCGCCATGAGTAGCTTCAAGGATGAAAGCTTCATCCTGCAGTACCTGTCACCCCAGGTGATCCGTGACCTGAAGTTGTTCAGCATTCTCGATGACGACCAGAAGGAGGATCTGCTAGTCCCGGCCATTCACGACGAAGGAGGTTACCGCATCATCCGTGAAACCCTGGCGGCGCAGTACAACCTCGGTAATCGCGAACCCAACGTGCAGATTTACAGCATCGACCGGCGTGGTGATCGCTCCCTGACCTTGCGTCACCAGCAACACGACCGTAAACCGCTGGGCGAGTCCACCGAGGAAGTGCTCAAGCACCTCCACCGCCTGTGGGGCTTCGATATTCATCTGGAAACCCTCCAAGGCGACCAGGTGATGAAAACCCATCATGTTCCGCCTAGAGGCGAGCACGCTGAAGGCGATTACGGGCGACTGGACCTGGCCGTTATTCATCTTTGATCCCGTTTCGGCCTCCGGAAGTTCGACGCAAAGGTTATTCTGTCGAGCTAACGGAGGTTTTTTATGCGGATTTATAAAGTCGGCGGTGCGGTACGCGATCGCCTGCTGGGCAAGCCTGTCACCGACATCGACTGGGTTGTGGTTGGCGCCACCACTGAAGAAATGCTCGCCAAGGGCTTTCGCCCGGTAGGCGCGGACTTCCCGGTGTTCCTTCACCCAAAAAGCGGCGAGGAATACGCCCTCGCCCGCACCGAACGCAAAAGCGGACGCGGTTACGGCGGCTTTACCTTTCACGCCAACCCCGAAGTCACCCTCGAAGAAGACCTGATCCGTCGTGACCTGACCATCAACGCTATGGCCGAAGACGATCAGCAGAACCTGACCGATCCTTACCACGGCCAGCGCGATCTCGAAGCGCGCTTGCTTCGTCACGTTTCCCCCGCATTCGCCGAAGATCCGCTCAGGGTTCTGCGCGTTGCCCGTTTCGCAGCTCGTTATGCGGGGCTCGGTTTCACCGTGGCGCCGGAGACACTGGAACTGATGCGCCAACTCAGCGAGTCAGGTGAACTGGAAGCCTTGACCGCCGAACGCAGCTGGAAGGAAATTTCCCGCGCCCTGATGGAAGATCAGCCACAGGTGTTCATCGAAGTGCTGCGCGAATGTGGCGCTCTCAAAGTATTAATGCCGGAAGTCGATGCCCTGTTCGGCGTGCCGCAACCGGAAGCCCATCACCCCGAAATCGACACCGGCGTGCACACTTTGAGCGTGCTGGAACAGGCCGCGCGGCACAAACAACCACTTACCGTGCGTTGGGCCTGCCTGCTGCACGACCTCGGCAAGGGACTGACGCCCGAGGCAGAGTGGCCCCGACACATAGCTCATGAGCACAAGGGCTTGAAGCTGATCAAAGCGGTCAACGAACGCTTCAAGGCGCCGAAGGACTGTCAGGAACTGGCTCTATTGGTGGGCGAATATCACACCCACGGCCATCGCGCGCTGGAACTGAAGCCGTCGACTTTGCTGGAGTTGCTGCAGAGTTTTGACATTTACCGTCGGCCGCAGCGGTTCGAGGAATTTATCGCGGCGTGCGAGATGGACGCCCGAGGACGTAAAGGGCTGGAGCAGCGAAGTTATCCACAGGCTGATTATTTGCGCGGAGCAGCGAATGCTGCGCGGGCTGTAGCGGTTCAGCCGTTGCTGGACAAGGGATTCAAAGGACCGGAGCTGGGCGAGGCGATCAAGCGCGAGCGGCTCAAGGCGCTGAAGGCTTACAAAGACGCGGCGTCTGCCTGAAAAAGCTTCGCGAGCAAGCCCGCTCCCACAAGGTCAGCGCAAGCCCTGTGGGAGCGGGCTTGCTCGCGAAGGCGTCATCCGCATCACAACAATGCTGAAGGGGTCAACTGCTCGCCGCGCCACTCAAACGCCACCGGCGCCAACACCTGATCAATCTGCGCCTCACGCCACAACGTCGCAAAACTCTTGCCCACACCCGGATGCACGCGATCCGGCGCAATCAGCGACAACGGCCACAACACGAAGGCATTTTTCAGAATTTCTGCCCGCGGCAGGATCAAGCCATCGAAGTTGCCCACCAGATCACCGAACAGCAACACGTCGATATCCAGCGGCAAGCCTTTGCGGTCCGGCGCATAACGGCCATTGTCCGCCTCGATGAATTTCAGCCGGCGATCCAGTTCCATCAGCGGCAAATCGGTAAAAGCCGATACCACAAAATTGAAGAAAGGCCCGCTCTTGATCCCCACCGGTTGACTTTCGAACACCGCCGAGCAGCGTATATCCACGAGGAAACCGGCCAAGGCTTCCAGGCCAGCCTGCAAATGGGATTCGCGCTCGATATTGCTACCGAGCCCGAGAAACACCTGAGTCAGCGACATCCGCGCTCAATCTCCACGCCCACACCGCCTGTGGCAGCCGGGATGGCGCCTGGCTTGGTCAGCTTGAGGCGCATCCAGGTGATATTGAATTCGCTCATCAGGACTTCAGCCAGACGCTCGGCGAAGGTCTCGACCAGTTGGAACTGCGCCTGCTCGGCAAAGGCCTGGATACGCGACGACACACTGGCGTAATCGAGTGCCAGCGTCAGGTCATCACCGGCCGCGGCCGGGCGATTATCCCAGGCGAAACTCAGATCAAGACGCAAGCACTGTCGGATGCCTCGCTCCCAGTCGTAGGCACCAATCACGGTGTCGACTTCCAGGCCCTCGATAAACACTCTGTCCAAGCACTTTTCTCCGCTGCACGACAAGGGCGCAATGCGCCGTTAGAATCAGGGCGTCCTCGCCCGGAATAGTTAGCATGTTTTGGTTACTGGCGACCCTCGCCTACCTGCTCGGCTCTCTGTCCTTCGCCATTTTGCTCAGCCGCCTGACCGGTAACCCCGATCCGCGAATGAGTGGCTCGGGCAATGCCGGCGCCACCAACATGTTGCGCCTGGCCGGCAAAAAACTTGCCGTTCTGACCTTGATCGGGGACCTCTTCAAAGGCCTGCTGCCGGTACTGATCGCCGGCGTTGCGGGCCTTTCGCTTCAAGAACAGGCCTGGATCGGCGTCTGTGCCGTTATCGGCCACCTGTTCCCGTTGTATTTCCGCTTCCGCGGCGGCAAAGGTGTCGCCACCTCTGCCGGCATGCTACTCGGACTCTACCCGCCCGCCGCACTGCTGGCGGTCTGCGCCTGGTTGCTGACGTTCTACCTGACTCGCACCAGCTCACTGGCGGCCTTGATCGCCACACCGCTGACACTGCCGCTGCTGGCCTGGCAAGAACCGGCGGCCCTGCTGCCCATGAGCGCACTCACGGGACTGATCGTCTGGCGACATCGGGGCAATCTACGCGACCTGTTTGCCGGGCGCGAACGGCATTTTTAAATACCGGGCATGAGCGCGGTTCATCCCGCACCTCATCACAGCGCCGACAATTGCTCCATCGGCCAACGCGCCTGCACGCTGATCGCCAGGCTTTCGTGCTGACCGGCCTGCAAACGCTGGCAGCCGGCAAAGGCAATCATCGCGCCGTTGTCGGTGCAGAACTCTGGACGAGCATAAAAAACATCGCCCTTCATGTCGCCTAGCATCTTCTCCAGTGAGGTACGCAGCGCCTTGTTGGCGCTGACGCCGCCAGCGATCACCAAGCGCTTCATGCCGGCCTGTTTCAGGGCACGCTTGCACTTGATGGTCAAAGTCTCCACCACGGCCTGCTGGAACGCCAGCGCGATGTCGCAACGGGCTTGCTCGCTGTCGTCCCCGGCGCTGACGCTCTGCTGCCAGGTGTTCAGGGCGAAGGTTTTCAAGCCGCTGAAACTGAAGGCCAGGCCCGGACGGTCGCACATCGGACGCGGGAAAGTGAAGCGTCCTGCAACCCCTTGCTCCGCCAGGCGAGCGATTTCCGGGCCACCTGGATAATTGAGGCCCATCATCTTCGCGGTCTTGTCGAAAGCTTCACCGGCGGCATCGTCGAGGGTCTCGCCCAGGAGCGTGTATTGACCGATCCCGTCGACCTGAACCAGCTGCGTATGACCGCCAGACACCAACAAAGCGACGAACGGGAATTCTGGCGGCTGTGACTCCAGCATCGGCGCCAGCAGGTGACCTTCCATGTGGTGCACGCCCAGCGCCGGAATACCCCAGGCAAAGGCCAGCGCCTGAGCGCAGGAAGCGCCCACCAGCAAGGCACCGACCAGGCCAGGACCCGCGGTATAGGCGATGGCATCGATCTCGGTCGGCACACAGTCAGCCTCAGCCAACACCTGACGAATCAAGGGCAGCATGCGTTTGACGTGATCACGCGAGGCCAACTCCGGCACGACCCCGCCATAGGCGCGGTGCAGGTCGATCTGGCTGAACAGCGCGTCGGCCAGCAGGCCGCGTTCACTGTCATATAATGCGACACCGGTTTCGTCGCAGGAGGTTTCTAATCCCAGTACTAGCATGGGTTTGCGCCTTGTTTAGGCTGAATTCGAAGGCGCGCATAATAGTCGCCATGTGATGCCCCGACTAGCGGTTTTCGATCAGAGGCTTTGCATTCCGGGCGATGAGGGGTTAACATCCGCAACCCTTAAAAACCGACGTCTTCAAGTGCTCTTTTGCCACGAGGATGTTGACCCCGGTAATGAATGAAGGTAGCTCTGGATGCCAGCCGTCAAAGTAAAAGAGAACGAACCCTTCGACGTAGCTCTGCGTCGTTTCAAGCGCTCCTGCGAAAAAGCCGGTGTACTGGCTGAAGTTCGTAGCCGCGAATTCTACGAGAAGCCTACTTCTGAGCGTAAGCGCAAAGCAGCAGCCGCTGTTAAGCGTCACGCCAAGAAAGTTCAGCGCGAACAGCGCCGCGCCGTTCGTCTGTACTAATACACAGACGTTCGTAGCAAGCTTCTGCCAAGCCCGGCCCTCAGCCGGGCTAATGGCATTTGCGGAAAACGCTTGATGCTTCACCGTCAAAGCCGCACACGCGACCGAGACAAATCTGCTTCACAGCGTCAGACCTGGCTCTTTTGCCAGCGGTGCACGTCTTTTCTGACGAGCCTTCCAAGGCTACTGACGAGCACACCCACTGATTCCTCTCACGACGATCAGCCCAAGGCACCTTCTTGCGTGCCAGCTTATGAGCTATCCGAGGCCATCGACAGGCCGCAGCGGATTTCAGCGCAACACTTTCAAATAGTCGAATACTGATTGGTACTAACGTCAGTGGATTTTCGGCAGATACACTTCCCGACAGCGATTACGCAGACGACACTGGTCGAGCCGCACATTTTGCGCGCCTCAAACAAGGACCCGCGCTCAGCCGCTCTTCGTTTCGGATCCATTGCAGCGCAGATGACGAGAACGCCATGGCCGGGCTAATTCCCCAGAGCTTCATTGACGACCTTCTGAACCGCACCGACATCGTCGACGTGGTCAGCTCGCGCCTGCAAATAAAAAAGGCTGGCAAGAACTACACCGCCTGCTGCCCGTTCCACAAAGAGAAAACCCCCTCCTTCAGCGTCAGCCCCGACAAGCAGTTTTATTATTGCTTTGGCTGCGGCGCTGGCGGCAACGCCCTCGGCTTCATGATGGACCACGACAATCTGGATTTCGTCCAGGCTGTCGAGGAACTGGCCAAAGCCGCCGGCATGGAAATCCCCCGCGAAGAAAGCGGACGCCCGCACAAACCGCGGCAGCCGACCGATTCGCCGCTCTACCCGCTACTCACCGCCGCCGCCGACTTTTACCGCCAGGCGCTGAAAAGCCATCCATCGCGAAAAGCAGCGGTGGATTACTTGAAGGGTCGCGGGCTGACCGGCGAAATCGCCCGAGACTTCGGCCTCGGCTTTGCCCCGCCCGGCTGGGACAATCTGTTCAAGCACCTGAGCAGCGACACCCTGCAACAGAAAGCCATGATCGATGCCGGCCTGCTGATCGAGAACGCCGAAACCGGCAAACGCTATGACCGCTTCCGCGATCGCGTGATGTTCCCGATCCGCGACAGCCGCGGGCGAATCATCGCCTTCGGCGGCCGGGTATTGGGCGACGACAAGCCGAAATACCTGAACTCACCGGAAACCCCGGTATTCCATAAGGGCCAGGAACTCTACGGCCTTTATGAAGCACGCAAGAACAACCGCAACCTCGACGAAATCATCGTCGTCGAAGGCTACATGGATGTTATCGCCCTGGCCCAGCAAGGTCTGCGCAATGCTGTCGCGACCCTGGGCACCGCCACCAGCGAAGAGCACTTGAAGCGTCTGTTTCGCGTCGTGCCCAACGTGCTGTTCTGTTTCGACGGCGATCAGGCGGGCCGAAATGCCGCCTGGCGGGCACTGGAGGCAACGCTGCCGAGCCTGCAGGACGGACGGCGCGCACGCTTTTTGTTCCTCCCCGAAGGCGAAGACCCGGATACGCTGGTCCGCTCCGAAGGCACTGATGCCTTCCGCGCACGGATCAACCAGCACGCCCAGCCATTAGCGGATTATTTTTTTCAACAGCTGACCGAGGAATCGGACCCACGCTCGCTCGAAGGCAAGGCCCACATGGCCACTCTCGCCGCGCCGCTGATCGACAAAGTCCCCGGGGCGAACCTGCGCATCCTGATGCGTCAGCGCCTGACCGAAATTACCGGGCTTAGCGGTGAAGCCGTGAGCCAGCTGGTGCAAAGCGCGCCCCAGGAAGCTCCGCCGGCGTACGATCCGGGCATCGATTACGACGCCATGCCGGATTACAGCGACTACCATCAGCCGCAGGCACAAGAGATGTATGTGCCGCAGCAGGAATGGACACCGAAGAAACCCGGCGCCGGCGGCAAGAAATGGGACAAAAAACCGTGGGACAAAAATGGCAAACGCGGCGGTGATCACGATCAACCCCGCGCGCCACGGGTGCCGGCCGCTGTAGAGCCGCCGACCCTGGCCGCCTTGCGCACGCTATTGCATCACCCGCAATTGGCCGAGAAAGTCGAGGATGCCGGGCACTTTGCTGCCGAGGATCACACCAACACGCAATTGCTGGTGGCCTTGCTCGAAGCCGTACAGAAGAATCCCAAGCTAAACTCATTTCAGTTGATTGCACGCTGGCACGGTACGGAGCAAGGACGTTTGCTCAAGGCGCTGGCGGAAAAGGAATGGCTGATTGATGGAGATAACCTTGAACAACAGTTTTTCGACACCATTACTAGCTTGTCAGCCCGCCAACGCGAGCGAAACCTGGAACAACTTCTCAGGAAAGCACGTCAAAGTGAACTGAGTGCCGAAGAGAAAAACCAACTGCGCGACCTATTAAGTCGCAATGTTTCCGCAACAAGCCCGACCTCAACTGGCGCGTGAGGTCATAGCTCAGGTATAATCCTCGGCTTGTTTTTTGCCCGCCAAGACCTTCAGTGGATAGGGTGTTATGTCCGGAAAAGCGCAACAGCAGTCTCGTATCAAAGAGTTGATCACACTTGGTCGTGAGCAGGGTTACCTGACTTACGCGGAGGTCAACGACCACCTGCCGGAGGATATTTCAGATCCGGAACAGGTGGAAGACATCATCCGCATGATCAATGACATGGGGATCAACGTATTCGAGGTTGCGCCAGATAAGGATTCCCTTATGCTGGCCGACGCCGATACCGACGAAGCCGCGGCCGAAGAGGCAGCAGCAGCGTTGGCAGCGGTCGAGACCGACATTGGTCGCACCACCGACCCAGTGCGCATGTACATGCGTGAAATGGGTACGGTAGAGCTCCTCACACGTGAAGGCGAAATTGAAATCGCCAAGCGTATTGAAGAGGGCATCCGCGAAGTGATGGGCGCAATTGCGCACTTCCCTGGCACGGTTGACCATATTCTCTCCGAATACACTCGCGTCACCACCGAAGGTGGCCGCCTGTCCGACGTCCTGAGCGGTTATATCGACCCGGACGACGGCATTGCGCCGCCTGCTGCAGAAGTGCCGCCGCCTGTCGACCCGAAAGCCGTGAAAGCGGACGACGACACCGACGACGACGAAGCTGAAGCCAGCACCGACGACGAAGAAGAAGCCGAAAGCGGTCCGGATCCGGTCATCGCAGCTCAGCGCTTTGGCGCTGTTGCCGACCAGATGGAAATCACCCGCAAGGCGCTGAAAAAGCACGGTCGTGGCAACAAGCTGGCAATTGCCGAGCTGGTGCTGCTGGCTGAGCTGTTCATGCCGATCAAACTGGTTCCGAAGCAATTCGAAGGCCTGGTCGAGCGTGTTCGCAGTGCCCTGGATCGTCTGCGTCAGCAAGAGCGCGCGATCATGCAACTTTGCGTTCGTGATGCCCGCATGCCGCGTGCCGACTTCCTGCGCCAGTTCCCGGGCAACGAAGTCGACGAAAGCTGGACCGATGCGCTGGCCAAAGGCAAAAGCAAATACGCTGAAGCCATTGGTCGCCTGCAACCGGACATCATTCGTTGCCAGCAGAAGCTAACCGCGCTGCAAACCGAAACCGGTTTGACGATCGCCGAGATCAAGGACATCAACCGTCGCATGTCGATCGGTGAGGCCAAGGCCCGCCGCGCGAAGAAAGAGATGGTAGAAGCGAACTTGCGTCTGGTGATCTCCATCGCCAAGAAGTACACCAACCGTGGCCTGCAATTCCTCGATCTGATCCAGGAAGGCAACATCGGCTTGATGAAAGCGGTAGATAAATTCGAATACCGCCGCGGCTACAAATTCTCGACTTATGCCACCTGGTGGATCCGTCAGGCGATCACTCGCTCGATCGCCGACCAGGCCCGCACCATCCGTATTCCGGTGCACATGATCGAGACGATCAACAAGCTCAACCGTATTTCCCGCCAGATGTTGCAGGAAATGGGTCGCGAACCGACCCCGGAAGAGCTGGGCGAACGCATGGAAATGCCTGAGGACAAGATCCGCAAGGTATTGAAGATCGCTAAAGAGCCGATCTCCATGGAAACCCCGATCGGTGATGACGAAGACTCCCATCTGGGTGACTTCATCGAAGACTCGACCATGCAGTCGCCAATCGATGTCGCCACTGTTGAGAGCCTTAAAGAAGCGACTCGCGAAGTCTTGTCCGGCCTCACTGCCCGTGAAGCCAAGGTTCTACGCATGCGCTTCGGTATCGACATGAATACCGACCACACCCTCGAGGAGGTTGGTAAGCAGTTCGACGTGACCCGTGAACGGATTCGCCAGATCGAAGCCAAGGCGCTGCGCAAGCTGCGCCACCCGACGAGAAGCGAGCATTTGCGCTCCTTCCTCGACGAGTAATACAAAACCCCCGGCCCAGGCCGGGGGTTTTGCTTTTATACAGATTAAATCCCTCGCACCTCCCCCCCTCCGAATTGCCCGTCTACACTCGAAACATTCCCCGAGCCATAACGAGACCGTTATGCCCAGACTGCCGACCGTGCTTTTTTTGCTGTCGCTATTGACCTGGACCGCAACGGCTGGCGCGCTGACTCTGACCGACGAAGAACGTAGCTGGCTGGCGACTCACCCGGACTTGCGCCTGGGTGTCGATGCGTCATGGCCCCCCTTCGAGTTTCGCGACGATCAGGGCCGCTATCAGGGCCTTGCAGCAGACTATATCGACAGGATCCGTCAACGCCTGGCCATCAAGCTCACGCCCATCGAGCCCGTCAGCTGGACCGTCGTCCTGGAGCAGGCCAAACAAGCCAAGCTGGACCTGTTGCCCGGCATCATGTCGACCCCGGAGCGCCAGACTTACCTCTCCTTCACTCGCCCCTACCTGGACTTCCCGATTGTTATCCTTGCCCATGTCGGAGGCCCTCAGCCCCGTAAACTCGAAGACTTGTACGGTCTGAAAGTCGCCGTGGTGGAAAACTATGCGCCCCATGAGCTGTTGCGCACCCACAATCCCGACCTCAATCTGGTGGCGATGCCCAACGTCAGCTCAGCGCTGCAGGCGCTGGCTACCGATGAAGTCGATGCGGTAGTCGGCGATCTCGCCTCCAGCGTCTGGAGCCTGCGTCAGTTAAAGCTCGACGGGCTCTACGTCAGCGGCGAAACCCCTTATCGCTATCAATTGGCGATGGGCGTGCCCCGGGACAACAAGATACTGGTCGGCATTCTGGATAAAGTCCTGGCGGACATGTCCCCGGACGAAATCAATGAGATTCAGGAGCAGTGGGTCGGCAACGTCCTCGATCATCGGACTTTCTGGAACGATCTGCTGGTTTACGGTCTACCGGGATTGCTGCTGCTGATCATCGTGCTGGCGATGGTTATCCGGATCAACCGGCGGCTGAGTTCAGAAATTGCCCGCCGGGTCGACCTGGAACAGGAACTGCGCAGCAGTGAATACCATTACCGCGGGCTGGTGGAGAGCCTTTCGGCCATTGCCTGGGAAGCGCGGATCAGCGATTTCACCTACAGCTATGTGTCCCCCCATGCCGAGGATCTGCTCGGTTACCCCTTGTCTCATTGGCTGATTCCGGGCTTCTGGCGCAACATCATTCACCCCGCCGACCTGACTCGCGCCCAGACCTTCTGTGATCACGAAGTACTGGCCGGGCGCGATCACAGCCTCGATTACCGGGTCATTACCGCCGATGGCCGCTGCATTTGGGTGCGCGATATCGTCAGCCTGATCGAGCACGGCCATGAACCGGTGTTGCGTGGGCTGATGATCGACATCAGCGAGGCCAAGCGCACCGAAGAGGCGTTGCGCCTGTCGGAACAGAAGTTCGCCTCGGTGTTCCAGCAATGCCCGGACATACTGGTCATTGCGCGGCTCTGCGACGGCTGCCTGCTGGAGGTCAACGAGGCGTTCGAAGAACAGATCGGTCTCAAGGCCGAAGACGTCATCGGCCAGACGGCCACCGACCTCAATATCTGGGGAGTACCCGGCGTCGGGCCAGGCTTGTTGCAACGGTTGCAGGCCGGCAGCATCCGTAACCTGGAGATGCCCTTTCGCCGCAACAATGGCCAGGTGTTTACCGGCCTGATCTCCGCTGAGCCGTTCGACCTCGATACAACCCCTGCGCTGGTAGTGGTCGTGCGGGATATCAGCCAGCTCAAGGAAACCCAGAAACAGCTGCAAACCTCCGAAGAGAAGTTCGCCAAGGCCTTCCATGCCTCCCCCGACGGCCTGCTGTTGTCACGGCAGAGCGACGGTTTACTGATTGAGGTCAACGAGGGTTTCAGTCGCATTACCGGTTTCAACAGCGCTATGTCCGTGGATCGCTCCGCCCTTGAACTGGGTATCTGGGTCAATCTCAACGAACGCAAACAGATGCTCGACCTGCTGCACCGGGACGGTTTCGTCCGCGACTTCAGTTGCCATATACGCCGCAGCGACGGACAGATCCGCCTCTGCGAAGTGTCCAGCCGTCCGCTGCCGATCGGCGATGAAGATTGCATGCTGACCATCGCCCGGGACATCACCGAGCGACACTTGATGCAGGAAAAGCTGCAACAGGCTGCCACGGTATTCGAGAGTACCGCTGAAGGTGTTTTGATCACCGACACTCAACAACACATCAGCGCGGTTAACCGTGCGTTTACCGAAATCACCGGCTACAGCGAGAGCGAAGCATTGGGCCACACCCCTCGCCTGCTCGCCTCGGGCCTGCACGACAGCGCGTTTTATGCCGCCATGTGGCATCAGCTGACAGCCGAAGGTCATTGGCAGGGCGAAATTTCCAATCGGCGCAAGAATGGCGAGCTCTATCCGAGCTGGCTGACCATCAGTGCAGTGCGCAACCGGGACAGATTCGTCACCCACTTTGTCGCGGTGTTCGCGGACATTTCCAGCCTCAAACACGCCCAGGCCAAGCTCGATTACCAGGCACACCACGACCCGCTGACCGGGCTGCCAAATCGCACGCTGTTCGAGAGCCGATTGCTGACTGCGCTCAACAACCAACAGGAAAACGGCGGCCAGGGGGCGGTGCTGTTCCTGGACCTGGACCGTTTCAAACACATCAACGACAGCCTGGGTCACCCGGTCGGTGACCTGCTGCTCAAGGGCATTGCCGTGCGCCTCAAGGAGCAGTTGCGCGACATCGACACCGTGGCGCGCCTGGGTGGCGACGAATTCATCATCCTGCTGCCCGGGCTGCAGCAATCCAGTGACGCCGACAACATCGCGACCAAATTGCTCAATTGCTTCGGCGCACCGTTCCAGGCTGGCGAACATGAGTTTTTTATCAGCGCCAGTATCGGCACCAGCCTGTATCCCAAGGATGGCTGCGACGTCGCCACGCTGGTCAAGAACGCCGATGCGGCGATGTACCGCTCAAAGGCCAAGGGTCGCAACCGGGTCGAAAGCTATACCCGCGACCTCACCGCTCAAGCCAGCGAGCGAGTGGCACTTGAACATGAACTGCGACGTGCTATCGAGCGCAACGAACTGCACCTCCATTATCAACCGAAGATCAGCCTGGTCGACCATCGCCTGGTCGGCGCAGAAGCGCTCATTCGCTGGCGCCACCCGACCTTCGGCGAGGTGCCGCCGGAGCACTTCATTCCGCTGGCCGAAGAAAACGGCATGATCCTGCAAATCGGCGATTGGGTTCTCGAAACCGCCTGCCGGCAGATGTTCCAGTGGAATCAGGTTTACGAACCCGTCGGCCCACTGTCGGTCAACCTCGCAGGCGCTCAATTGCGTCAGCCGAACCTGCTCGGCCGGATCGAACAACTGCTCAAGGACAACCGCCTCAAACCCGATTTCCTGCAACTGGAAATCACCGAAAACTTCATCATGAGCCAGGCTGAAGAGGCGTTGGCCGTGCTGCATCAACTCAAACACCTGGGCGTGCAACTGGCGATCGACGACTTCGGCACCGGTTACTCGTCCCTGAGCTACCTCAAACGCCTGCCACTGGACATTCTCAAGATCGACCAGTCTTTCGTCCGCGGCCTGCCGGATGACCCCCACGACGCAGCCATCGTTCGCGCCATCATCGCCCTGGGCCGAAGCATGCAATTCACCATCATCGCCGAGGGCGTCGAAACCCTCGCACAGCAGCAATTCCTCGCTGCCGAGGGCTGTGAACAGATCCAGGGCTACATCGTCAGCCTGCCTTTGCCACCGGAAGAATTTGCCGCGACGTTTCTTCGTATAGCCATTTCAGACTTTTCGGATAGCACAGCCGAGAAACCGTCGCTATAATCCGCGGCCTACTGAGGGCCTATAGCTCAGTTGGTTAGAGCAGGGGACTCATAATCCCTTGGTCGTAGGTTCGAGTCCTACTGGGCCCACCATCTTGAAAGCCGCGCAATGCGCGGCTTTTTCGTGTCTGTTGGAATAACGTGTTCGGGGCTTCCAATCTTCATACGCACAGATCACTCTCAGCTTAAGAAGCATCCGTTAACGCTGGAATGGCCTGCACTGATCGCAGCTGCTCAAGCATTGCACCCGTCAACACGACCTCATACGTATCCGCCGCCCTGCCCCACTGTTCAACGATGACCATGCCGTCGACAAGTACGCGTCCCAATTCGGTAATCGTATCGGCCAATTCTTCTACGATCGTTTGAGTCCTCAGCCACACACGATCAGTAATCTCTTTCAGTTCAGCCGTTATGCGGTCAGACGAGGCCGGATCCGTATCGGGGTAGGCGAGATTGCGCAGCAAGTGCCGTAACTCCCTTATTTTTGCGTAATCCTGTTCCGCCCCCAGCTCTCCTTTGAGGATGGCTGTCGCTTTCGACTTATCGACGCGTTTGTCGGGCGAATGCGGTGAAGCTAACGTCTGCCCCATCGCGCCCGCAAACAGGACCATCATTCGCGCCTCCAGATGTTCCCTCATAGCTTGCATCGATGAAATTGGCCGCACCAGGCTAATGGACGCCCCGCCTTGATGCCGCAGGTCCATGGTCACTGTCAGGGTCACGCCACCCGTTTCAAACCCCAAGGCTCGGGCCATGACGTAATGCGCCATTTCGTGATTGGCAATCTGCAACGCACGTTCCCGTACAGCGGGTGGCATTTTCTTTGTCATTTCCATCGCCTCGCATCCCTCGATTTCGCATTCGACTACGACTGACTGTTGGTGTCCATACCGTCGATTACGCCTTGTTCAAGCCAAAGAAAAACCCGAGAGGCAGAAGCGCTCTGAACGGTACTGAGGCGAGATCAACCATCCGCGGTGCGAGATGTGCCTGTAACATGCCAACCCATTGATCTGTGCCGCTGGAGACGCCCCTTGCCTGACACTCGCCCGCCCGTCCTTGACGAAATCGACCGCCAATTGATTGCAGCCTTGCAGATCAATGCCCGCGAGAGCGTGGCCATGCTCGCGCGCCAATTGGGCATCGCTCGCACCACCGTGACTTCGCGGCTGGCCCGGCTGGAAAAAGCCAAGGTAATCACCGGTTACGGCGTGCGTTTGGGTCAACGTGTCGTGGATGGCGGCTTGCAGGCGTACGTCGGGATCACGGTGCAACCGCGCTCGGGCAAGGAAGTGTTGCGACGCCTCAGCGCAATGGCCCAGGTGCAGCAGTTGTGCGCAGTCAGTGGCGAATTTGATTACGTGGCGTGGTTGCGCACCGACTCACCAGAGCAACTTGATCAGTTGCTGGATCAGATAGGCAGCGTGGATGGGGTGGAGAAGACGACTACGTCGATTATCTTGAGTAGCAAGATTGATCGGGGGCAGCCGGTTTGAGTTTTTGCCGATAGCTCTTGGATGTCTGGGAGGGCCTCATCGCGAGCAAGCTCGGCTCCTACATTGACGATGTGCAGCAGCTTGTCGTCATTCTGCTCAAACAATTATCAAAACGACGACACATTGCGTCTTATTAACGTGTTCTACGCTCTCTAGAATGGCTGCCATCTTTTCCTATACTCAGACGCGCATGCCGCGTCCGGTCGCCAGCAAGGTCAGCCATGAACAAGAACAATCGCCATCCTGCAGACGGTAAAAAACCAGTCACCATTTTCGGTCCGGACTTTCCGTTCGGTTTCGATGACTGGATCGAACACCCGGCCGGCCTGGGTAGCATCCCTGTGCACAACCATGGCGCCGAGGTTGCGATCGTCGGTGCCGGCATCGCCGGTCTGGTGGCGGCCTACGAATTGATGAAACTGGGCCTGAAACCCGTCGTCTACGAAGCCTCGAAAATGGGCGGCCGTCTGCGCTCGCAGGCATTCAACGGCGCCGAAGGCATCATCGCCGAGCTCGGCGGCATGCGCTTCCCGGTGTCGTCCACCGCGTTTTATCACTACGTCGACAAGCTTGGCCTCGAAACCAAACCTTTCCCGAACCCGCTGACCCCTGCTTCGGGCAGCACGGTGATCGACCTCGAAGGTCAGACCCATTACGCACAGAAACTGGCGGATCTTCCTGCACTGTTCCAGGAAGTCGCCGACGCCTGGGCCGATGCGCTGGAAGCCGGTTCGCAGTTCTCTGACATCCAGCAAGCGATCCGCGACCGTGATGTGCCGCGCCTGAAAGAACTGTGGAACACTCTCGTTCCGCTGTGGGACGACCGCACGTTCTACGACTTCGTTGCCACTTCCAAAGCCTTCGCCAAACTCTCGTTCCATCACCGCGAAGTGTTTGGTCAGGTCGGTTTCGGTACCGGCGGCTGGGACTCGGACTTCCCGAATTCGATGCTGGAAATCTTCCGCGTGGTCATGACCAACTGCGACGATCACCAGCATTTGGTGGTCGGCGGTGTGGAACAAGTGCCATTGGGGATCTGGCGTCATGTGCCGGAACATTGCATGCACTGGCCGGAAGGCACCAGCCTCAGCTCCCTGCACAACGGCGCACCGCGTACCGGCGTGAAGAAAATTGCCCACGCGGCAGACGGGCGCTTTGCCGTCACCGACAACTGGGGCGACACCCGCGAATACGCAGCGGTGCTGACCACGTGCCAGAGCTGGCTGCTGACCACCCAGATCGAATGCGACGAAACCCTGTTCTCGCAAAAGATGTGGATGGCGCTGGACCGCACTCGCTACATGCAATCGTCGAAAACCTTCGTGATGGTCGATCGGCCATTCTGGAAGGACAAGGACCCGGAAACCGGCCGCGACTTGATGAGCATGACCCTCACCGATCGTCTGACCCGTGGCACTTATCTGTTCGACAACGGCGACGACAAGCCGGGGGTGATTTGCCTGTCCTATTCGTGGATGAGCGATGCGCTGAAAATGCTCCCGCAACCGGTGGAAAAACGCGTGAAACTGGCGCTGGATGCGTTGAAAAAGATCTACCCGAAAGTAGACATCGCCGCGCGGATCATCGGCGATCCGATCACCGTGTCCTGGGAAGCCGACCCGCATTTCCTCGGGGCTTTCAAAGGCGCCCTGCCCGGCCACTATCGCTACAACCAGCGCATGTACGCGCACTTCATGCAGGACGACATGCCGGCCGAGCAGCGCGGGATTTTCATCGCCGGCGACGACGTTTCGTGGACGCCTGCCTGGGTCGAAGGCGCGGTACAGACCTCGCTTAATGCGGTGTGGGGCATCATGAAACACTTCGGCGGTGAAACTCACGCCGAGAACCCGGGTCCAGGAGATGTGTTCAACGAGATCGGTCCGATCGCCCTGCCCGAGTAAGAGGAATCCGAAATGCGCGTAGCCCTTTACCAATGTCCACCGCTGCCCCTGGATGTCGCAGGCAACCTGCAACGTCTGCATCAATTGGCGCTGGAGGCCAAGGGCGCAGACTTGCTGGTGCTGCCGGAGATGTTTTTGACCGGTTACAACATCGGCCTCGATGCCGTCAACGTGCTGGCAGAGGTGCACAACGGTGAGTCGGCGCAGCAAATCGCGCGCATCGCCAAGACGGCCGGGATCGCCATTTTGTATGGTTATCCCGAGCGCACCGAGGACGGGCAGATCTACAACGCCGTGCAGTTGATCGGCGCCAATGGCGAGCGGTTGTGCAACTACCGCAAGACTCACTTGTTCGGCGACCTCGATCACTCGATGTTCAGCCCCGGGCCGGATGAGTTTCCGCTGGTTGAACTCAATGGCTGGAAGCTTGGCTTTTTGATCTGCTACGACCTGGAGTTCCCGGAAAACGCCCGGCGTCTGGCCTTGGCCGGTGCCGAGCTGATTCTGGTGCCGACGGCGAACATGATTCCCTACGATTTCATTGCCGACGTCACCGTCCGCGCACGGGCCTTCGAAAACCAGTGTTATGTGGCCTACGCCAACTACTGCGGGCACGAAGGCGAGATCCAGTATTGCGGCCAGAGCAGCATCGCCGCGCCGGATGGCAGCCGCATTGCCCAGGCCGGACTTGATGAAGCGCTGATTGTCGGTGAACTGGATCGTCAGCTGATGATCGATTCCCGCGCCGCCAATCGCTACTTCCTCGATCGTCGCCCCGAGCTTTACAGCGAGCTTAACAAGCGCTGATCCATCGTTATCCGCTAGCATTGGCACTTCTCTGTTCTGGAAGTGCTCATGCCTGCGCTGAATCACCCTCGCCCTCACACAGAAACCCTGGCCAACGGTCTGCGGGTGACGCTGCGTCATGCTCCCGATTTGAAGCGCAGTGCAGCAGCGTTGCGCGTCGCGGCGGGCAGCCATGACGTGCCGCTGGCATGGCCCGGGCTGGCGCACTTCCTCGAACACCTGCTGTTTCTCGGTACAGAGCGCTTTCCTGCGAGCCAGGCACTGATGGCCTACGTCCAGGGCCATGGTGGTCAGGTGAATGCGCGGACCAGTGAACGCACCACGGACTACTTTTTCGAGTTACCGCCGCAGTCGTTTAGCGGAGGGCTGGAGCGCCTGTCGGACATGCTCGCTCATCCACGTATGAATCCGGACGATCAGCGGCGGGAACGGGAAGTGCTGCATGCTGAATTTGTCGCTTGGTCTCGAGATACGACCGCTCAGCAGCAATTCGCGCTGTTCGATGGTCTTTCAGCAGCGCATCCACTGCGGGCGTTTCATGCCGGTAACCGCTACAGCCTGCCGGTGCCGCAACCTGAGTTCCAGCAAGCCTTGCAGGGTTTCTATCAGCGGTTTTATCAGACCGGACAGATGACTTTGAGCCTGACCGGGCCACAGAGTCTCGATGAATTGAGGGCGATGGCTCAGCGCTTTAGCACTGCGATTCCCATAGGAGAAAAGGTCCCACAACAGGCGCCTCCATCGCTGATGGATTCTTCGGACAAAAGTTATCAACAGGCTGGAGCGCGTCGACTGGATCTGCTGTTTGCCTTCGAAGCATTGCCCGATTCATCGTCCGAGGCGCTGGCGTTCCTGTGTCATTGGCTGAACGCCGCGAAACCCGGTGGCCTGCTAGCGCAATTGCGCGAGCACGGGCTGGCTGACAGCCTGAAAGCTGCACCGTTGTATCAGTTCGCCAGCCAGGCTGTGTTGCACGTCGAATTCACATTGCCGGCCAACGCGACGCCCGACGGGATCCGCGAACAGCTGCTGGATTGGCTTGGGTTCTTTGCCTCACAGCAACCCTGGGCCGGGTTGCGCGAAGAATACGCCGCTCTGCTGCAGCGCCAGCAGCAAGTCAGCGGCGCCCTGCAACTGGCCCGACTGGACAGCGAACAGCGTGAAGCCGAGTTATCCGAATCGGGTGTTGCTGCCCTCAAGGACGTCCTGAAACAAATCGGCGCTGTGAATAACTTCACCGGCCAATGGCAACTGCCAACCCAAAATCCGTTTTTACGCGCCGAGGCTGCGGCCCCAAGTGCCGGACTGATCCGCGGCCAGACCAGCAAACACCGAGGCTTGCGGACCTTTGCCCAGGATCGCTCGCGCGGTCGCCGTGAACGTTCGCCCATGCAGTTCAGTCAGGCGTTGCCGGATAACAGTGCCGAAGGTGCCGTTTACCTGCGCTGGCGTCTGGACTCGGCACCTCGCAGCAGCCTCCAGGCAAACCTGGAAAAGCGCCTTCAGCCATTGCGTGAAGACGCTCGTCAGGCAGGTGTCGATTTTTCCTTCAACGCATCGGGCAATGAATGGCTGCTGAAAATGACCGGGCTACAGGAGCCGATGCCAAGCGTCCTAGAACACGCGCTGAAAGAACTGACAACAGCCGATGCCGGTTTCTCGCAAGAAGAGCCGCCGAGCATTGCGTTGATGCCGATTCGACAGTTGCTTAAAGCGCTGCCTGATCACTGCCTTGAGCGCAGCGCTGACTCGGACGATTTGATGCAGCTTTGGTCGAGCGCACGCTGGGATGGCCTGGCGACCGGGTTGTCCGCCCAGACACAGGCAGCGATGGGCTTTGCCTTGAGTCGTGTGCCCGGCACTGCGGACAATCAACTGAAGCCGCCCTTGCCGATAAACGCGCAGCATCTGTGGAGCGCGGTCGATACCGGCTCCAGCGAACATGCGCTGCTGCTCTTCTGTCCGACCGCAACGGCAAACATCGCTGACGAAGCCGCCTGGCGCTTGCTGGCTCACGTCTACCAGACGCCGTTTTACCAACGCCTGCGGGTAGACCTGCAGCTCGGTTATGCGGTGTTCAGCGCCCTGCGGCAGATCCATGGGCAGACCGGGCTGCTGTTCGGCGTGCAATCACCCAGCGTTGCCCCTCTGGATCTGCTGGAACACATCGAACACTTCCTGAGCGGTTTGGCGGGGATGATCGAAGCCATCGATGACGAAACCTTCCTCGACCAGCGCCAGGCACTGGCCGATCAATTCGATCGCGCAGCGTTGCCCAATGCGCAGGCCGCCGAACTGCTCTGGCAGGGCAAACTGGCCGGCCACTCGTCGGATTATCTGGAGCTTCTACCTCAGACGATTCTGATGATCGACCGCGAAACGTTACTGGCCGCAGCACAACGACTGAATCAGGCTGAAGGCGGTTGGCGCTGTCTGTCCAGCGGGCCGTGCCCGGCTGCACCTTGGCAAGCGGCAAAATGATCATTACCGAGGCTGCAATTAGCTTTCTCAAAGATTCGCGGCCAATCGCCCTGTAATTTTGAGTAACATAGCCACCTAACTATCTGAACATCTCCGGCTGGAGGTGGACTATATGTATAGATCTCAACTGTCCCATCACCCGAAGGAGCGCTTTTATGTCCTGGTCCAAACCTGCTTACACCGACCTGCGTATCGGCTTTGAAGTCACCATGTACTTCGCAAGCCGCTAATCTTTTTGTAGCGCAGTGCAACGCCTCGGCTCGCCGAGGCGTTTTTATTTTCAGTTTTCAAAATGATGGAGCGGCCATGTTTGTCCAGATTCTAGGTTCCGCCGCCGGCGGTGGTTTCCCTCAGTGGAACTGCAACTGCGTGAACTGCGCCGGTTTTCGCGATGGCAGCCTGAACGCCAAGGCGCGGACCCAGTCGTCCATCGCCATTTCCGATAACGGCGTGAACTGGGTGTTGTGCAACGCCTCGCCGGACATCCGCGCCCAGCTCCAGAGCTTTGCCCCGATGCAACCGGGCCGCGCCCTGCGCGATACCGGCATCAACGCGATCATCCTGATGGACAGCCAGATCGACCACACCACTGGCCTGCTCAGCCTGCGCGAAGGTTGCCCGCACGAAGTCTGGTGCACCGACATGGTCCACGAAGACCTGAGCACCGGTTTTCCACTGTTCACCATGCTGACCCACTGGAACGGCGGGCTGACTTGGAACCCGATCGAGCTCGACCGCAGTTTCACCATCCCGGCCTGCCCCAGCCTGCGCTTCACCCCGTTGCCGCTGCGCAGCGCCGCGCCGCCGTACTCGCCGCACCGCTTCGACCCGCACCCCGGCGACAACATCGGCCTGATCGTTGAAGACCTCAACACCGGCGGCAAACTGTTCTACGCGCCGGGCTTGGGCAAGGTCGACGCACCGCTGCTGGAAATCATGGCCGGCAGCGATTGCCTGCTGGTGGATGGCACGATGTGGGATGACGACGAAATGCAGCGCCGTGGTGTCGGTACCCGCACCGGCCGGGAAATGGGCCACCTGGCGCAGAACGGCCCCGGTGGCATGCTGGAAGTGCTGGAACAGCTGCCTAACCAGCGCAAAGTGCTTATCCACATCAACAACACCAACCCCATTCTTGATGAGGATTCGCCGGAGCGGGCGGAACTGGTTCGACGTGAGGTTGAAGTGGCTTATGACGGCATGAGTATTGTGCTGTAGTGGATGGCCTCTTCGCAGGCAAGCCCGCTCCCACAGTGGATCGCGTCACCCTGTGGGAGCGGGCTTGCCCGCGAAGGCGTCCGACCAGACACCAAAGAATCCACCGGTCGTCCCCGGAGAACCGAAATGACTGACACCGCACTGTCCCCCGCCGAGTTCGAAGCGGCCCTGCGCGCCAAGGGCGCTTACTACCACATCCATCACCCGTACCACGTGGCGATGTACGAAGGCCGGGCAACGCGCGAGCAGATCCAGGGCTGGGTCGCCAACCGTTTCTATTACCAAGTGAACATCCCGCTCAAGGACGCCGCGATCCTCGCCAACTGCCCGGACCGCGAGATTCGTCGTGAGTGGATTCAGCGTTTGCTCGACCATGACGGCGCCCCCGGCGAAGACGGCGGCATCGAAGCCTGGCTGCGCCTGGGCCAGGCCGTCGGCCTCGACCCCGATCAGCTACGCTCGCAGGAATTGGTACTGCCCGGTGTACGTTTTGCCGTCGACGCCTACGTCAACTTCGCCCGCCGGGCCAGTTGGCAGGAAGCCGCCAGCAGCTCGCTGACTGAACTGTTTGCGCCACAAATCCACCAGTCGCGCCTGGACAGCTGGCCGCAGCATTACCCGTGGATTGACCCGGCTGGCTACGAGTATTTCCGCACCCGCCTGGGTCAGGCGCGCCGCGACGTGGAACACGGCTTGGCGATCACTTTGCAGCACTACACGACGCGGGCCGGCCAAGAGCGCATGCTGGAAATTCTCCAGTTCAAACTGGACATTCTTTGGAGCATGCTCGATGCCATGAGCATGGCCTACGAACTGAAACGCCCGCCATATCACAGCGTGACCGAGCAACGGGTCTGGCATAAAGGAATCACCTTATGAGTTTCGATCGCAGCAAGACCCCGACCTGGCGTCCCGGCTACCGCTTCCAGTACGAACCGGCGCAGAAAGGTCATGTGCTGCTTTACCCGGAAGGCATGATCAAACTCAATGAAAGCGCCGCGCTGATCGGCGGTTTGATCGACGGCGAGCGAGACGTCGCGGCAATCATCGCCGAACTGGACGCGCAGTTCCCCGGCGTGCCCGAGCTCGGTGACGACATCGAACAATTCATGGAGGTTGCCCGTGCTCAGCACTGGATCGAACTTGCCTGAATCCGCGTCAGACAAGTTACCGCCCAAACCGGAAATCGGCCTGCCGCTGTGGCTGTTGGCCGAGCTGACCTATCGCTGCCCGCTGCAATGCCCGTACTGTTCCAATCCGCTGGATTTCGCCGAGCAAGGCAAGGAACTGAGCACCGAACAGTGGATCAAGGTGTTCCGCGAAGCGCGGGAGATGGGCGCGGCGCAGTTGGGCTTTTCCGGCGGTGAACCGCTGGTGCGTCAGGACCTCGCCGAGCTGATTGTCGAGGCGCGCAAGCTGGGGTTCTACACCAACCTGATCACCTCCGGCATCGGCCTGACCGAGCAGAAAATCAGCGACTTCAAAAAGGCCGGCCTGGACCATATTCAGATCAGCTTTCAGGCCAGCGACGAGCAGGTGAATAACTTGCTGGCGGGCTCGAAAAAGGCCTTCGCCCAGAAGCTGGAAATGGCTCGCGCGGTGAAAGCCCACGGTTATCCGATGGTGCTGAACTTCGTGACCCATCGGCACAACATCGACAAGATCGACCGGATCATCGAGCTGTGCATCGCCCTTGAGGCGGACTTTGTGGAACTCGCCACGTGCCAGTTCTACGGCTGGGCGCAGCTCAACCGGGTCGGTCTGTTGCCGACCAAGGAACAACTGGTCCGCGCCGAACGCATCACCAACGAATACCGCGCCAAACTCGAAGCCGAAGGGCATCCGTGCAAATTGATTTTCGTCACGCCTGACTATTACGAAGAACGCCCGAAAGCCTGCATGAATGGCTGGGGCAGTATTTTTCTGACGGTCACACCGGACGGAACCGCCTTGCCCTGTCATGGCGCCCGACAGATGCCGGTGCAATTTCCTAACGTGCGCGACCACAGCATGCAGCACATCTGGTACGACTCGTTCGGCTTCAATCGCTTTCGCGGTTACGACTGGATGCCCGAGCCGTGCCGTTCCTGCGACGAGAAAGAAAAAGACTTCGGCGGCTGTCGCTGCCAGGCCTTCATGCTCACGGGGGACGCGAGCAACGCCGACCCGGTGTGCAGCAAGTCGGACCATCACGGCGTGATCCTCAAGGCTCGCGAAGAAGCCGAGCACGCGACCCAGACCATTGAACAACTGGCCTTTCGTAATGAACGAAATTCACGACTCATCGCTAAAAGCTGAGCCCTTCAGCGCTGCCAAGGCTGTTGCGGCCGGCATCGACTTCGCCGAGTTGCAGGTCGGCCCGCATGGCTTGTTCTGGAACGAGTACCGGCCCGAGGACGCCGCCTGCCGGATCTGGCATTGGCGTGACGGCCAGGCGAATTGCCTGACACCAGCGGGTTTCAGTGTACGCAGTCGCGTGTACGAATACGGCGGCGGCGCGTTCTGTCTGACCGATGACGGGATCGTGTTCGTCAACGAGGCGGACCAACAGCTGTATCGACAGTCGCTGACCGGTGAGACACCCGAATTACTGAGCTCAGGCGAGTGCCGATATGGCGATCTGCAGTTCGCTGACGGGCAGGTATTGGCGGTTGAAGAAAACCGCGACCGGCATCGTCTGGTGGCTATCGATGTGGCTGACGGCGCACGTCATCTGCTGGCCGAAGGCGCCGATTTCTATGCCGCGCCGACGTTGAGTCCCGACGCGCAACGACTGGCATGGATCGAGTGGAGCCGCCCGGACCAGCCATGGACCGCGACTCGCCTGATGGTTGCCGAACGCCAGGACGATGGCCGCTTTGCTCTGCCGCGTTGCGTGGCGGGCGAAGACGCGGAGGAATCGCTGCAACAACCGAGGTTCGATGCAAACGGCCGCCTGTTTTGCCTGACTGATCGCGCCGGCTACTGGCAGCCTTGGGTGGAATCGGCAGACGGTCTGAGCCCGCTGCCGAGTGCCCCTGCGGATCATGGGCCAGCGCCGTGGCAGTTGGGTGGCTGCACCTGGTTGCCGCTAAGCGAAGGCCGCTATCTGGCGAGCTGGACTGAGGACGGCTTTGGCAAACTGGGGCTTTGTGGTAATGCCGGTGAGGATTTCACCGGCGACTACAGTCGCTTCCGCTCACTCGCACTGGATGAGCAGTTCATTTACTGCATCGCCGCTTCGCCAGTCAGTTCGTCGGCAGTCATTGCCATCGACCTCAAGACCCGCCAGGTCAAAACACTGGCGGGCGGAATTGCACCGTTGCCCGCCGAGCAGATCAGCGTGCCGCAAACTCTGCGCTACCCGAGCGGTTCGGGCGAGGCCCACGGCTTCTTCTATCCCGCGATGACCGGTGATGCGAAGCCACCTCTGGTGGTGTTCATCCACGGCGGCCCGACGTCGGCCTGCTACCCGATGCTCGATCCGCGGATTCAGTACTGGGCGCAACGCGGCTTCGCCGTGGCCGACCTCAACTACCGGGGCAGCAGTGGCTATGGTCGGGCTTATCGACAAGCGCTGCATTTGAGCTGGGGCGAAGTGGACGTGGAGGATGCCTGCGCAGTCGTCACTCAACTTGCCGAACGCGGGCTGATCGACGGCAACAAGGCATTTATTCGCGGTGGCAGTGCCGGCGGCTACACCACGCTGTGTGCCCTGGCCTTTCACACAGTCTTCCGCGCCGGCGCCAGCCTGTATGGCGTCAGTGATCCTGTGGCGCTGGGCCGGACGACTCACAAGTTCGAAGGCGACTATCTGGATTGGCTGATCGGCGACCCGGTGCAGGATGCCGAACGCTACGCTGCTCGAACGCCGTTGCTGCACGCGGGCAACATCAGTGTTCCGGTTATTTTCTTTCAGGGTGAACTGGACGCCGTGGTGGTGCCGCAACAGACCCGCGACATGGTCACGGCGTTGCAGGACAAAGGCATTCTGGTTGAAGCGCACTACTACGACGACGAACGCCATGGCTTTCGCAAGGCCGGCAATCAGGCCCATGCGCTGGAGCAGGAGTGGTTGTTTTATCGGCGGGTGATGGCGTTGGCGGACTGAAGATTGCACGGAGTGCGGAAATTGCGGTGCCCCCTTCGCGAGCAAGTCGAATCGTCGCACCGCCGCTCCCACAGGGATTTCTGTACACCACAGATCCATTGTGGGAGCGGGCTTGCTCGCGAAAGCGATCTAACGGGCGCCGCGAAACTCAGCGCTTGGCGATGATGTACACCGCATGCACGATCCCGGGGATGTAACCGCACAGCGTCAGCAGAATATTCAGCCAGAACGCCCCGGCGAAACCGACTTGCAGAAACACACCCAGTGGCGGCAGCAGAATGGCGATGATGATGCGAATAAAGTCCATGGGGTCAGCTCCTGATTAAAGTTGGCTCGCGTAAGCCTACAGCTAATCGACCTTTGCCGTTCGTCAGGGTTCAGTGCGGTTCTTCAGGCCAGTATCTCAAGTCCATGTTTCTGCACGATGCTCAGCAACTTCAGCGCCATGCCGCTGGGGTGCTTGTCTCCCGCTTCCCATTGTTTAACCGTCGAGGCACTGGTGTTCAGATAACGCGCGAATACTGGCTGGCTTACGTTGTTGCGTTCGCGTAACGCTTTGATCTGCTCAGCGGGGATCGCATCTGGAACTGTTGCAAGACATGACTCATCGAATTTGCGCATGGTTGCTTTGCTGATTGCACCGATGGCAAACAAGGCACTGGCTGACTCGTGTATCGATTCCGAAATTTCACTTTTGAATTTTTTACTCATGAGGTATCTCCACAAACTCCTTCATATCCAGCAAGCGCTGGATTTCCATCTCGGTCAGCCCTCCATACGTCTTGGCTAACTCGCGCAAGTCGGCCAACTGCCTCGGACTGATATTGCTCTGGTCTTTCTTGGCATACAGAAACTGATAGATCCAGTAATGGCCACCTTTGGCCAAAACAATCGACCGATGACGATTGGCATTCAACCGTTTTTTCCAGACCCCACCGCCGAGATTGTCCCCCTGGCCGTTGAGCATTTCGGTGAATGCTTCACGAAGCTCGTCATCATCGATCCAGGCCTTCCCAACTTGCATCGAAAAACGTTTCGTTTTGAATAACCTTGGTGACATCGGCTTCCCTTCCAAAACATACCACCCAGTGGTATAGAACTCAAAGCCAGTTCCACAACAATATTGTTTCGCTGGCACCGACACTCCTTGCCGATACGCTCTAAAAAGCCTTTGTTCCCGCGACCGCTCAAGCACTGAATGGCATTTGGCAAAACGCAGAGACAAAAAAACGCCCCACACCAAAAGAATCAGGCATGGGGCGATGCGTTATACCGCGAGACGGTTCGGGAATTCGTGTAGGAAAGGTCTGATCAGACGGCAATCCCTTTGCGGCATTGCAGTTGCGCAGTGCGCACGCGGGAGAAGGCGCGGGCCAGACGCAGGAGCATTTCGTCGATGTTGGCTTTGCTGACGGTCAGGGCTGGGGTAAAGCGCAAGCAATCGGGCTGCGGAGCGTTGAGCAGCAGGCCTTCGTACAACGCCGCCTTGACGACGGCGTCAGCCGATTCGTCGGACAAGGCAAGACCCCAGAGAAGCCCTTGCCCGCGTAACTCGCCGTGACCATAGCGACGGGATAAACGCTGCAGACCTTCACTCAGGTGCTGGCCGATTTCCCCGACATGCTCGAGAAACCCTTTGTCCTGCACGCTGTCGAGGACGGCAAGACCGGCCGCCGTCATCAGTGCATTGCCATGATGAGTGCCTGTCACTTCGCCGATGTCGAAACAGCAGGCTTTGCCTCGCGCCAACAACGCTGCCAATGGCACGCCGCCGCCCAGCCCTTTGCCGAGAACGACGATATCTGCCCGCACGCCGTAGGATTGTTCGGCGAGTAAAGTGCCGCAACGACCGATGCCGGTTTGCACTTCGTCGAAGATCAGCAGAATGCCCAGCTCACGGCACAGGCGCTCGACGCCTTTGAGGTAATGCTCGGTGGCCGGTATCACCCCGGCTTCGCTCTGGATCGGTTCGAGCATGACCGCCACGGTCCGGGCATCGACGGCTGCATGCAAGGCCGCAAGATCATTGAACGGCACGTGACTGAAGCCCGGAAGCAGCGGCTCGAATCGATTAGGCAGATTTGAACTGTCCGACGCCGACAGCGTCCCCAGACTACGACCATGGCAGCCGTTGCTGGCAACGATGATCCGCGAAGCCCCGCCGCGATGCCGCTGGCCCCATTTGCGCGCCAGTTTGATCGCCGCTTCACAGGCTTCGCTGCCACTGTTGAGCAGGTACGCCTGATCACTGCCGGTGCTGGAGCACAGTCGCTCAGCAAGATTGAGCATGCCGCGGTTATGCAGGCCGAAGCCGGGGTTGATCAGCGACTGAGCCTGCGCCGCTATGGCGTTGACCAGTACCGAAGGGCTGTGTCCGAGGCTATTGGCCCCGCCACCCTGTGAGAAATCCAGATACGCGCGGTCATCGCTGTCCCACAACCATGAGCCCTGGCCGCGCACGAATATCTGTTTCGGTCGCTCGACACTGGGCATCAGGCACTCGCTGGAAAGATTGTCGTCTTTGGACGGCAAGGAGGCGTCCACGGCCAAGTCATCAAGACTCGGGGGATTGCGCCGCAAGCTGAACAAATTCATCTGATCGAACCTCGTGCGAGGTTTTTTGCCGTGCCTATGTAAACACCATCGAAGCAAACGGTATTCATCGCGCTCTGTGGCCCTGTAAGCCTTGTGAATGCGGTTAGACTAGGCTTACGCGAGGCCTTGAGCCATTTCGATTTCCCAGCATTTTCGATAAGCACACCTTATGGATTTCAAGCAACTGCGTTATTTCGTCGCGGTCTACGAAGAAGGTCATGTGGGCCGGGCTGCCGAGCGGCTTTCAATCTCCCAACCGGCACTGTCCCAGCAGATCCGCCACCTCGAGCAAAACCTCGATGTGAGCTTGTTCGAACGCAGCAGCAAACGCCTGCTGCCCACCCTGGCTGCCCATACGTTGTACAACCATGCCCTGCCTTTGCTGGATGGATTGCAGCGGGCACGTGAAGCCTTGGGCAACTTCAAGGGCCAGGCGCTGCGCACACTCGCCATCGGTGTATTGCAGACCGTCCATAGCAGCCTGGTACCGCAGATGCTCGAACGCGTGCGCAAGGCGCAGCCGCATTTGGTGGTGCAAATCTATGAATTGACGGGGCTGGAAGTCGAGCGACGCTTGCTCAACGGCTCGCTGGACATCGGCATCAGCTATCTGCCGCCTCGTCAGCCGGGGCTGCACGGCGTGATGCTGTACGAAGACGAGCTGACCCTGGTGATCCCGGCGGATCACCCGTTGCGCGAATTCAAGAAAGTCTCGATGAGTCAGGCTGCCGAATTGCCGATGTTGCTGCTGGGTGAAGAGTTTCAAGTGCGGCAGATCTGGCAAGCCCAATTGGCCAATCTGGGACGACGCCCGCAAGTACAGGCAGAACTGAACAACATGGCGGGGATTCTCGACAGTTTGCCGCACACACGACTGGCGACGGTGCTGCCCGGACGCTCACAACAGGCACACGGCAACAAGGAGCTGTTGTGGAAACCACTGAGCGAGCCGCGGGTGCCGCTGAAAGTTGGCTTGGTGTGTCGGGATGTGCAGCGGCAACAGGCCTCGCTGACCTTGTTGCGTACGTTGCTGGAAGAAGTGATGAATGGCTCGGAGGGGCGCTTGATCAGCCCGGCAACACTGGATGAGATGAGCTGAGCACTTTTCTGCAGGCAAAAGAAAACCCCGCCGAAGCGGGGCTTTGCAGACTGTTTCCCTGACATCCATTTCACTCCGCCGTCCTGGCAGAATCCTACGTGTCCGTGTTGTTGCTTTGCGCTTCCTGCGCGACGTCCATGTGAAGTAGATTAGCCGTGGATCCAATCTGCATCTATGGGAGAAAAGCAGCACGTCATGTAAGAGAATGCTTACATGACGTTACATTGTCAGAACTGCCCTGCGTCCAGCAGAAATAGTGATTCGCTGCCAGCCTTCACCGACGCGCTCAACGAGTGAATACGCGGCAGCAGACGTGCGAAATAGAAGCGCGCCGTGCCCATCTTGCTCGCGTAGAAATCGTCCTGCGCTTCTTTGCCAAAAGCGGCCTTGGCCATCAGTGCCCACATGTACGCATACGCCACGTAACCAAATGCTTGCAGGTACTCGACCGAGGCAGCGCCGATTTCGTTCGGGTTGTTTTTCGCCCGATCCAGCAACCAGGCCGTCAGTTCATCGAGGGTAGTCACCGCATCGTTCAGCGGTTTGGTGAACTCCACCAGGTCAGCGCTGGCGGTCGCAGTGAAATGACGGATCTCGTCGGCAAACAGATTGTAGAACGCGCCGCCGGTGCCAACGATCTTGCGGCCTACCAGGTCCAGCGCCTGAATGCCGTTAGTGCCTTCGTAGATCTGTGTGATGCGCACGTCGCGCACCAGTTGCTCCTGGCCCCACTCACGGATGTAACCGTGGCCGCCGAAAACCTGCTGGCCGTGAATGGTGGTTTCCAGACCCAGGTCGGTCAGGAACGCCTTGGCTACCGGGGTCAGCAAGGCCACCAAATCTTCCGCGCGTTTGCGGGTGATGGCGTCTTCGCTGAACTTGGCGGTATCCAGTTGCATGGCCACGTAAGTCGAAAAGGCACGACCGCCTTCGTTCGAGGCTTTCATGGTCAGCAACATGCGACGCACGTCCGGGTGGACGATGATCGGGTCAGCGACCTTGTCCTTGTTCTGCGCACCGGTCGGCGAACGGCTTTGCAGGCGGTCGCGGGCGTATTCGACGGCGTTCTGGTAGGAGCGCTCACCAGAGGCCAGGCCCTGGATACCGACGCCCAGACGCTCGTAGTTCATCATGGTGAACATCGCGGCCAGACCTTTGTTTGGCTCGCCGACCAGATAACCCACGGCCTCATCGAAGTTCATCACGCAGGTCGCAGAGGCCTGGATGCCCATCTTGTGTTCGATCGAACCGCAGGTCGCCGGGTTGCGCGCGCCCAGGGTGCCATCGGCATTGACCATGAACTTCGGCACCAGGAACAGCGAAATGCCTTTCGGCCCCACCGGTGCGTCCGGCAGTTTGGCCAATACCAGGTGAATGATGTTTTCGGTCAGGTCGTGCTCACCGCCGGTGATGAAGATTTTGGTGCCGCTGACTTTGTAGGACCCGTCGGCCTGAGGCTCGGCTTTGGTGCGGATGATGCCCAGGTCCGTACCGGCGTGTGGCTCGGTCAGGCACATGGAACCGGCCCAGACCCCGGCGTACATGTTCGGCAGGTACGCGGCTTTCAATTCTTCGCTGGCGTGGGCGTTGATCGACAGGCAGGCGCCCGCGGTCAGCATCGGGTACAGGCCGAACGACAGGCTGGCGGAGTTGACCATTTCTTCGACTTGCGCCGAAACGGCCTTGGGCATGCCCATGCCGCCGTAGGTCGGATCGCCGCCGACACCGACCCAACCGCCTTCAGCGTAAGTCTGATAAGCCTGTGGGAAACCTGCCGGCGTGGTGACGGCACCGTCCGCCCAATGGCAACCTTCTTCGTCAGCCGCACGGCTCAGGGGCGCGATGCTTTTGCTGGTGACCTTGCCGGCTTCTTCAAGAATGGCTTCGACCGTTTCAGCATCGACAGTCTCGGCCAGCGCAGGCAGCTCGGCCCAGAGTTTGGCGACCTCGAAAACTTCATTGAGGACGAAGCGCATATCGCGCAGGGGCGCTTTGTAGTCAGCCATGGCAAACCTCGCAAGATCTAAACAGGTGATTCGTAGGAGTGGTGCTTTCGTTGGGTTTGAGTGTAACCCAACAACTTTTACGACACATAGGGTCAGCACATGACCGTTTTGTTATTTTTAGTCACTGAAAAGCGAACCATTAAAGAAGCCCGCAACTAGGCGGGCTCTTTTACGTCTGTTTGAAACACTATAGTGCGAATAACTCCGCTGGCAGCTTCATCAGACAATCGCTGCCTGCCTCGATGGCCGCCCGGTGAGCCGCCGTGCGTGGCAGCAAACGCTTGAAGTAAAACTCGCTGGTCGCCAGTTTTGCCTGGCAGTAATCGGCATCGCCGCTGCCCGAATCCAGCTGCGCCTGAGCGACCAGCGCCATGCGCAGCCACAGATAGCCGAGGATGATGTAACCGCTGTACATCAGGTAATCCACCGACGCCGCGCCGACTTCATCCGGATTTTTCATCGCCGCCATGCCGACTTTGGTGGTCACCTCTCCCCACTGCTGATTCAGGTCGTCGAGCTGCGCCACGTAGCTGGCGAGTTGCGGGTGTCCGGCGTTTACCGCACAGAACTTGTGGACGATTCTGGTGAACCCGCGCAGCAGTTTCCCCTGGCTGCCGAGGACTTTTCTGCCCAGCAAGTCCAGCGCCTGAATGCCGTTGGTGCCTTCGTAGATTGGTGCAATCCGGCAGTCGCGTACCAACTGCTCCATGCCCCATTCGCGGATGAAACCGTGACCACCGAACACCTGCATGCCGTGGTTGGTCACTTCCAGCCCGGTATCGGTCATGAAGGCTTTGCAGATCGGCGTGAGGAATGCCAGCAGGTCTTCGGCCTCCTGACGCGCCGTTTCATCCGCGCTCAGGTGCGCCACGTCGAGCAATTGCGCGGTGAAATAAGTCAGCGCCCGGTTGCCTTCGTTGAAGGCCTTCATGGTCAGTAACATCCTGCGCACATCAGGATGAACGATGATCGGATCGGCGGCTTTTTCCGGCGCTTTCGGGCCGGTCAGCGCGCGCATCTGCAAGCGATCATTGGCGTACTTGATCGCGCCTTGAAAGCTTGCCTCCCCCAGACACAAACCCTGCATGCCGGTGCCCAGCCGAGCATGGTTCATCATGGTGAACATGCAGTTCAGGCCCTTGTTCGGCTCACCGATCAAGAAGCCCTTGGCGTCGTCGAAGTTCAGCACGCAGGTAGCCGAGGCCTTGATGCCCATTTTGTGTTCGATCGAGCCGCAGGAAACACCGTTGCGCTCTCCCGCCTGACCTTCGTCGTTGGGTAGGAATTTAGGAACGATGAACAGGGAAATGCCCTTGGTCCCGGCCGGGGCGTCCGGCAGTTTCGCCAGCACCAGGTGAATGATGTTTTCACTCATGTCGTGCTCGCCGGCGGAGATGAAGATCTTGCTGCCGGAAATCGCATAGCTGCCGTCGGCCGCAGGTACGGCGCGGGTTTTGATGATGCCCAGGTCGGTGCCGCAATGGGCTTCGGTCAGGCACATGGTGCCGGTCCATTGGCCGGCCGTGAGCTTGCTCAGGTAAGTCTGTTTCTGTTCCTCGGTGCCGTGGGCGTGGATTGCCGACATCGCGCCGTGGGTCAGACCGGGGTACATGCCCCAGGAGGTGTTGCTGGAACCGACCATTTCGCTAATGACCAGCCCCAGCGAACTCGGCAACCCCTGGCCACCGTAAACCGGATCAGCCGCCAGACCGTGCCAGCCGCCTTCCACATATTGTGCGAAGGCTTGCTTGAAGCCTGTAGGCGTAGTCACCACGCCATTGTCGAAATGGCAGCCTTCTTCGTCGCCGCTGCGGTTCAGCGGTGCAAGAACGTTCTCACAGAATTTTGCACCTTCTTCGAGGATCGCATTGACCATGTCCGGGCTGGCATCAGTGGCACCCAGCGCGGCGTAGTTGCTGTGAAAATCGAAGACGTGGTCGATCAGAAAGCGCATGTCGCGCAGGGGAGCTTTGTACTCAGGCATGGTCATTTCTCCGGCAGCAGATTCCCCAAACCTACTGCCGCACACCCGGCCTCACAATCACAGTCCAGACGCTGAATGCGCCATCATCACTCAATCAGTAGCGGCGTCCATGCGCACCGCGCCACGACGGTTTTGACCGAACGCCACCACACAGTTGCGCCCCGCACCTTTGGCACTGTAGAGCGCCTCGTCAGCGGACTTGAGCACTTTCTCGGGGGTGCGCTGCTCCAGTCGTTCGGCCACGCCAATGCTGACGGTGACCGACACACTTGAGGCGCCCGAGCCTGCGCGACGTTGACGACCTTGCTGGTCGTCCTGAGGACGGCTGTCCTGATTGCGTAGTTGAATGTTATAGGTGGCGATGGACTCGCGAATGACTTCCAGGTGCGGCATGCACTCTTCGAGAGTCTTGCCTGCGAATACCAGGGCGAATTCCTCACCGCCATAGCGATACGCCCTACCGCCGCCACCGATTTTCGACAGCTTGCTGGCGACCAATCGCAGTACCTGATCGCCGACATCGTGGCCGTGGGTGTCATTGAATTTCTTGAAGTGATCGACGTCGCTCATCGCCAGCACATAATTGCGCCCCAATCGCTGCATCCGCTCGTTCAAGGCGCGACGGCCCGGCAGGCCGGTAAGCTCGTCGCGGAAGGCCATTTGATAGGCCTCGTGGGCGACCGCTGCGGCAATCATCAACATCACCTGACTGCACATGATGTTCAGGGTAAACGGCAAGATGAAAGTTTTCGGCAACATCCAGAACAACCCGAGCAGGCCCACCAATTGGGCCGCATGCAAGGGTCTCGGGTTGCGCCAGTATTGCCAGGCCAGTAACGCAAACGAGGCGATGAACACGGGATAAGACAGCTGGATCAGACTCATCCAGGCGCCATGCAACGCTGGCCAACGGATCTCCGACAGCCACATCAACAGCGCCTGTGGGTAACTTTGTTCCAGTCCCAACGCTACGCTACCGAACGCCAGCAACACGGCGAAGCGCGCCACCATGTCCTGGAACAGGTGGGTGCGCTCCTGCCATGCGGCGAACACACCAAATAGCAGCGGCAGCAACAGGCAGCACAGATGGAAGACTACCGCGGCGTCTTCACGAACCTTGCCGTTGTCGCGGTAATAGTCAGTCTGGGTATCGAGCAGGAAGTAGGCGATGTACACCGTGACCATCAGAAACAGCTCACGCTGACGTCGGTAAACCGCGCAGTAAGCACCGCCGAGCAACAACACCAGGGTTGGCAGTACGTTGAACAGCGAGGTGAAAAACACGTTCAGATCCTTCACGTACGCAGCCGCCAGTCCCGCGAGCAAAAGCAGTAATGACGGCAGGAAATGGCTGAAACGTACAGCGGAAGAACGCGGCAAGGGGAAAGCTCCGACCCGGCAAATAAAGATGGCATTGTGCCTTCTCTTCGGGCGACATGTCATATCGCCACCCTCTTTAACGGCAGCAAAGACTTTCTTCTTAGCGTTTTAGTCAGGAAATATTTACCCGTAGATATCGCGCACAAAAAAGCCGCTGCTCCCGAGGAAGCAGCGGCTTTATGAAGCGACAGCGTGGGGCTTAGTAACCCAGCGCGAAGTCTTCTTCTTTCATGTCCATCAGGTTGTTGGCGCCCGACAGCATGGTCACAACGTGAGTGCGGGTACGCGGCAGGATGCGCTGGAAGTAGAAGCGCGCAGTCTGCAGCTTGGCGGTGTAGAACGCCGTTTCGGTGGTGCCGGCAGCCAGTTTTTCGGCAGCCAGGCGCGCCATGTCAGCCCAGAAGTAAGCCAGGCAGGCGTAACCGGAGTACATCAGGTAATCCACCGACGCCGCGCCGACTTCTTCGCGATCCTTCATGGCCGCCATGCCGACCTTCATGGTCAACTCGCCCCACTCTTTGTTCAGGGCAGCCAATGGCTCGACGAACTCTTTGACTGCGTCGTTGCCTTCGTTGGTCTGGCAGAACTTGTGGACGATCTTGGTGAAGCTTTTCAGAGCCTCGCCTTGAGTCATCAGCACTTTACGGCCCAGCAGATCGAGTGCCTGGATACCGGTGGTGCCTTCGTACAGCATCGAAATACGGCTGTCGCGAACGTTCTGCTCCATGCCCCACTCGGCGATGAAACCGTGGCCGCCGTAGATTTGCACGCCGTGGTTGGCGGATTCGAAGCCGACTTCAGTCATGAAGGCTTTGGCGATCGGCGTCATGAACGCCAGCAATGCGTCGGCCTTCTTCTTCTCTTCTTCGTCCACGCCGTACTTGACGATGTCGACTTGCTTGGCGGTGAAGTAAACCATCGCACGGTTGCCTTCGGCGAACGCCTTCATGGTCAACAGCATGCGACGTACGTCAGGGTGAACGATGATCGGGTCAGCGGCTTTTTCCGGCGCTTTCGGGCCAGTCAGGGAGCGCATTTGCAGACGATCACGAGCGTATTTCAGACCGCCCTGGAAGCCGATCTCGGCGTGAGCCAGGCCTTGCAGCGCGGTACCCAGACGTGCGGTGTTCATGAAGGTGAACATGCAGTTCAGGCCTTTGTTCGCCGGGCCGATCAGGTAACCGGTGGCCGCGTCGAAGTTCATCACGCAGGTGGCGTTACCGTGGATACCCATCTTGTGTTCCAGGGAACCACAGGTCACAGCATTGCGTGCGCCGACCGTACCGTCTTCGTTCGGCATGAACTTGGGAACGATGAACAGCGAAATGCCTTTGGTGCCAGCCGGCGCATCCGGCAGACGTGCCAGCACGATGTGGACGATGTTGTCGGCCATGTCGTGTTCACCGGCCGAGATGAAGATTTTGGTGCCAGAGACTTTGTAGGAACCGTCGGCCTGAGGTTCAGCCTTGGTACGCAGCATGCCCAGGTCGGTGCCGCAATGCGGTTCGGTCAGGCACATGGTGCCGGTCCATTCGCCGGAAACCAGCTTGGTCAGGTAAGCCTCTTGTTGCTCAGGCGTGCCGTGCTCGGAAATGGTGTTCATCGCACCATGGGACAGGCCTGGGTACATGCCCCACGACCAGTTGGCTTCGCCAACCATTTCGCTGACGGCCAGACCCAGAGATTCCGGCAGGCCTTGGCCGCCGTGCTCTACGTCGTGGGCCAGGCTTGGCCAGCCGCCTTCGACGAATTGTTTGTAGGCTTCTTTGAAACCAGTCGGGGTTTTAACGCCGGACTCGCTCCAGGTGCAGCCTTCGGTGTCACCCACGCGGTTCAGCGGAGCCAGTACCTGCTCACAAAACTTGGCGCCTTCTTCGAGAATGGCATCAACCATGTCCGGAGTTGCGTCTGCGCAAGCTGGAAGGCTCTGATAGTGCGCTTCGTAGCCGAGCAGTTCGTCACGAACGAAGCGAATATCACGCAAGGGGGCCTTGTAGTCAGGCATAGCGATAAACCTCTGCTGATGTAACCGGGAATGAACGACCGCGTTGATTTGTTGTGGCGGTCAAACAGTTGTTTGAAACATACGTTTACGCCTAAATCTTGTCAAGCGCCGATCTTTTGCCGTTCGTCATCATCCGAGGCAAATGACCGATCCACAGCCACGCAACACCTCCGTCGCCTGAGCAAACGCTGTGCAGAAAAGATTAGTTGAGCGAGAAGGACTTACGCAGAAAAACGCCGCGAATATTCGCGGCGTTGGGGGTACGGATTCAGCGAGGGTTCAAGCGTAGGTATCAATCAGCGTACCGAGCATTTCGTCGGATGCCTTGGCGACTTTGACACCCAGTTCAACCTGAAATTTGCCTTGGGACATCTCGACCATATTACTGGCCAGGTCCGACTGCTGACTGCGATCCACTGAACGCAGACGATCAACCTGAGCGTCGGAAGACTGGCTGGTCACCGAACGCTCGATCGTCGTGTTGGCGATCTGGCCAGAGGCCTGATCCACACGGTTCTGCCCTGTCTGAATAGTGCTCAGACCGGGATAAAAAGCGGTATTTCCTGAGATTTCCATGGCAGAACTCGTCCTACAAAGGATCAACAGCGGCCATTGAACCAGACCCACTGCCAAAAGGCCCGACAAAAACCCTAATAGCACAGTGCCTTGTCATAGTTAAAACCCCGTGTCAGAAAACTCAGTCCAGCAGATCCAGTTGCAGATGCTCCGCCACCGCTTCAGCCGTCACCAACTTGAGTTTCGGCACACGCCCCAGGCACGGCGCCGGGATCCGCTCAGCGAGTGTCGCGAGGTTTTCTTCCAGACGCGAAGTCTTCGGATCGATGATATTGGCCACCCACCCCGCCAACTGCAAACCGTCCTGAGCGATCGCCTCAGCCGTCAGCAGCGCATGGTTGATGCAACCCAGGCGCACGCCCACCACCAGGATCACCGGCAGACCCAGCGCCATCGCCAGGTCCGACAGGTTGTCCTGATCCGCCAATGGCACTCGCCAGCCGCCAGCACCTTCGATCAAGGTGAAGTCCGCCTGCATATCGAGGATCTCCCGCATCGGCGTCAACAGTGATTGCACCGTCAATGCCACGCCGGCCTCCCGCGCTGCCAGATGCGGCGCGATCGGCGGTTCGAACGCCATAGGGTTGACCTGAGCATAAGTCAAAGGCACTGAGCACTCCGCCAGCAACGCCAACGCATCGGCGTTGCGCAAGCCCTTGGGCGTCACATCGCATCCTGAGGCGACCGGTTTGCCCGCCGCCGTGCTCAAACCGGCCGAGCGCGCGGCATACAGCAAAGCGGCGGCAATGGTGGTCTTGCCGACATCGGTATCAGTACCGGTGATGAAATAGGCTGCGCTCATAAGGGTTTCTCCAACACGGCGTAGACCACTTGATAAGTCGCCGGCAATCCTTCGGCCTGACGAAACCGCTCATAAGCCTCGATCAAACCGAGGATCCGCGCCCTGCCGGTCAAACCACCCGGCCGACCGGGGTTCAAGTTGTGGGCACCCAGCGCCTTCAATTCATGGGTCAGGCTGCGCACATCCGGGTAATGCAACACGTGCGGTCGAACTTGCAGACTCGCGACGCTCAACCCACTGTCCGCGCAAAGCTGTTGATAAACCCCGAACTCGCGGAAGCGGTTGACGTGCACCATGCCATCCACCTGTCGCCAGCTGTCACGCAGCTCGAACAGTGTGCCTACGCACAGACTAGCAAACGCGAAAATTCCACCTGGTTTCAGCACCCGATTAGCTTCACTGAGCACCGAAGCGAAGTCCGCGCACCACTGCACCGCCAGGCTGGAGAAGATCAGATCGCAGGTCGAATCCTGCAATGGCAACCGCTCAGCATCGCCGGCGATGAAATGCGTTGCGCCACCTAACGGCCGGGCGTGATTGAGCATGCCTTCGGCGATGTCCATTGCCAGGCCGTGACTTGCAGGAAATCGCTCGCCCAATGCACGACTGAAATGCCCGGTGCCGCAGCCCAGGTCGAGCCAGACACCCGGCACGAAGTCCTCCGGCAAACGACTCGACAATTCACCGCCAACGTCGCGCTGCAATTCGGCCACGCTGTCGTAGCTTGCCGCGGCACGGGAAAAAGATGCCGCGACCTGGCGTTTGTCGGGCAAACCGCCGGGCAGGTTGGGAAGGGATAAATCAGTCATCACCGCACTCATGCAAAAAGGCCTGGATTGCCCCCGCCACACCGTGAGGGTCTTCCAGAAGAAACGCGTGACTGGCCTGCTCGATCAGACCAATTTCAACATCCGGCAGCAATGTCAGCAGGTCGCTCGCCGCTTCGGCTGGAACCAGTCCGTCAAGGCCGGCGAACAAGTGCAGTTGCGGGCCGCGGAACGCCTGCAAAGCCTGGCGGGTATCCAGTTGTGCGAGCAACTCCAGGCCACTCATCAGCACCTCTGCCGAAGTGTGTGGGGCGCCACCGAGCAGCAGCCGAGACAACCCGCGCGGGTCTTCGGCCCCCTGAGCGCAGAGCAGCGAGAAACGCTTCAATGTCATGCGCGGATCAGCCTTGCAGCCGGCCAGAAACGCATCGAAGGTTTCAGCCGGCATCGCACTCGGCCATTGCTCATGGGCGACAAAAGAAGGATTGCTCGCCAGGGTCAGCAAGCCGCAGCAGCGATCGCCGCGCCGGGCTGCCAACTCTGAAGCGAGCATGCCGCCCAGCGACCAGCCGCCGAGCCAGGCGTCCTGAGGCACCGTCGAATCCAGCTCATCGAGCCACTCTTCAAGATCGCTCGATTGCAGTTCCGGCAACGGCTCGATTTCGACCCGCAAGTGTTCATCCAGTCCTTGCAACGCTGCCGCCAAGGGCTCCAGGGGAGAAATGCCGAGCCCCCAGCCGGGCAGCAGAATCAGACGATCACGCATGGCTTGGCTCCGGTCCCAGTTGTTGAAAACAATCGGCCAGTCCATTTAACAATAGCTGTACCTGCGCCTCGCTGTGGGCGGCGGTCAGGGTTACCCGCAGTCGGGCGCTGCCGGCGGGCACGGTCGGGGGACGGATCGCAGTGACCATCAGACCGCGTTCGCGCAGCATCTGCGACAGTCGAACCGCACGCCCGGCATCGCCGATCATGATCGGCTGGATCGGCGTGAAGCTGTCCATCAACTCCAGGCCGATCTGCTCGGCCCCGTGGCGGAATTGGCGGATCAACGTTTTCAGATGTTCCCGTCGCCAGTGCTCGGTACGCAGCAATTCAAGGCTTTTCAGCGTCGCGCAGGCCAGCGCCGGCGGCTGGCTGGTGGTGTAAATGTAGGGACGGGCGAACTGGATCAGGCTCTCGATCAGCTCTTCGCTGCCCGCGACAAAAGCCCCGGCGGTGCCGAATGCCTTGCCGAGGGTGCCGACAAGCACCGGCACATCCTCCTGGCTCAAACCGAAATGCTCGACGATCCCGCCACCATTGGCACCCAGCGGACCAAAGCCGTGAGCGTCATCAACCATCAACCATGCACCTTTGGCCTTGGCTTCCCGCGCCAGCGCCGGCAGGTCGGCGATGTCGCCGTCCATGCTGAACACGCCGTCGGTGACCACCAGGGTATTGCCGGTCGCCTTCTCGAGACGCTTGGCCAGACTCACCGCGTCGTTGTGCAAATAGCGATTGAAGCGCGCTCCCGACAACAGACCCGCATCCAGCAAGGACGCGTGATTGAGCCGGTCTTCCAGCACCGTATCGCCCTGCCCGACCAGCGCGGTGACCGCGCCAAGGTTGGCCATGTAACCGGTGGTGAACAACAGCGCGCGCGGGCGACCGGTGAACTCGGCGAGGGCTTCTTCCAGTGCGTGATGCGGACTGCTGTGGCCGATCACCAGATGCGACGCCCCGCCGCCAACGCCCCATCGGGTCGCTCCGGCGCGCCAGGCTTCGATCACTTGCGGGTGATTGGCCAGGCCCAGGTAGTCGTTGTTACAGAACGCCAGCAACGGCTGACCATCGACCACTACTTCCGGGCCTTGGGGGCTTTCGAGCAATGGGCGTTGGCGGTAGAGATTTTCGGCACGACGGGCAGCAAGGCGTGCGGCGAGATCGAAAGACATGCAGGCCTCGACTATCAAATGACACATGTCCCCTGTGGGAGCGGGCTTGCCCGCGATGGCGTCGGTCCAGTCGACATCAATGTTGAATGTCAGTCCGTCATCGCGGGCAAGCCCGCTCCCACAGGGTTTTGCATTCCTTCAGAAAGATCCGTGGAGGCTTCAGACGGCAGCGTTATAGAACTGCTCGCTGCTCTTCTGCTCAACCAGCGCTTGTTCGATCGCCGCCTGATGGACTTCGTCCGCGTGTTCTTCGCGCGCTTCCGGCAGGATGCCCAGGCGCGAGAACAGTTGCATGTCCTTGTCGGCTTGCGGGTTGGCGGTGGTCAGCAGTTTTTCACCGTAGAAAATCGAATTCGCGCCAGCAAAGAACGCCAGGGCCTGCATCTGCTCGTTCATCGCTTCGCGGCCGGCGGACAGGCGCACGTGGGATTGCGGCATCAGGATACGGGCGACAGCCAGCATGCGGATGAAGTCGAACGGGTCGATATCGTCAGCATTTTCCAGCGGCGTACCGGCGACTTTCACCAACATGTTGATCGGCACCGACTCAGGATGCTCTGGCAGGTTGGCCAGCTGGATCAGCAGATTGGCGCGATCATCAAGCGACTCGCCCATGCCGAGGATGCCGCCGGAGCAGATCTTCATCCCGGATTCACGCACGTAAGCCAGCGTTTGCAGGCGCTCGCTGTAAGTGCGGGTGGTGATGATGCTGCCGTAGAACTCCGGCGAGGTATCGAGGTTGTGGTTGTAGTAATCGAGGCCGGCGTCTGCCAGGGCGACTGTCTGGTCCTGATCGAGACGACCGAGGGTCATGCAGGTTTCCAGGCCCATGGCTTTCACGCCTTTGACCATTTCCAGCACGTAAGGCATGTCTTTGGCCGACGGATGTTTCCACGCCGCGCCCATGCAGAAACGGGTCGAACCGATGGCCTTGGCGCGAGCGGCCTCTTCGAGGACCTTCTGCACTTCCATCAGCTTTTCTTTTTCCAGGCCGGTGTTGTAGTGACCGGACTGCGGACAATATTTGCAATCTTCCGGGCAGGCACCGGTTTTGATCGACAGCAGCGTCGACACCTGGACCCGATTGGCGTCGAAATGCGCGCGATGCACCGTCTGCGCCTGGAACAACAGGTCATTGAATGGCTGAACGAAGAGTGCTTTGACTTCGGCCAAAGACCAGTCATGACGCAGGGTGGCAGTGGTGCTGGCGCTCATGGGCGTTTCCTTTGTTTTATGCTTGGCAAGCGGCTGGGGGAATGGAATACCCACAGACGCGACACGGATGTTCGGCATATTTAAGGAAGACTCATGCGCTGTCAACCACGATACGAGGGACCGGTTTACATCTGGTTAAAAAACAACCAGACCTGTTTGCTTTGCGCAGAACCCGCCGATGAATGCACACCCCTCTGCATGGCCTGTGAAACGGAGTTGCCTTGGCTGGGCGATCAATGCCAAACCTGCGCCCTGCCGTTGCCCACCGCTGGCCTGACCTGCGGCCAATGCCTGAAACAAACGCCAGCTTTTGAACGGGTCGCCACGCCCTGGACTTACAGCTTTCCGGTGGACACGTTGATCACACGCTTCAAACACGCTGCGAAGTGGCCGTTTGGTCGCCTGCTCGCCGAACTTCTCGCTCAGTTCCTGCAACATCGCTTCGATGAAGACCTGAATCGACCCCATGCGCTCATCCCGGTTCCGCTGGCCGCCAAACGCCTGCGTAAACGGGGTTTCAACCAGGCCGCGATGCTCGCCCGCTGGCTCAGTACCAGCCTCGACATTCCGTGCGATGAAACGTTGTTGCTGAGGATTCAGGACACCAGCGCTCAACAGGACCTGAATGCCGAGGCCCGCAAAAAGAACCTGCGCAACGCCTTCGCCCTGACGCCCGATGCGTGTATCAAGGGTCGTCATCTAGCGTTAGTGGACGATGTGTTGACCACCGGCGCCACGGCCCAAGCCCTGGCTCGCCTGCTGATGGACGCCGGCGCCGCCCGGGTTGACGTCTATTGTCTGGCCCGCACACCCAAACCCGGCGATGCGCCCTGATTCAGTGGCATTCAAGGTAGGAACGAGCCTGCTCGCGATGACGGTCGATCCGTCACATCTATGGTGAAGTTGATGACCTCATCGTGAGCAGGCTCACTCCTACAAGGATATGACCCGACTTGACTCCCGGGCTCCCAGCCGCCAACGTCCTTTCCATCGCCCCAGCCCAAAGCGCCCTGCCATGTCCTTGCCTACGTTGTTGTCGCAGCACATTGTCCGTCGCCCGCAACGCATCGCGTTGCTGCAACACATCGCCGAACAGGGCTCGATCACCCGCGCCGCGAAAAGCGCGGGGCTGAGTTACAAAGCGGCCTGGGACGCCATCGACGAGCTGAACAACCTCGCGCAAAAGCCGTTGGTGGAGCGCAGTGTCGGCGGCAAGGGCGGCGGTGGCGCCAAACTCTCCAGCGAAGGCGAGCGCGTATTGCGCCTGTATCAAAAGCTGCAAGCCTTGCAGGCTCAGGTGCTGGAAGCCGCCGAGGATGCCAGCGATCTCGACCTGCTCGGCCGACTGATGCTCAGAACCAGCGCGCGCAATCAACTGCATGGCAAGGTAGCGGCGATTGATAACCAAGGGCACAACGACCGTATTCGTCTTGAATTGGCCGAAGGCTTGAGCATTGATGCGCAGATCACTCACGACAGCACCCTGCGCCTGGAGCTGGAAACCGGCACCGAAGTGGTTGCACTGATCAAGGCCGGTTGGCTGGAGTTGCTGGGCATCGATCAAGTGGCAACACCCGGCAACAACTGCCTGAAAGGCATCATCGAAGTAATTCTCGACGCCGAGGACGGCCCCAGCGAAGTGCGCATCGGCTTGTCCAATGGCCAGACACTCTGCGCACTGGCCGAACCGCTGCACTTGAGAACCCTCGATCTGGCCGCCGATAAACCGGTGCGGGTGCAGTTCGCGCCATCCAACGTTTTGCTCGGTACACCGCTTTGAAACACAAGTGTCATTAACGCTCATTAAGGTGACTGCAAAAACCAGCAGGGAGCCTGATGTGAGCCTATTAGAAGACAACCAATCCACCGACCTCGAGAACATGGTCGGCCTTAGCCGTCGAGGCTTCATCAGCGCCGGCGCCCTTTGCGGTGCAGCGATGTTCCTGGGCGGCAACCTGCTGAGCCGCAGCGTGCTGGCCGCCAGCGTCAGCGCCGGTTCCAGCAAACTGTTGGGTTTTGCCAGTATTCCCGCCACCACCAGCGACGCCATCACCCTGCCGCCAGGTTACAAATCTTCGGTATTGATCAGTTGGGGCCAACCCCTGCAGAAGAACGGTCCGGCATTCGACCCAAGCGGCAACGGCACGGCCGAGCATCAGGAAGTCCAGTTCGGCGACAACAACGACGGCATGAGCCTGTTCGAATTTCCCGACGACAACAACCGGGCGCTGATGGCGATCAACAACGAATACACCAACTATCGCTACCTCTATCCACACGGCGGCATGCCGCAGTCGGCTGCTGACGTGCGCAAGGCTCTGGCCTGTGAAGGCGTGTCGGTGATCGAAGTGCAGAGCAAGAACGGCCAGTGGCATTTCGTCCAGGGTTCGCGCTACAACCGGCGCATTCACGGCAACGCGCCGATCAACCTGAGCGGTCCGGCCGCCGGCCACGCGCTGCTGAAAACCAGCGCTGATCCGCACGGCAAAAACGTCCTTGGCACCTTCCAGAACTGCGCCAACGGCAAGACGCCGTGGGGCACGTATCTGACCTGCGAAGAAAACTTCACCGACTGCTTCGGCAGCAGCAATGCCGAACAGAAGTTCGACGCCGCGCAAAAACGCTACGGCGCAGTAGCGGCCAGTAAAGAGATCAACTGGCATCAACACGACGAGCGTTTCGACCTGGCGAAAAACCCCAACGAACTCAACCGTCACGGCTGGGTTGTGGAAATCGACCCGTTCGATCCGCAATCGACGCCAGTCAAACGCACCGCGCTGGGCCGCTTCAAACATGAAAACGCCGCCCTGGCCGAAACCAGTGACGGTCACGCCGTGGTGTACATGGGCGACGATGAGCGCGGCGAGTTCATCTACAAATTTGTCAGCCGCGACAAGGTCAACCACAAAAACCCCAAGGCCAACCGCGACCTGCTGGACCACGGCACCTTGTACGTGGCGCGCTTCGACGCGGGCGACGGCAATGCCGATCACCCGAAAGGCCAGGGCGAATGGATCGAACTGACCCACGGCAAAAACGGCATCGACGCCAGCAGCGGTTTCGCCGATCAGGCCGAGGTGTTGATTCACGCCCGCCTCGCCGCCAGCGTGGTCAAAGCTACACGCATGGACCGCCCGGAATGGATCGTCGTCAGCCCCAAGGATGGCCAGGTCTATTGCACGCTGACCAACAACGCCAAGCGTGGCGAGGACGGGCAACCGGTGAACGGGCCAAACCCGCGCGAGAAAAACGTCTACGGGCAGATTTTGCGCTGGCGCACTGACCGTGACGATCACGGCTCGAAAAGCTTTGCCTGGGATCTGTTTGTGGTCGCCGGCAACCCGGGCGTTCACGCCGGCACGCCGAAGGGCGGTTCATCGAACATCACACCGCAGAACATGTTCAACAGCCCGGACGGCTTGGGTTTCGACAAGGCTGGGCGGTTATGGATTCTGACCGATGGCGATTCGAGCAACGCCGGCGACTTCGCGGGCATGGGCAATAACCAGATGCTCTGCGCTGACCCGGTCACCGGGGAGATCCGCCGCTTCATGGTCGGGCCAGTGGGCTGCGAGGTGACGGGGATCAGCTTTTCGCCGGATCAGAAGACCTTGTTTGTCGGGATTCAGCATCCGGGGGAAAACGGTGGGTCGACGTTCCCTGAGCATTTGCCGAACGGCAAACCGCGGTCTTCGGTGATGGCGATTTCACGGGAAGATGGCGGCATCGTCGGCGCCTGATAAAAGTCCCACCCTGGTGATCGTTCCCATGCTCCGCGTGGGAATGCAGCCCGGGACGCTCTGCGTCCCAGAAACGGACGCTCTGCGTCCGGTGAGGCATTCCCACGCAGAGCGTGGGAACGATCCCATGGGAACGATCCCCCTAAAGAAGCCCCGTCTGCGCTACCATGCTTGGCCGGACGCGGCAGCCTGCTGCGCGCAGGAGTCAGCATGGCCCACCCGTTTGCAACCCTCACCCCAGACCTCGTGCTCGATGCCGTCGAAAGCATCGGCTTTCTCAGTGACGCGCGCATTCTGGCGCTCAACAGCTACGAGAACCGTGTCTATCAGGTCGGTATCGAAGACTCCGAGCCGCTGATCGCCAAGTTCTACCGCCCACAACGCTGGACCAACGAAGCGATTCTCGAAGAGCACCAATTCACCTTCGAACTCGCCGAATGCGACGTACCGGTGGTCGCGCCGATGATTCACAACGGTGCCAGCCTGCATGAACACGCAGGGTTTCGTTTCACCCTGTTCCCCCGCCGCGGTGGCCGTGCGCCGGAGCCGGGCAATCTCGATCAGCTGTATCGACTGGGGCAACTGCTCGGTCGCCTGCACGCGGTCGGCTCTACCAAACCGTTCGAACACCGCGAAGCGCTGGGTGTGAAAAACTTCGGTCATGACTCGCTGACCACATTGCTCGAAGGCAATTTCGTACCCAAAAGCCTGCTGCCAGCCTACGAGTCCGTCGCCCGCGACCTGCTCAAGCGGGTGGAAGAGGTCTACAAGGCAACGCCGCACAAGAACATCCGCATGCACGGCGACTGCCATCCCGGCAACATGATGTGCCGCGACGAGATGTTCCACATCGTCGACCTCGACGACTGCCGCATGGGCCCTGCGGTGCAGGACATCTGGATGATGCTGGCGGGTGACCGTCAGGAATGTCTCGGTCAGTTGTCGGAATTGATGGACGGCTATAGTGAGTTCCACGACTTCGATCCGCGGGAACTGGCGCTGATCGAACCGCTGCGCGCCCTGCGCCTGATGCACTACAGCGCCTGGCTCGCCCGCCGCTGGGACGACCCGGCGTTCCCGCACAGTTTTCCGTGGTTCGGCAGTGAACGGTATTGGGGCGACCAGGTGTTGGCCTTGCGCGAACAACTGGCTGCGCTCAACGAAGAACCGTTGAAGCTCTTCTGACGAACACAAATCCCCATGTGGGAGCGGGCTTGCTCGCGAATACGGTTTCACATTCAACAGTGATGCTGAATGAACTACCGCTTTCGCGAGCAGGCTCGCTCCCACAGTTGTTTGTGTTCACAAATAACCAACCTAATCAGGTAGGACATCCGTAGACAATTCTCCTTACAATCCCCTCTTTGTTAGCTGCCTAAGCAAGGATTCTGCATGCAAGCCGCCAACCCGCGTCGCGGGTACATTCTGGGCCTGAGTGCCTACATCATCTGGGGCCTGTTCCCGATCTACTTCAAAGCCATCGCCAGCGTGCCCGCCGTGGAGATCATCATCCACCGCGTGCTCTGGTCCGCGCTGTTCGGCGCCTTGCTGCTGCTGGTGTGGAAACATCCGGGCTGGTGGCGCGAGTTGCGTGACAACCCGAAACGCCTGGCGATCCTGGCCCTGAGCGGCACGCTGATCGCGGCCAACTGGCTGACCTACGTCTGGTCGGTGAACAACGGGCGCATGCTCGAAGCCAGTCTCGGTTACTACATCAACCCGCTGGTGAACGTGCTGCTGGGCATGTTGATCCTTGGCGAACGACTGCGGCGCATGCAATGGCTGGCGGTTGGCCTGGCGGCGGTCGGCGTCGCCCAGCAGGTCTGGCAAGTTGGCAGTCTGCCGTGGGTGTCGTTGGTGCTGGCACTGACCTTCGGTTTCTACGGATTGATCCGCAAGCAGGCACCGGTCAAGGCGCTGCCGGGTCTGGTGGTGGAAACCTGGATGCTGGTGCCGATTGCGATTGCCTGGCTGCTTTTCAATCAGACGGCCACCAGCGCTCAGCCCGAGTTCTGGACTACGTCTGAAGCCTGGTGGCTGGTGGCCGCGGGTCCGGTGACGCTGGTGCCGCTGGTGTGTTTCAACGCCGCCGCACGGCATTTGCCCTACACGACGCTGGGCTTTCTCCAGTACCTGGCGCCGACGCTGGTGCTGTTGCAAGCCGTGCTGCTGTTTGGCGAGCATTTGTCGTCGAGCACACTGGTTGCGTTCATCTTTATCTGGGCGGGCCTGGCGATTTACAGCGTCGACGCGTGGATAAGTATGCGTCGTCGCCGCTGATCAAAAAACACACAAACCTCTACAGGCCACGGCTACCGTGGCCTGCATCGATCCTTCCCAAGGTTATCCACAACGTGATCCCCGGCGTTTGTGCGCAAGTCACTGAAACTGCTGGTTTTTTGATCAAATCCTGAAGAAGCCCGGCCGACGTGGCCTGGAGGATGGTCTCTACAGGTTATCCACAGGCAGGTGCACGTATAACTTGGATAACCTGTTCAGGGTTCGCTGCGCAGCACCAATTCGACCATCAAATCATCCGCCAGGGTTTCCAGGCGCGATTGCAGCACGTCAAGGGACAACGTCAGCGGCACGGCGAGAATCGCTTCGGCGTGGAACAAAGGCTCGCTGCTCATCGGCGCCGGACGTACTTCGGTCACCAGACGCTCCAGGTTCACCCCCTGTTCACTCAGTAAACGCGTGATGTCGCGGACGATCCCCGGGCGGTCATTGCCCACCAATTCCATGGCTATGGGTTTCCAGGTGCAGGATTGCTCGATGCCGCTTTCGGCAATCAGTACACGAATGCCGTGGGCGGACAACGCCTGTAGGGCATCGACCAATTCATCGTAGGCCTCGGCCGGCACGCCCACGCGAAGAATCCCGGCGAACTGCCCGGCCATGCGCGACATGCGGCTCTCCAGCCAGTTACCGCCGTGCTCGGCGATGCATTGGGCAATGCGCTCGACCTGCCCAGGCTTGTCCGGAGCGAAAACAGTGAGTACGAGGTGGTCCATGGCGCAGCCCTCTTGTCATGACTTTTGTTATAGAAAAGCAAGTATAGGCAAGGGACCGGAATCAGCCCGGCACTACTTTTTTGTGGCGAGGGAGCTTGCTCCCGCTGGGGCGCGAAGCGGCCCCCTGAATAGCCCAGACGGACCGCTTTCGCTGATTTTGCGACTGCTGCGCAGCCGAGCGGGAGCAAGCTCCCTCGCCACAAAAGCAAGGCCCCATAGCAGGGCAATGAAGATTATGTGTACAAGTTTTTATATTTAACTGGAACAATCCAATAGTTTTTTGAGAACATCCCGTTCCCCGACGTGACCGCAATGCGTCATGGCGTCGCAGAACGACGTATTTAGTCTAATTTTCACAAGCGCAATTCATCATGTAGTATGCCGCAGCGCGCACTACATAACGCTGGATCGATGTCTGCCGCAGGTGCAGCCACAACCTGAAAGCCCCGTCAGCATGGCCTCAACGCCATTGATTGGTCATAACCCAGCCGCCCGCAATGGCATGTACTGGTCAACAGGTTTGTGGTTTAAATGCCAGAGGCTTCATTGTTAAATTGAAGAGCTGAAAAGCGAAATAGCTGAGCAGAGTGAGGCAAGCAATGACTGAACACGTTCAAGTCGGTGGCCTGCAGGTCGCCAAAGTCCTGTTCGACTTCGTGAACAACGAAGCCATTCCCGGTACCGGCCTCACCGCCGATAAGTTCTGGGCCGGTGCCGACAAGGTCATTCATGACCTGGCGCCGAAGAACAAAGCCCTACTCGCCAAACGCGATGATATCCAGGCTCGTATCGATGCCTGGCACCAGGCTCGTGCAGGTGTTGCGCACGATGCGGTGGCCTACAAAGCCTTCCTGCAAGACATCGGTTATCTGCTGCCAGAAGCGGCTGATTTCCAGGCAACGACGCAAAACGTCGATGACGAAATCGCCCGCATGGCCGGTCCACAGCTGGTGGTTCCGGTGATGAACGCCCGTTTCGCGCTCAATGCCTCGAACGCCCGTTGGGGTTCGCTGTATGACGCGCTCTACGGCACCGATGCCATCAGCGAAGCTGACGGCGCGGAAAAAGGCAAAGGCTACAACAAGGTTCGCGGCGACAAGGTCATCGCCTTCGCCCGCGCCTTCCTCGACGAAGCGGCGCCATTGGCTGCTGGCTCTCACGTCGATTCCACCGGCTACAAGATCGTTGACGGCAAACTGGTGGTCGCCCTTAAAGGCGGCAGCAATACCGGCCTGCGCAACGATGCACAGCTGATCGGTTTCCACGGCGATACAGCCGCACCGACCGCGATCCTGCTGAAAAACAACGGCCTGCATTTCGAAATCCAGGTCGACGCCAGCACCCCGGTCGGCCAGACCGACGCTGCCGGCCTCAAAGACATCCTGATGGAAGCCGCACTGACCACCATCATGGACTGCGAAGACTCCGTCGCCGCCGTCGATGCCGATGACAAAGTGGTGATCTACCGCAACTGGCTCGGCCTGATGAAGGGCGATCTGTCGGAAGAAGTCTCCAAGGGCGGTCAGACCTTTACCCGCACCATGAACGCCGACCGCACTTATACCGGTGTCGATGGTAAGGAACTGAGCCTGCATGGTCGTTCGCTGCTGTTCGTGCGCAACGTCGGTCACCTGATGACCATCGACGCGATCCTCGATAAAGACGGCAACGAAGTGCCGGAAGGCATCCTCGACGGCCTGGTCACCAGCCTCGCAGCGATCCACAGCCTCAACGGCAACAACTCGCGCAAGAACAGCCGTACCGGCTCGGTCTACATCGTGAAACCGAAGATGCACGGCCCGGAAGAAGCGGCGTTCACCAACGAGCTGTTCGGTCGCATCGAAGAAGTGCTCGGCTTGCCACGTAACACGCTGAAAGTCGGGATCATGGACGAGGAACGCCGTACCACGGTCAACCTCAAGGCCTGCATCAAGGCTGCCAGCGAACGTGTAGTGTTCATCAACACCGGTTTCCTCGACCGTACCGGCGATGAAATCCACACTTCCATGGAAGCCGGCCCGATGGTGCGCAAGGCGGACATGAAGGCCGAGAAGTGGATCGGCGCTTACGAAAACTGGAACGTCGATATCGGTTTGAGCACCGGCCTGCAAGGTCGCGCCCAGATCGGTAAAGGCATGTGGGCAATGCCGGACCTGATGGCTGCGATGCTCGAACAGAAAATCGCTCACCCGATGGCCGGTGCCAACACTGCCTGGGTTCCATCGCCGACCGCTGCCGCGCTGCACGCGCTGCATTACCACAAGGTCGATGTGTTCGCCCGTCAGGCTGAGCTGGCCAAACGTGCGCGCGCTTCGGTGGATGACATCCTGACCATCCCGCTGGCCGTCAATCCGGACTGGACTGCAGAGCAGATCAAGAACGAACTGGACAACAACGCCCAGGGCATTCTCGGTTATGTGGTGCGCTGGATCGACCAGGGCGTGGGCTGTTCGAAAGTGCCGGACATCAATGACGTCGGCCTGATGGAAGACCGTGCGACGCTGCGAATTTCCAGCCAGCACATCGCCAACTGGCTGCGTCACGGCATCGTCACCGAAGATCAGGTCATGGAAAGCCTCAAGCGCATGGCGCCAGTGGTTGACCGTCAGAACGCCAATGACCCGCTGTACCGTCCGCTGGCCCCGAACTTCGACAGCAACATCGCCTTCCAGGCGGCGGTCGAACTGGTGGTCGAAGGCACGAAGCAGCCGAACGGCTACACCGAGCCGGTCCTGCACCGTCGTCGCCGCGAGTTCAAGGCTGCCAATGGCCTGTAACTAAGCGCTGACGCCGGACAAAAAAATGCCCTGATCGAAAGATCAGGGCATTTTTGTTTGGGAACGATCACCTACACATCCATTCCCAACTCATGCTTGACCAGCGCCAACAGCTTGTCGGTATCGATAGGCTTGAGCAGAAAATCCACCACACTCAAATGCATCGCTTCGATGGCGTCTTTCACATCGGCGTCGCCGGAGACAATGATGATCGGCAACGCCGCCCGCACCGACTCACGTACCTGACGGATCAGATCCAGGCCATCGACATTGCCCATGCGTAAGTCAGTGATCATCAAACCGATTGAAAGCTTTTTCAGTTCAGCTTCATCAACCAACATCTTGAGTGCAGTTTCGCCACTTGCTGCGGTAATGCATCGAACCCCACCGAGTTCCAGAATCTGCGACAACAACTCCCGCGCGTCTCTATCATCGTCAACGATCAATACCCTTTGCGTCGGCAGGGCAGGTTCCAGCATGAGGGCACTCAGCGCCTCGCGCTCGGCGTCACTCAAAATATCGTGGTCGGACATGGCTTACTCTACGATTTCATTTCTATTCCCTAGCACATCCGTCAGACATCGCTAAGCAGGCCTTCAATGTGCACTTCGTCGGAAAAATTTCCTATAGCCAATGTAGGAGGTTTTTCGCACAGTTGCGTCAGACATTTCCCAAATACCTACAGCTTCACGTCCTACCTAGACTTACGTCCAATGGGCACCCCGCGCGCAGGGGCCGACCATGGCTGAGTCATCCGACAACAACAATCAAAAGACTGCGGTAATGGTTATGAGTAAAGAGGATGCCTTCACACAGGCAGGGAAAACCGCGGTGTTGCAGAACATCCAGGGCACTTTGCAGTTCCTTCAGCGCTTCCCGCCCTTCAATCAAATGGAACACGCTCACCTGGCGTACCTGGTCGAGCAGTGCCAACTGCGTTTTTATGCGCCTGGCGAGAGCATCCTCAAGCCCGCCGACGGCCCGGTCGAGCATTTCTACATCGTCAAGCAAGGCCGCGTCGTGGGTGAACGCCCGCATACGGCCAAGGGCGGCACCGAAACCACCTTCGAAATCACCACCGGCGAGTGTTTCCCCCTCGCCGCGCTGCTGGGTGAGCGCGCGACGCGCACCGAACATCTGGCCTCCGAAGACACCTTTTGCCTACAGCTGAACAAGCTGGCGTTCATCAAACTGTTCGCGCTTTCCAACGCATTTCGCGACTTTGCCCTACGCGGCGTGAGCAGCCTGCTGGATCAGGTCAACCAGCAAGTCCAGCAAAAAGCCGTGGAAACCCTCGGCACCCAGTACTCGCTCAACACCCGCCTGGGCGAATTGGCCATGCGCCATCCGGTGACCTGCAGCCCGACTACGCCACTGCGTGAAGCCGTGACCCTGATGCATGAGCAGCAGGTCGGCAGCATTGTGGTGGTCGACGAAGATAAAGCGCCGTTGGGGATTTTCACCCTGCGCGACTTGCGTCATGTGGTGGCCGACGGCACTGACGATTTCAACGAAGCCATCGAGCGCCACATGACCCGGGCGCCGTTTTTCCTGTCGCCGGACCACAGCGCCTTCGATGCGGCAATTGCCATGACCGAGCGGCACATCGCCCACGTCTGCCTGGTGAAAGATCATCGCCTGTGCGGCGTGGTTTCGGAACGTGATCTGTTTTCCCTGCAACGGGTCGATCTGGTGCATCTGGCGCGGACCATCCGCAGCGCCCAGAAAGTGGAAAACCTGGTCGCGATGCGCGGCGAGATCGGTCAACTGGTGGAGCGCATGCTGGCCCACGGCGCTTCTTCAACCCAGATCACGCACATCATCACCCTGCTCAATGACCACACTGTATGCCGGGTGATCGAACTGACCCTCGCCGAGAAAGGCGACCCCGGCATTGCGTTCAGTTGGCTGTGCTTCGGTAGCGAAGGTCGCCGCGAACAGACGCTGCACACCGATCAGGACAACGGCATTCTGTTCGAAGCACGGGACGCGGCCCACGCCGCCGAGATCCGCGGCAAATTGCTGCCCATCGCCCAGCAGATCAACCAGAGCCTGGCGCTCTGCGGTTTCACCCTGTGCAAGGGCAACATCATGGCCGGCAACCCTGAGCTGTGCCTGTCCCGGGCCGAATGGTCCCGACGTTTTGCCGCGTTTATCCGCGAAGCCACACCGGAGAACCTGTTGGGTTCGAGCATTTATTTCGACTTGCGGGTGGTCTGGGGCGACGAGCAAGGCTGCGAGCAGCTGCGTCAGGGCATTCTCGATCAGGTGAATGACAACCGCCTGTTCCAGCGAATGATGGCCGAGAACGCCCTGCGCAACCGTCCGCCCGTAGGACGTTTCCGTGAGTTCGTACTGGCTCGCAAGAATGGTGAGAAAGCCACCCTTGATTTGAAAGTCCAGGGACTGACGCCGTTTGTCGACGGTGCCCGACTGCTCGCCCTGGCCCATGGCATCGAGGTGAACAACACGCTGGAGCGCTTTCGCCAACTGGTGGACAAAGAAGTCATCGAACGGCTGGACGGTGCGGCGTATGAAGAGGCCTATCACTTCATCCAGCAAACCCGCATGCAGCAACATCAGCTACAGACTCGGGAGAACTTGCCCTACTCCAACCGGGTCGATCCGGACAGCCTCAATCATCTGGATCGACGGATCCTGCGTGAATCCCTGCGCCAGGCCCAACGCCTGCAAAGCAGCCTGGCCTTGAGGTATCAGCTATGAGCCTGTTTTCATGGCTGCGTCCGGCAGGTCCCAGCCTTCCCTGCGACCTTCAACAACGCCTGCAACGCTTGCCCTCGGCGGCAGAGCTGGGCGAATGCAGCCTGCGCGAACAACGCTGGGTGGTGCTCGACCTGGAAACCACCGGGCTGAACCTGAACAAGGATCGAGTGTTGTCCATCGGCGCGGTGGTGATCGAGGACGGGGCGATCGACTTCAGCCAGCAGTTCGAACGCACGTTGCAATGCGCCGACATGAAGTTGGCGCCCAGTGTGTTGATCCATGGCCTGGGGCCAAGTGCGATTGCCGCGGGCAGTGATCCGGCTCAGGCCCTGCTCGAGTTCATGGAATTCGTCGGCGAAAGCCCGGTGCTGGCGTTTCATGCGCCGTTCGATCAGCACATGCTCGGGCGCGCGCTGAAAGACCATCTGGGCTACAAGTTGCAGCATCCGTTTCTGGATGTGGCTGATATCGCGCCGCTGCTTTGCCCTCAGGCGCACATTCGCGATGCCGGGCTGGATCAGTGGATCGACTGGTTCAAACTGGAAGTGTTCGAGCGTCACAATGCCAGTGCCGATGCGTTGGCCACCGCTGAGTTGGCGTTGATTTTGTTCAGTCGGGCGCGGCAGTTGCAGATCCATAGCCCGTTGAATCTGCAGCAGCGGTTGAGTCAGTGGAAACGCAGACAGCGAGCGCCTTCCTTCTAAATCTCTGGCGCCTGTTCTGCCGCCATCGCGGGCAAGCCCGCTCCCACAAGGTTTTGTGTCGTTCGCCAATTTCGTGAACGACATAAGACCTGTGGGAGCGTGGCTTGCCCGCGATGAACGATGACGCGGTTCAATTGAAAACACGCCACTAAATCCACCCGACCAGCGCCAATTGCTTACCTCCCCCGCCTCTGCCACAATCGCGAACAATTCTCGTTACTTAACACTTCCCAATCGGTGATGCTGCGTGTCGTCAGTCCAAAGCCCTCAAAGTGAGCTCGTTGGTGCGTTGTATCGCGACCATCGCGGTTGGCTGTTGGCCTGGCTACGACGCAATGTGGCCTGTCCGCAACGGGCCGAAGACCTGAGTCAGGACACTTTCGTACGTTTGCTGGGTCGTGAAGAACTGAAGGAGCCGCGTGAACCTCGCGCGTTTCTGGTGGCGATTGCCAAGGGGCTGCTGTTCGACTATTTCCGCCGCGCCGCGCTGGAACAGGCCTACCTCACCGAACTGATGCTGATCCCCGCCGGTGAACAACCGTCGGTGGAGGAACAGCAACTGATCCTCGAAGACCTCAAAGCCATCGACCGCCTGCTCGGCAAGCTCTCAAGCAAAGCCCGGGCGGCGTTTCTCTATAACCGTCTCGATGGCCTCGGCCACGCCGAAATCGCCGAGCGCCTGGGCGTGTCGGTACCGCGGGTGCGCCAGTATCTGGCCCAGGGCATTCGTCAGTGCTACATCGCGCTGTACGGTGAGCCGGTATGAGTCCGGTCAGTTCGAAACCCGTCTCGGCGCAGGTGCTGGATGCCGCGATTGCCTGGCAGTTGTCCCTGGATTCCGGCAACCCGGTGGAGCGCGAAGAGTTCGCCAAATGGCACGCCGCCCACGAAGAACATGCGCGGGCCTGGCGCCAACTGGGCATGCTCGACCAGCGCTTCAGCGTCGCCAGTGGCCCGGCACGCACCGCGTTACTGCAATCGCGCGAAAGCATTCGCCGGCGGGTGCGCAAACTCGGCAGCGGCGTGGCCAGCATCGTGGCGGTGATCGGGTTGGCGTTGTTCGCCGGCGATCGTTATCTGCCGATCGACTACTGGCTGGCCGACCAGCGCACCGCCACGGGTGAGCAACGCACCCTGCGCCTGACCGACGGCACGCTGATCAACCTCAACACCCACAGTGCCGTGGATGTGCGCTTCGATGAAAAACAACGGCTGATCATCCTCCAGGAAGGCGAAATTCTCGTCGAAACCGGCCATGGCGATGCCCGGCCGTTCATCGTCGAAACCCGCGAAGGCAGCATGCGCGCACTGGGAACAAGGTTCCTGGTCAAGCGTGAAGAACAAGGTACACGCCTGAGCGTGCTGAAATCAGCGGTGGCGGCTCACCCCGAGTCGAGCCCGGAAGAGCAGATTCTGCGTGAAGGCCAGCAAGTCCTGATGCGCAGCAATGGCCTAGGGCCGATTGTCGCGCTCAACCTCGACGCCGATGCCTGGACCCGCGGCATGCTGGTGGTGGACAACACACGACTGGAAGACCTGGTGCGGGAACTCGGTCGTTATCGACGCGGGCATCTTGGCGTTGCGCCAGAAATCGCCGACCTGCGCATCACCGGCAGCTTCCCGCTGCACGACACCGATCTGGCCCTGAGCGCCCTGCTGCCGACCCTGCCGGTGCAGATCGAACAGCACACGCCGTGGTGGGTGACGGTCGCGGCGAAGACTGACGCTAAATGATCGTTCCCACGCTATGCGTGGGAATGCAGCCCGTGACGCTCCGCGTCACATGCCGAAGCGGACGCAGAGCGTCCATTGAGGCATTCCCGCGCAGAGCGTGGGAACGATCCCCCCTTAGCGACTGGTTTACTGAATCGAAATTATTTTCAATCAGCCCTATCACTTTTGAATTCTCGTCCGGCACCTAGGCAATTGAGAAATATTTCCATTCAGGAGCCGCTGTATGTCCCGTTCGCTCGACACCGTGTTGCGCCCCAGTTTGCTGGCGATTGCCATTGCCCTTAGTGCCCCTCTGGCCAGCAGTCAGCTGATGGCCGCTGAACAGGCATCCAGCGTTCGCGCCTACAACCTGCCGGCCGCGGCATTGGCCAACACTCTGAACCAGATCGCCAGCCAGGCGGGTCTGGCGCTGTCGTTGAATCCTTCACTGGCGGCAGGCAAGACCTCGGCACCGGTCAACGGCCAGTTCGACGCTGCCGGCGCCCTGCGCGAAGCCTTGCGCGGCACCGGTCTGCAACTGGAACAAAGCAGCACTGGCACCTTCAGCCTGGTGGCCGTGCCCGAGGGTGTGATGGCTCTGCCGGCGACCAGCGTGATCGGCGCGGAAAACACCGAGAGCGCTTGGGGTCCAGTACAAGGCTACCTCGCAAAACGTACGGCAGCAGGGACTAAAACCGATACGGCGCTGGCGGAGGCACCGCGGTCAATTTCTGTTGCCACCCGTGAACAGATGCAAGACCGCGCCGTGCAAAACCTGGATGACGCAGTCCGTTACATGCCCGGCGTCGTAGCCAGCAGCTACGGCAGCGATAGCCGCGCCGAGTGGTTGAAGGTTCGTGGATTTGAGCCCACCCAATTCCTTGATGGACTGCCCCTGCCCAAGGGCACCTATGCCATGCCGAAGATGGAAACCTGGGATCTGGAGCGTGTGGCATTGTTGCGTGGCCCGGCATCGTCGGTCTATGGCCAGACGCCTCCTGGTGGCTTGATCGATATGGTCAGCCGCCGCCCCGAAGACATTGCCAGCAACGAAGTGCAGTTGCAGATCGGCAGCTATCAGCGCAAGCAGATCAGCTTCGACAGCACCGGCCCCATCGATGACGAAGGACGCTTTCTTTACCGTGTCAGCGGCGTGGTGCGAGACAGCAATACAGCCATCGAGCACAACGATGACAAGCGTTACAACATCGCTCCCAGCCTGACATGGAACATCGATCCCGATACCAAGCTGACGTTCCTGAGCCAGTTCAACCGTGACGACACAGGCATCACCAGCCAGTTCCTTCCTTTACAAGGCACCAAGCTTTCAACGCCTGCTGGCGAAGTGAAGTACCACAAGAATCTCGGTGATCCGGAGTGGGAGTTCTACGACAAGACCTATTACGCGTTGGGATATGCTTTTGAGCACCGGATGAACGATGTCTGGCAGTACCGTCAGAACCTGCGCTACACCAAGAGCGACCTGTCCTTCCAAGGCATTACCGCAGGCGGTTTTTATGGTTCGGTGAGTGACGACGGTACCCTCGCCCGAGGTGCCAACATCGTCAACGAAGACATCAGCCAGTTCGCCGTGGATAACAATTTCCAGGCGGACTTCGATACGGGCTCGATCAGGCACACCGTGTTGCTGGGCCTGGACCACCAGCGCGTCAACACCAATTACAAATGGCTGTATGGCAGCGCGCCGCCCAGCAACATCATCACCCCGATCTACGGCCAGGACTTCAGCAACGTCAGCTATACCGCGTTCAATGATTACAACCAGAAGACCCATGACACAGGTCTGTACTTCCAGGACCAGATGGCCCTGGATAGCTGGCGCCTGACGTTGGGCGGCCGTCAGGACTGGCTGCACACCGATACGACTTTCTACAACATGAACGATGCAAAGGACACCCGCGACGACACCGCCTTCACCGGCAACGCTGCGCTGAGCTATGTGTTCGATTCCGGCTTTACACCGTACATCTCCTACGCCGAATCCTTCCAGGCGGAAGCCGGCGGTGCCAATGGCGAGGCGTTCCGTCCAGGCACTGGCAAACAATATGAGATCGGTATCAAGTACCAGCCTCCGGGCAGCGACATGTTGTTCACCGCAGCGGCCTATGACCTGACCCGCAAGGACATCGTGCTCAGTGACACCCTGGGTGTATCTCGCCCTCTGGGTGAGGCCAACGTGCGCGGGTTCGAGTTGGAAGCTACCGGAAACGTCAACGAGAACTTGAAATTGACGGCCGCGTACACCTACGCCAACAGCAAGATGACTAAAGTCACCGACCCTCTGGATAAAAACCGCCCACTCCCACTGACCCCGGAAAACCAGGCTTCTGCATGGGCTGATTACACGTGGCATACCGGTGTTCTGGATGGTTTCGGAATCGGCTTCGGCGTGCGCTATATCGGCGAAACCGACAATATCGCCATCGGCAGCATGGGCTTCGTACGCGATCCATCAGACGGCCATAGCAGTTCCTACACCGTCTATGACGCGGCAGTCCATTACGACCTGGGCCGCCTGAACAATACGCTCAAGGGTGTGAGTCTCAGCGTCAATGCCAACAACGTATTCGACAAAGAATACATTTCGACCTGCGACGGTTTTTACTGCTACTACGGCGACCGTCGCAACGTAATGGCCAGCGTCGGCTACAAGTGGTAACGCCTTGATCTGACACACCTGATATCCAAGCCGTCCCTCGAGGACGGCTTTGGTATTTCTGAAGGCTATGAAATGAAAAGCAAAACAATTCGCCGCTGGTCCTTCGTCCACACCTGGAGCAGTCTCATCTGCACCGTGTTCCTGCTGATGCTCGCACTGACCGGCCTGCCATTAATCTTCCATCACGAGATCGACCACTTGCTGGGCGATGCCGCTGAATTGAAGACGATGCCGGCGGACGCCCCGCATCTGAATTTGCAGCAGTTGGTGCTGGCCGCTGAAAAACATCGCCCCGGCGAAGTGATGCAGTATTTCGGCTTCGACGAAGACGAGCCCAACGCCGCGATCACGATCATGGCGGCCACCGCGGGCACTGAGCCGAATTCTTCTCACACCTTCATGCTCGACGCCCGCACCGGTGAAGCGCTGGAAATGCCGTCGGCCAACGGCGGCTTCATGATGATCATGTTGCGTCTGCACGTGGACATGTTTGCCGGTCTGCCGGGCAAGTTGCTGCTGGCGTTCATGGGCATTCTGTTCGTGGTGGCGATTGTGTCCGGGACGGTGCTGTACCTGCCGTTCATGCGCCGATTGAAATTCGCCACCGTGCGCCAGGACAAATCCACGCGCCTGCGCTGGCTCGATCTGCATAACCTGATCGGCGTGGTGACCTTGACCTGGGCCTTGGTGGTCGGCGTCACCGGCGTCATCAGCGCTTGCGCCGACTTGCTGATTGCCGCGTGGCGCAACGACAGCTTGAGCGCGATGGTCGCGCCCTATCGCGACGCGCCGCCATTGACCCATTTGGCGCCCGCGACCCGCTTGCTCGACATCGCCAAGGAAGTCGCTCCGGGCATGCAGCCGGACTTCATTGCCTTTCCCGGCACACGCTTCTCCAGCGAACACCATTACGCGGTGTTCATGAAAGGCAGCACTCACCTGACATCGCACCTGCTGACACCGGTGCTGATCGACGCCAGCACCCTGCAAGTCACCGCCGTGGCTGAACGCCCGTGGTACATGGACGCCATGGGCATGTCCCAGCCGCTGCACTTCGGTGATTACGGCGGCATGCCGATGAAAATCCTCTGGGCGACGTTGGATGGGCTGACCATCGTCGTGCTCGGCAGCGGCGTTTATCTTTGGGTGGTGCGGCGCAAGGCGGTGAAACCGGTGCTCGAAAACGCGGAGAGTGCAGCATGAGGCCGCGGCAGTCGAATTTCTGGAAAGTCTTCTCCACCCCGACAGTCATCGCCCTGCTCAGCGCGGCGGGGTTGTTTTCCGCGTTGCTGGGCGATGGCGTGTGGGACGCCTTGAGCTGGCTTGGACTGGGCATTCCCGCCATCCTCGCCCTGCGCGGCCTGCTGCAACGCCGCTAACCCAAATCGATCGGCGAACTCCTGTAGCAGCTGTCGAGCAGCGCGAGGCTGCGTCCGGCTGCGTCCGGCTGCGTAGCGGCCGCAGTCCGGCAAACGCGATTTGTCTGAAACAACTCGGCCGCAGGATGCACGACTGCTGCGCAGCCGGACGCAGCCTCGCGCTGCTCGGCAGCTGCTACAGAGTTAAATGCGCCAACCGTTTGAGCTCCCGGATCCACGCGCTATGCTGCCCAGCACTGCCCACTCCGAGATGCTGCCATGTCCGCCCCCAGCATGACCCTGTTCCACAACCCGTTGTCGCCCTTCGTTCGCAAAGTCATGGTGCTGCTGCACGAAACCGGTCAACAGGACCGCGTAGCGCTGCAAGACTGCGTGCTCACACCGGTCAGCCCGGACCTGATGCTCAACGAAGACAACCCGCTGGGTAAAATCCCGGCCCTGCGCCTGGCCGATGGCAGCGTCATCCACGACAGCCGGGTGATCCTCGATTACCTCGACCACCAGCACGTCGGCAACCCGCTGATCCCGCGTGACGGTTCGGCCCGCTGGCGGCGCCTGACCCTGGCCTCCCTGGCCGACGGGATCATGGACGCGGCGGTGCTGATTCGTTATGAAGTCGCCCTGCGTGCCCCGGAAAAACACTGGGATGAGTGGCTCGACGGCCAGCGCGAGAAAATTCGTCGTGGCCTGGCATTGCTGGAAGCGGACGCGATTGCCGAGCTGACCAGCCACTTCGACGTGGCGGCGATCAGTGTCGCCTGTGCGTTGGGCTACCTGGATTTGCGCCATCCGGATCTGGAATGGCGCACGGTGAATCCGAAGCTGGCTGCTTGGTATTTCGAAGTCAGTCAGCGGGCTTCGATGCTGGCGACGATGCCTAAGGTTTAGATTTTCACTGGCTGTCAGGGCCTCTTCGCGAGCAGGCTCGCTCCCACAGTTGATCGGTTGTGTGCACGAATTTTGTGTTCACTGGAGATCCCTTGTGGGAGCGAGCCTGTTTGCGATGGCACCACAGCGGATCCACTGGAAACAACACCGCAATCCGCGTCGCCAACGCTTCCCCTTCCCGCTGATCCTCACGCAACCCCAACGACCGGCTCATTCCACAGCCCCGAGATCAAACGCCAACGGCTTGGCCGGCTTCTGCCCGATCCCGTACCAGTCCAGCTTGCGGGTCAGCACCATGAACACACCTAACAACCCGAACAACAGCAGCGAACCCATCAGCAACGCGTAATCCTCGGCACTGAGCAAGCCATAGAGCAAGCCATACAACGCCGCCAGTCCCGCCGAAAAACTCAAGCCGTGACGCACGCTGCGCAGCACATGGCAGACATAAAACCCGATCAACAACACACAGCTGCCCGCCGACAACAGATACGCCAGGGCAAAGCCGATGTGCTCGGACAGCGATAGCAACAGCAGGTAGAAAAACGCCAGCGCCACACCCACCAGCGCGTACTGGATTGGATGCACGGCCATGCTTTTGAGCACTTCGAACAGGAAGAAACCGGCGAAGGTCAGGGCAATGAACAGCAGCGCGTATTTGATCGCCCGATCGCTTTTCAGGTACTGATCCACCGGGTCGATGAAGCTCACCCCGAAGTTGCGGCTCTTGAACTCGTCACAACGGTCGCTGGTCAGGCAGTTGGTCAAGGCTTCTTCCAGGTTGGTGGAAAAGAACGAAGTCTGCCAATTCGCGGTAAAACCTGTGCCGGTGACTTCACGCTGAGCCGGCAAGTAGTTGCCGATAAAACTCGGGTGAGGCCAGTTGGCGGCCAGTTGCACCTTGCTGGTTTTGCCGACCGGAGTGATCTGCAACTGGCCGGTGCCCTGCAGGCGCAGGTCAAAGGCGAATGCCAGTTCCGCGCCTTTGTGCCTGTCCAGCGCGGGCAACTTGACGTGTGCCCCCTCGCCTAGCCAGCCCAGTTGCGTGCCCGGTTCGAAGTCCAGACTCTGACCGTTGAGGTCCAGTTTCAGGGCATTTTCGATCCCGCGGATATCGCTGATGCCTATCGTCAGGAACGCTTGGTCAAACTGATAATCGGCGAAATCTTCCTCGATGCCCATTTGCGCGGGAATCGAAAACAGGCCGCTGATGTGGTTGTCGGCGTGGTACAGCCGCGCCTCGTAAATACCCCGCGAGCGCAACTCGGTCTGCACCTTGCCGTCGAGCTCGAAACGCTCCGGCAGAAAATACAGTTGGCCGCGTTCTTCGCCGATTTCCTGATAGCGCTTGTTGGTTTTCTCATTGGTCTTCCAGGTGCGCACCACTTTGCGATACGGCACCACCATGATCGGACCGCTCAGTTGCTGGCTGTAGCTGGAACTGCGGGCGATGTCTTCGAGGACAATGTCGCGCAGTTGCTGGCGATCCTGGATCACGCCGTTGATCATCAAGAGCGGGATCAGCAACAACAGAATCAGAAGGGCAATTGCCCCGAGTTTTAGGGTCAGGCTGCGGTTCATGGGACTCTCCCTGTTTGGATGGGGCGAGTCTGGGTGGTGTGTGTGGGGGATTTATGGGAGGAATGTGGAGAGTGTGTGGAGACTGGTTGATGTTGATCGTTTGATCGTTCCCACGCTCTGCGTGGGAATGCAGCCCGGGACGCTCCGCGTCCCATCCAAAGCCGAACGCAGAGCGTCCGTTGAGGCATTCCCACGCAGAGCGTGGGAACGATCACACGGGGAAGCGCAAACCTGCTTCAACACCGTCCCCGACATTGCCGATGCATAGTTCTCCGCCATGCAGCTTCATCACCTCTTCAACAAAATTGAGTCCCAGCCCCGTGCTCTTGCGCCCGCTGTCCGGTCGCGGCAGTGAATAGAATCGTTCGCTCAACCTCGGTAACGCATAGTCGGGAATCGCCTCGGCCTGGTTGAACAGTTTGAATTCGATTTGCTCGCCAACCTTCGCAGCACTGAATCGCAGCAATCCACGAGCCGGGGTGAAGTCCAAAGCATTCTCCAGCAGATTGCCCAGCGCCTGACGCAACAGGAACGGCTCACCGGTCAGCAGCAGATCCGCTGGGATGGTTTGCTCCACGCGCAACTGCTTGCCTTCGATGCGCGCCGCCTGAGCGCTCAGCAATTCATCGACCAACTTCGCCAGCGGCACCGTCACCCGCTCTTCCAGCCCTTGGCGTTGCTCGACCAGGGCCAGGTTCAACAGGCGTTCGATCAACTGCTGCATCCGCGCGCTTTCGCTGTCGATGTTGCTGACAAAACGCTGTTGCTGGGCCAGCGGCATCTCGCCCTGCAACAACTCCGCCGCGCCGCGAATCGCCGCCAGCGGGCTTTTCAGTTCGTGGGTCAAGGTGTGTACGTAACGCTCGACATAGGCTTTGCCTTCGAGCTGCGTGCGCATCTGCTCCACCGCCGTCGCCAATTGTTCCAGTTCGCCACCACGGTAATGCGGAACCTCGACCCGCCGGCCTTCACTGACCGCCTGAGCGTAAGCAGTCAACCGCCGCAGCGCCGCGCTCAACCACCACGACAACAGCGCGCCAAACAGCAGACCGAGGCCGATCAACCCGGCCCCCCAGGCAAGCAATCGCCGCTCGGTGCGATCAACGTATGGCTGCAACGAGCTATTGGGTTTGGCCACGGTAACCACACCGATGATCTTGCCGTTGTCGCGAATCGGGGCGCCGACGTGCATCACTGAGGAGCTCGGATCGTCTGGATCGCTGCGGCTGGAACGAGCGCCGTATTCGCCTCGCAGGGTCAGTAAAACGTCGTTCCAGCGCGAGTAGTCCTGCCCCACTGCCATGCCGCTGGAGTCCAGCACCACAACACCCTTGGCATCGGTGACGTAGATGCGGTGGTTGACCTGATTCTTCGGCAATCCCCAGATGTTCGCCTTCGGTTGCCGTTCGCCATAAGCCTTGAGCAGCTCGGGCCAGCGGTTCTGGTTCAGGGTGCCGGCCTTGAAGTCGTCGCGCAGGATTTCGGCCATCAGGTTGGCGGTGTCGACCAGCGTTTCTTCGGTGGACTGGCGCACGCCGGGACGGATTTCTTCCATCACGGTGTTCAGCACGAAATAACCGGTCAGGCCGATAAACAGCACATAGACCAGAAAGATCCGGATCCCCAGCGGCATCAGCTACGCCCCGGGCTGTAGCTGTAGCCGAGGCCGCGATGGGTCTGGATCGGCTCCGCGTCGGCTTTCACCTGGCGCAGTTTGGCGCGCACGCTCTTGATGTGGCTGTCGATGCTGCGCTCGTACCCGGCATCGGCGGCGACACCCAGCGCATCGAGCAATTGCTCGCGGCTGAAGACCCGTTCGGGTTGCTCCAGCAGGCATTGCAGCAGACGGAATTCATGACGGGTCAGGGTTAGCAGCTGACCGCGGTAGCTGATCTGTACCCGTTCGCTGTCGATGCGAAACAACGTCGATGCCACCTCGGCGCTCGCTCGCGGTGCCATGCGCTTGAGAATCGCCCGGACCCGCGCCGCCACTTCCCTTGGGCTGAACGGCTTGACCACGTAATCGTCGGCACCGATTTCCAGGCCCACGACGCGATCGATTTCGGCATCCCGGGCGCTGAGGAAGATCACCGGCACTTCGCTGAAACGGCGCAATTGCTTGCAGGTCTCGAAGCCGCTGATGTCCGGCAGACCAATGTCGAGAATGATCAGGTCGGCCGGTGTCTGGCGCTGATGCTCAAGCGCCGCGGCGCCAAGGCTCAGCCAGGTGGTGGTGAAGCCCTCGCCCTGCAAGGCGAAAATCAGGGTGTCGGCAATCGCCGCTTCGTCTTCGACAATCAGGATATGAGGCATGGCGTCCGAGCCCGGCAGTTAAGTGGGCGAACGGTGCCCCAAGGCTCACGTCACGTCAATGAGACCACTTCAAATCAGCAGTCGGGTTTGTCCGCCGTAAAGCGCCGTGCCGGGTTCACCGCCGCGCCGAACTCACGCAAGGCTTTGGCGCCAATCAACAAAGGGTAATTGAAGCTGCTGCGGTCGGTGAGGTTGACCTCCACGGTGCGCTTGACGTTGCCCAGGCACAGCTCCAGATCGACCACCGGACGCTTGGTGGGTTCGACCGATTCGTTGTCGTCGTCATCTTCTTCGGAGCGGGTCTTGATCTTGCTGATCCGCGCGACCTTGTGCTCGTAGACCTTGTTGCTCGCGCCTTTGGTAGCGAGGCGGAAACGCACCCACTCGTCGCCATCACGAGTGAAGGTTTCGATGTCTTTGGCCGACAGCGACGCGGTCAGGGCGCCGGTGTCCATCTTGGCCTTGAGGACTTCGCCACCGATTTCCGGCAGCGCGATGTATTCGTAGCGCCCGTACAGGGTCGGCTCAGCAGCCAGGACCGGCAGGGCTATAAGGGAAAGCAGTGCAAGGAGGGATTTCACGTAATGGGCTTCCTTGAGGAGTGGGCAGCGGAATTTTAGACCGTCAGTGAGCAATTCGTTCGTTCTTGAAATCGCTTCGCGGGCAAGCCACGCTCCCACAGGGTTTCGTGTCGTTCACAAACCTTGGGTACACCCCAATCTACTGTGGGAGCGGGCTTGCCCGCGAAGAGGCCGGAACAGTCCCCCCACAAATGACTGACAGGTTCAAATCTGCTCAAGCATACCGCCGAAAAGGTGAAACATTTGTCGTCACCGATTTGGCCTGCCGTCCGAAGCTGCTTATCATTGCGCGCCCAGAAGCTTTCAAGAGTTATCTATGCGCCGCCTGCTCACCGGCTGTTTCGTTACCCTGCTGCTGTTGCTCAACACCCTGGTCCTGTTCGGGCCGCTGATGGTGTTCGCCTTGCTCAAACTGGTCCTGCCCGGGCGCTTGCGTGATTACGCCTCGTGGACGGTGATGGCGATCGCCGAGACCTGGGCCGAAATCGACAAGCTGATTTTCCGCCTGTGCATCCCCACGCAATGGGACATCCGTGGCGGCGATGACCTGCGGGTCGACACGTCGTATCTGGTGATCAGCAACCATCAATCCTGGGTCGATATCCCGGCGCTGATCCAAACGCTGAACCGACGCACACCGTTCTTCAAGTTCTTCCTCAAGAAAGAGCTGATCTGGGTACCGTTCCTGGGGCTGGCGTGGTGGGCGCTGGATTACCCGTTCATGAAACGCTACACCAAGGCATTCCTGGCGAAGCACCCTGAACTGGCCGGCCAGGACCTGGAGATCACCAAAGCGGCGTGCGAGTTGTACAAGCGTCAGCCGGTGACAGTGGTCAATTACCTGGAAGGCACGCGCTATACCGCGGCGAAAAGTGCCCGGCAGCAATCACCCTTCACCCACCTGCTCAGGCCCAAGGCTGGCGGCGTGGCGTTTGTTCTGGCGGCAATGGGCGAACAGCTGGACGCGGTCCTTGATGTGACGGTGGTTTATCCGCAGCCAACGATTCCGGGCTTCTGGGATTTGCTCAGCGGTAACGTGCCGAAGGTCATCATCGACATCCAGACCCGCGAACTCGACCCGGCGCTGTGGCAGGGCGATTACCAAAACGATCCGCAGTTTCGCGAAACCATCCAGAACTGGGTCAACCAGCTCTGGATCGAGAAGGATCAGCGCATCGACGCGTTGCGCGCCGAGCGCCGCTGAATCAGATACCGGTGCCGGTGCCTGCGCCCCAGATCCCGCCCAGGTTTGTCAGCAGTGAACCGCCGACGCCCTGCTGACCGAAAAATTGCAGAAGCACGGGGGCAAACAGGCCGATCATCCCAGTGTCCATGCCCAATGCGCTGAAGGCACTGTTCAGGTCGTTGGTGTTACTCACGTTGCCCATGAGGTTGTCCAGACCTGCCGCTTTACCGGACGAGCCAAGCAAACCGCTGAGGACGCCCAGTTCACCGCCACCGGCCAGCAAGTCGATGCCGGGCACGCTTTTGGCCAACTCCGAGTAGTCGGTCGAACTCAATTGATTCCTCGCCAGACCGAGCATCGCCCCGGCACCGCCAATGGCTTGTTCCGGCGTCACGTTCAATTGGCTGAGCGCACTCAGCAAACCGGCGGTCTGCGCGGTCTGCGAAGTCGGCGCGGCGGCGTCATCGCCCTGCGTGCCGGAGAGGGCATTGGCCGCGTCGAACAGGTTGAACTGAGCAAAGACCGGACTGGCCGCCAGACACATCAGCGAAGCCAGTGCAAAACCGCGTGAAATCTTCATCCAGACATCCTCATGTGCCATGAAAACCGCCCGGCAATGGGCGGCGAAAAACCGTGGTTTGGACTGGCATCCAGGGGGATTGTTCCCAGGTTTGGCAAGCGCCTGACGAACAGTCGAAAAAGAATGGACCGGCGCAGGCCGCGCGTTGGCAGCCCTGTAAATGATCGTTCCCACGCTCTGCGTGGGAATGCCTCCTGTGACGCTCTGCGTCACGCTTTGGGACGCGGAGCGTCCCGGGCTGCATTCCCACGCAGAGCGTAGGAACGATCATCATCCAACAAAAAACGGCGACCCGAGGGTCGCCGTTTTGTTTTGCCTGAAGCCTTTACGCCGCGCTGAACAGTTTGTGTGGATCGATCACAAACTTCTTCGGCACGCCCGCATCGAACTCGCCATAACCACGTGGCGCGTCATCCAGACTGATGACTTCCACGCCAACAATGTCGGCAATGTGGATACGGTCCCACATGATCGCCTGCATCAGCTGGCGGTTGTACTTCATCACTGGCGTCTGGCCAGTGTGGAAGCTGTGGGATTTGGCCCAGCCCAGACCGAAGCGGATGCTCAGGCTGCCCATCTTCGCGGCGGCGTCGACTGCTCCCGGATCTTCAGTCACGTACAAGCCCGGGATACCGATTTTGCCAGCCACCCGAACCACGCCCATCAGCGAGTTGAGCACGGTGGCCGGAGCCTCGTGTTTCACCCCGTCATGGCCGTGACCACGCGCTTCGAAGCCCACGGCGTCGACGGCGCAATCCACTTCTGGCTCGCCCAGCAGTGCGGCGATTTGCTCGTGCAGCGGGGTGTCCAGGGACAGGTCGGCGATTTCGAAACCCTGAGCCTTGGCGTGTGCCAGGCGGACAGTGTTGACGTCACCGATGATCACCACGGCCGCGCCCAACAGGCGAGCGGAAGCGGCAGCGGCCAGACCGACAGGACCAGCACCGGCGATGTACACGGTGCTGCCCGGACCAACGCCGGCCGTCACTGCGCCGTGGTAACCGGTCGGCAGGATGTCGGAGAGGCAGGTCAGGTCGCGGATTTTTTCCATGGCCTTGTCGCGGTCAGGAAGTTTCAGCAGGTTGAAGTCGGCATACGGCACCATCGCGTATTCAGCCTGACCGCCGGTCCAGTCGCCCATGTCGACATAACCGTAAGCACCGCCCGGACGCGCCGGGTTGACGCTGAGGCAAACGCCGGTATGCATTTCCTTGCAGGAACGGCAGCGTCCGCAAGCTACGTTGAACGGTACGGACACCAGGTCGCCGATCTGCAGGTTCTCGACGTCGCTGCCCTTCTCGATCACTTCACCGGTGATTTCGTGGCCCAGTACCAGGCCGGTTTGAGCGGTTGTACGACCGCGCACCATGTGCTGGTCGGAACCACAGATGTTGGTGGAAACCACACGCAAGATGACAGCGTGGTTGATCTTCCTGCCGCGCGGGTCCTGCATTTTCGGATAGTCGATTTTCTGTACTTCGACTTTGCCATTGCCGAGATACACCACACCACGATTGCCAGACATGCTTTCACCTCGCTGTTGTTTTTATGTAACGGTCGCGTCGCCATGGGTCGGCGGCGCGTTGATTGCTCGGGTTATTGCCTGTGTGTCTTTGCGTTGTTTGTCAGGGCCTCATCGCGGGCAAGCCCGCTCCCACAGTGGACGGGGTGAACACAAGGTCTGTAAACGACAAAGGACCCTGTGGGAGCGGGCTTGCCCGCGAAGGCGATCTAAAGAACGACTGTGCGATTGGCGTTAAGGAACACTCTTCGTTCAATGTGATAACCAACCGCTCGCGCCAGGGTCAGCCCTTCGATATCCCGCCCCTTGGCGATCAAATCTTCCGGGTAATGACTGTGATCCACAGCTTCCACGCCTTGGGCGATGATCGGGCCTTCGTCCAGGTCGTTGTTGATGTAGTGCGCCGTGGCGCCGACCAGTTTCACGCCCTTGTTGTAGGCCTGGTGATAAGGCTTGGCGCCCTTGAAACCCGGCAGCAGGGAGTGATGGATGTTGATCGCCTTGCCGTCGAGTTTGCGGCACAGCTCGGGCGACAGGACTTGCATGTAGCGGGCAAGGATCACCAGTTCGGCGCCGGAGTCTTCGATCACCTGCCAGACCTGACGCTCCTGCGACGGTTTGTCGTTCGGGTCCAGCGGAAAGTGGTAGTACGGAATCTGATGCCAGTCCGCCAATGGCTTGAGGTCCGGGTGGTTGGAGACCACGGCGGCCACATCCATCGAGAGCTGGCCGATGCGCTGGCGGTAGAGCAAATCGTTGAGGCAGTGATCGGCTTTGGAAACCATGATCACCACTTTCGGGCGGTAGTTCGGCGGCGTCAGTTCGAAGATCATGCCGAAGGCTTTACCACGCTCTTCGAGACCGGCGCGGAAGGCTTGCTCGTCGAAGCCGTCGGGCTGGCGGAATTCCACGCGAATGAAGAAACGGCCCGAAAGCCGGTCATCGAAGGAATGGTGCTCAGTGACGTAGCAGCCCTGCTCGAACAGAAAGCGGGTCACCGCGTCCACGGTGCCGAGGACGCTTGGGCAGTCGGCGGTCAGAATCCATGTGTCTGGGGCGCGGCTCATAGTGCGGTGACTCCTGTAGCGAAACTGATCGTTCCCACGCTCTGCGTGGGAACGCCGCCATGGACGCTCTGCGTCCGCTTTGGGACGCGGAGCGTCCGCTTTGGGACGCGGAGCGTCCCGGGATGCATTCCCACGCAGAGCGTGGGAACGATCTTTACGCCTGGACGCTCAGGCCATATTCGGCCGCCGCATCCTGCAACCACAACCACCAGTAATCCGAGAAGCTGCGACGAATCAGCAGTTCCCAGGTGTCTTCGGCGGTGTGACGGATCACCAGTTGCGACTTGGCAAACACGGTGCCCACAGCCTTGCCCACCGGGAAGTTGTTGGGGTGCACGTCGTAGCTGGTGGACTTCATCAGCACCTGGCGCACGTTCGGGCCGCTCAGTTCGAGCAGCTGCTGGCCGCCGCTGACGTTGGTGATCGCAATGTGCAGGTTGCCCAGCGCTTCACGCAGTTTCTTCTCGGCAGCGAATTCTTCACCGGTCGGCACGATCAGCAGCCATTCATCCGGCCCCATCCATTGCAGACTGGTTTCGCCTTTGACGATGACGGTCAGCGCGCCCGGCAATTCGATACCGAGGGCTTTGTGCACACCGGCTGCGAACGCAGCATCATGGCCATCGCCACGGATGGTCAGGTGGCCGAGGAGTTTCTTCTCACGCACGATCACGCCGGCGTTTTTGCGGCCCTTGCCCACCAGGCTGGCGAGGTCGGCATGATGCAGCGACGACTCGGCCTTGGCCCCGGTGGTTGGGCGTTGTTGGTAAACATTGGCTGCGGTCATAAAGCACCTGTTCCTGTATTCGTATTCCTGTGGGAGCGTGGCTTGCCCGCGATGGGAGCAACTCGGTCTGCCTGTGGCACCGCGTTATCGTTCATCGCGGGCAAGCCACGCTCCCACAGGTACTGTGGTGTTAAACGTTCTGGCGATCGCCTTTCGGATCGAAGAACACCGAAGAAACGATTTCCGCCTCGATCACGCTGCCGTCGGCCAGCGGTGCGAACACCCGCTCACCCATGCGCTTCAAGCCGCCCTTGACCACACCCATGGCAAACGAATAGCCCAGGGAGTTGTGCAGGTAACTGGAAGTCACGTGACCGACCATGGTCATCGGAATGGTTTGCTTGGTGTTGAACACCAGTTGCGCCCCTTCCGGCAGCCATTTGGTCGGATCGATCGGCTTCAGACCGACCAACTGTTTGCGTTGATCACGCACGCAGTCTTCGCGGTTCATGCCACGCCAGCCGATCCACGAGAACGGTTTGGTGCGACCGACACACCAGCCCATGTTCAGGTCGTCCGGGGTCATCGAGCTGTCAGTGTCCTGACCGACGATGATGAAGCCCTTCTCCGCCCGCAGAACGTGCATGGTTTCGGTGCCGTAAGGCGTCAAGTTGTACTTCTTGCCGGCCTCGACGATTTTTTCCAGAACGCCCATGGCGTAGTCGGCCTGCACGTTGACTTCGTACGACAGTTCACCGGTAAACGAAATCCGGAACACCCGCGCCGGCACACCGCCGACCAGACCTTCTTTCCAGGTCATGAACGGGAAGGCTTCGTTACTCAGGTCGATGTCGGTGACTTCGCTGAGCAGCTTGCGGCTGTTCGGCCCGGACAGGGTCATGGTTGCCCAGTGATCCGTCACGGACGTGAAATACACCTTCAGGTCTGGCCATTCGGTCTGGTGGTAGATTTCCAGCCATTGCAGCACGCGTGCAGCGCCGCCGGTGGTGGTGGTCATCACGAAATGGTTGTCGGCCAGGCAGGCAGTCACGCCGTCGTCGAACACCATGCCGTCTTCTTTGCACATCAGGCCGTAACGGGCCTTGCCCACGTCGAGCTTGGTCCAGGCGTTGGTGTAGATGCGGTTGAGGAACTCACGCGAATCCGGGCCCTGGATGTCGATCTTGCCCAGGGTCGAAGCGTCCAGCAGGCCGACGCTGTCGCGCACGGCTTTGCATTCACGCTTCACGGCGGTGTGCAGGTCTTCACCGTTTTTCGGGAAGTACCATGGACGCTTCCATTGACCGACGTCTTCGAACTCGGCGCCATTCTTCACATGCCAGTGATGCAGCGCAGTGAAACGCACAGGCTCGAAGATGTGCCCACAGTGACGGCCGGCCACGGCGCCGAAGGTTACCGGCGTGTAGTTCGGACGGAACATGGTGGTGCCCATCTGCGGGATGGTCACGTTCAGCGAACGGGCGGCAATGGCCAGGCCGTTGACGTTGCCGAGCTTGCCCTGGTCGGTGCCGAAGCCCAGCGCGGTGTAGCGCTTGACGTGCTCGACCGACTCGAAGCCTTCGCGGGTCGCCAGTTCGATGGCGGCAGCGGTGACGTCGTTCTGCAGGTCGACGAATTGCTTCGGCGCACGGGCAGTGGCTTTTTCGTGAGGCACCTGGAACAGCGCCAGAGTCGGCTCTTCCAGACGGCTCAGGGCTTTCGGCAAGGTGCCTTCGACCACGCTGAAACCGGCTTCGCTGGCGGCGCGAGCACCACCTGCAAAACCATCGACCAGGGAATCGCCGAGGCCGTAGACGCCGTTGATGCCACCGACGCACACGCGTTTCTGCGGTGCTTCGCCCGGTACGAAACCGAGGATGTCTTCACGCCAGATCGGCTTGCCGCCCAAGTGCGACGCCAGGTGAACCACCGGGCTGTAACCGCCGGAACTGGCGACCAGGTCGCAATCGAGCCACTCGCCCGGGCTGGTCACGGTGTGTGCTTTGACATCGATCGCGGCAACGCGAGCGGCGGTCACGTGCTTGCTGCCACGGGCCTCGATCACAGCGCTGCCGGTCAGGATGCGGATGCCTTTGGCGCGCGCTTCTTCCACCAGCGCACCGCGAGGGTTGCTGCGGGCGTCGGCGATCGCCACGACTTGCAGGCTGGCGTCGAGCCAATCCAGTGCAACGCGGTAGGCGTGGTCGTTGTTGGTCGACAGCACCAGTTTCTTGCCCGGTGCCACGCCGTAACGACGCACGTAAGTCGACACAGCGCCGGCGAGCATGTTGCCCGGCACGTCGTTGTTGCCGTAAACCAGTGGACGCTCGTGAGTACCGGTCGCCAGCACTACACGCTTGGCGCGAACCCGGTGGATGCGCTGACGCACCTGGCCGATCGGGGCGCGGTCGCCGAGGTGATCGGTGAGGCGCTCGTGAATGGTCAGGAAGTTGTGGTCGTGGTAACCGTTGACCGTGGCGCGGGGCAACAGCAGCACGTCCGGGGTATTTTTCAGCTCGGCGATGACGCTGGCGACCCACTCGGTGGCAGGCTTGCCGTCGAGGCTTTCGCGGGAATCGAGCAGGCTGCCGCCGAACTCTTCCTGTTCATCGGCCAGGATCACACGCGCACCGCTACGGGCAGCCGCCAATGCAGCCGCCAGACCCGCAGGGCCAGCGCCGACGATCAGCACGTCGCAGTGCTGGTTCATGTAGTCGTAGGTGTCCGGATCGTTCTCGGTCGGCGAGCGGCCAAGACCAGCAGCCTTACGAATGTACTTCTCGTAAGTCATCCAGAACGATTGCGGGTACATGAAGGTTTTGTAGTAGAAGCCCGGCGGCATCAGCTTGCCGCCGACCTTGCCGAGAATCCCCATCATGTCGTTGTTCACGCTCGGCCAGCCGTTGGTGCTGGTGGCGACCAAACCTTGATACAGCGCTTGTTGCGTGGCGCGTACGTTCGGGATCTGCGTGGCTTCGGTCGCGCCGATCTGCAGCACGGCGTTCGGCTCTTCGGCACCGGCGGCGAAGATGCCGCGTGGACGCGAGTACTTGAAGCTACGACCGATGATATCGACACCGTTGGCCAGCAAGGCCGCGGCCAAAGAATCGCCCTCAAAGCCTTTGTAGGTCTGGCCGTTGAAGGTGAAGCTCAGCACTTTGTTACGGTCGATGCGTCCGCCGTTGGACAGGCGATTGATCTGGCTCATACCTTCTCTCCCAGAGCCGTGGCGGCCGCTTTCGGGCTATCGGTCTTGTCGGTGAATTGTGGCTTGGCGCCGATCTTGTAGGTTTCGAGAATCTCGTAGGTCACGGTGTCACGGGTGGCGTTGAAGTACTGACGGCAACCGGCGACGTGATCCCACAGCTCGTGGTGCAGACCGCGAGGGTTATCGCGGAAGAACATGTAGTCGCCCCACTCCTCGTCGGTGCAGCTGTTCGGATCCAGTGGACGCGGGATGTGCGCCTGGCCGGATGCGTGGAATTCCTCTTCGGAGCGCAGTTCGCCGCAGTGAGGACAGAAGATATGCAACATGGGGATTTCTCCTGTTAGTGGGCAACCGCAGCAGCGCCGTGTTCATCGATCAACGCACCGTTATGGAAACGGTCGATGGAGAAAGGTGCAGCCAATGGGTGCATTTCACCCTTGGCCAGACTCGCGGCAAACACGTTGCCCGAGCCAGGTGTTGCCTTGAAGCCACCGGTGCCCCAACCGCAGTTGAAGAACATGTTCGGAACCGGGGTTTTCGAGATGATCGGGCAGGCGTCCGGCGTGGTGTCGACGATGCCGCCCCACTGACGGTTCATGCGCACGCGGGACAACACCGGGAACATCTCGACGATGGCTTGAATGGTGTGCTCGATCACCGGGTACGAACCACGCTGGCCGTAGCCGTTGTAGCCGTCGATACCGGCGCCGATCACCAGGTCGCCCTTGTCGGACTGGCTGATGTAACCGTGTACGGCGTTGGACATGATCACGCTGTCGATAATCGGCTTGATCGGCTCGGACACCAGCGCTTGCAGCGGGTGCGATTCGATCGGCAGACGGAAACCGGCGAGTTTGGCCATGTGCCCGGAGTTACCGGCGGTCACCACACCGACGCGCTTGGCGCCGATGAAGCCCTTGTTGGTTTCAACACCGATGCACACGCCGTTTTCCTTGCGGAAACCGATCACTTCGGTCTGCTGGATCAGGTCCACGCCCAAGGCATCGGCGGCACGGGCAAAGCCCCACGCCACGGCATCGTGACGGGCCACGCCGCCGCGACGCTGGACGGTGGCGCCCATCACCGGGTAGCGAGTGTTTTTCGAGCAGTCGAGGTACGGAATCTCGTCGGCCACTTGCTTGGCATCGAGCAGCTCACCGTCCACGCCGTTGAGGCGGTTGGCGCTGACCCGACGCTCGGAATCACGGATGTCTTGAAGCGTGTGGCACAGGTTGTAAACGCCGCGCTGGGAGAACATCACGTTGTAGTTCAGGTCCTGGGACAGGCCTTCCCACAATTTCATCGCGTGTTCGTACAGGTGCGCCGACTCGTCCCACAGGTAGTTGGAGCGAACGATGGTGGTGTTGCGCGCGGTGTTACCGCCGCCCAGCCAGCCTTTCTCGACCACGGCCACGTTAGTGATGCCGTGCTCTTTGGCCAGGTAGTAGGCGGTCGCCAGACCATGCCCGCCACCGCCGACGATGACCACGTCATAGACCTTTTTAGGGGTCGGCGTGCGCCACATCTTCTGCCAGTTTTCGTGATGGCTGAGGGAGTGTTTGAAGAGGCCGAAGCCCGAGTAGCGTTGCATAGTCATTTACTCCAAAACCGCGCTCAGCGATAAACCGGGAAGTCCGCGCACAAGGCCGAAACGTGCTGCGCAACATTGGCCTCGACATCGGCGTCGCCGAGGTTGTCGAGGATGTCGCAAATCCAGCCGGCCAACTCGACGCACTGGGTCACCTTGAAGCCGCGAGTGGTCACCGCCGGGGTGCCAATGCGCAGGCCGGAGGTCACGAACGGCGACTGTGGATCGTTCGGGACAGCGTTCTTGTTCACGGTGATGTGGGCGCGACCGAGTGCTGCATCCGCGTCTTTGCCGGTGAGGCCCTGACGGATCAGGCTGACCAGGAACAGATGGTTATCGGTGCCGCCGGACACTACATCGTAGCCGCGTTTGATAAATACGCCGGCCATGGCCTGGGCGTTGTCGATCACTTGTTGCTGGTAGGCCTTGAAACCAGGCTCCAGCGCTTCCTTGAAGCACACCGCTTTACCAGCGATCACGTGCATCAACGGGCCGCCCTGTGCGCCGGGGAACACCGCGGCGTTGAGCTTTTTCTCGATCTCTTCGTTGGACTTGGCCAGGATCAGCCCGCCACGTGGACCGCGCAGGGTCTTGTGGGTGGTGGTGGTGACCACATCGGCGTATGGCAGAGGATTCGGGTACAGGCCAGCGGCGACCAGACCGGCGACGTGGGCCATGTCGACGAACAGCAGCGCACCGACCTTGTCGGCGATCTGACGGAAACGTGGGAAGTCGAGGGTCTTGGAGTAAGCCGAGAACCCGGCAACGATCATTTTCGGCTTGCACTCGACGGCCAGACGTTCAACTTCGTCGTAGTCGATCAACCCGGTCTTGGTGTCGATGCCGTACTGCACGGCGTTGTAGAGCTTGCCCGAGGACGACACTTTCGCGCCGTGGGTCAAGTGACCGCCGTGAGCCAGGCTCATGCCGAGAATGGTGTCGCCCGGCTGGATCAGGGCCAGGTAAACGGCGCTGTTGGCGGAAGAACCGGAGTGCGGCTGCACGTTGGCGTAGTCGGCACCGAACAGTTGCTTGGCGCGTTCGATGGCCAGTGCTTCAACTTTATCGACGTGCTCACAGCCACCGTAGTAGCGCTTGCCCGGATAGCCTTCGGCGTATTTGTTGGTCAGGCCGCTGCCTTGCGCTTCCATCACGCGCTTGCTGGTGTAGTTCTCGGACGCGATCAGCTCGATGTGATCTTCCTGGCGTTGCTCCTCGGCATTCATCGCCGCCAGCAGTGCATCGTCGTAACCCTGGATCTGGTCTTGCTTGCTGAACATCGCGTCTCTCCCAGCGGCATCTATGCGCCATTCGTCTCGGTAAGGCACTGGTGTTTCGACAGTGCCCTTTGAATGCGATGGTATGACCGGCGCAGACAGGCCAAATGCCTACGGACGCCACGCAAAGGTGCGTTTACGACATGGACCGAAATGGCTGGCCGGACACAACCCTTGAAGTCGCCTGGATCCCCTGTGGGAGCGAGCCTGCTCGCGATAGCGGCCTCACATTCAACATTGATGTTGCCTGGGCTGCCGCCATCGCGAGCAGGCTCACTCCCACAGGGGTCAGGCGATGATCTGACGTATTGCGAGCAGCAGTAGAAAATGCAGCGGATACAGCGCATACGCCCAACGGCGCATCGGCGGTGGCTGGAAGCCTTTTGCCTGTCGCAACAAGAGCAGCCCCAGCAATGGCGCAATCAGACAAGCGGCGATACCGAGGATGGCTTCAACATTGTGAAACCGCGCCGCGGAATACAGCACCGGCCACTGATTGGCCGCCAGACAGACCAGCCCCGGCAACAGGGCGAAATACCAGGGCCGTCCGATCACCAGCAACATCGCCAGCGGCAACAGCACACCGAAGAAGCCGAACATCAACCGCTCCGGGAATAGCGCCGCCAGCAACAAGGCACCAGCCGCCAACAGTCGCATTTGCAGGGTTCGGTCCTGCCAGCCACGGGCCACCAGTAATCCCAGGACCAACGTGGGAAGCACATTCAAGGTCCCGGGATCAGGAATGAACATCCGATACGGGATTTCGCTGATGGCGCTAAACAGCAGCAACCACCCCAGATAACGCCACTGGCCGTCGGTCGTCACCGCGCGAGCCCGTGCCAGATTCGCCGCCATTGCCAGACAGAACCACGGGAACGCCAACCGTCCAGGTATATACAGCAGATCGACGGAATACCCGACATATCGCAGGTGATCGAGCACCATGCTCAACAGCGCCAGCCACTTGAGCAGATCCAGCGCCCCATCCCTTTGCGTCATGTGCATAATTGCCCGGCGTCCTTGTATTTTTCTGACAGCATCATCCCGTGTGCTCTCCTGACGATCTTGGGTAAAGTGCGCATCATCATTGACCACGAAGCTCTTCACCATAAGAGCTTCGACCACGGAAGCCGGCCATGACCGATAAGAGCCAACAATTCGCCAGTGACAACTATTCCGGTATCTGCCCTGAAGCCTGGGCTGCCATGGAACAGGCCAACCACGGCCACCAACGCGCCTATGGCGACGACGAATGGACCGCACGCGCGTCCGACGATTTTCGCAAACTGTTCGAAACCGACTGCGAAGTGTTCTTCGCCTTCAACGGCACCGCGGCCAACTCCCTGGCCCTGTCGTCGCTGTGCCAGAGTTACCACAGCGTGATCTGCTCGGAAACCGCCCACGTCGAAACCGACGAATGCGGCGCCCCGGAATTCTTTTCCAACGGTTCCAAACTGCTCATCGCCCGCACTGAAAACGGCAAGCTGACCCCGGAATCGATCCGCGAAATCGCGCTCAAGCGCCAGGACATCCACTACCCGAAACCACGCGTCGTGACTCTGACCCAGGCGACCGAAGTGGGCAGCGTCTACACCCCGGAAGAAATCCGCGCCATCAGCGCCACGTGCAAGGAGCTGGGCCTGAACCTGCACATGGACGGCGCGCGCTTCTCCAATGCGTGCGCCTTTCTCGGCTGCTCGCCAGCCGACCTGACCTGGAAGGCCGGCGTCGACGTGTTGTGCTTCGGCGGCACGAAAAACGGCATGGCGGTGGGGGAAGCGATTCTGTTCTTCAACCACAAGCTGGCTGAAGACTTCGACTACCGCTGCAAACAAGCCGGGCAACTGGCCTCGAAGATGCGCTTCCTGTCGGCGCCATGGGTCGGGATTCTGGAAAACGATGCCTGGCTCAAATACGCCAAACACGCCAACCACTGCGCGCAGCTGCTGGCTGAACTGGCCAGCGATATTCCCGGCGTGGAACTGATGTTCCCGGTACAGGCCAACGGCGTGTTCCTGCAACTCTCGGAACCAGCGATTGCCGCACTGACCGCCAAGGGCTGGCGCTTCTACACCTTCATCGGCAACGGCGGCGCACGCTTCATGTGCTCGTGGGACACCGAAGAAGAACGCGTACGCGAACTGGCGGCGGATATTCGCGAAGTCATGTCCCGCTAAACAGCACCCCCGATCCCCTGTGGTGAGGGGGCTTGTCGGCACGCCGCATCGCCCCGTTCGGTTGCGAAGCAGCCCCAAAGCCTGAGCATGCGGTCTGTCAGGGACACCGCACTGACCGGGTTTACGACTGCTGCGCAGCCGAACGGGGCGATGCGGCGTGCCGACAAGCCCCTCGCCACAAAAGCCCTCGCAAGTCGTTCCTCTCCGCGGTCCTGGTCTACATTGATTGACGAGCTGTTCCACTCGCTCAGACAACAATAATCAGGAGCGCACGCATGTCATTGAAAGGCAAAACCCTGTTCATCACCGGCGCGAGCCGCGGGATTGGTCGTGAGATCGCGCTGCGGGCTGCGCGGGATGGGGCCAACATTGTGATTGCCGCCAAAAGCGCCACCCCTCACCCCAAACTGCCCGGCACCATTTTCAGCGTGGCTGCGGAAGTCGAAGCCGCGGGCGGCAAGGCGCTGGCCTTGCAGGTGGATGTGCGCGATGAAGTTGCGGTGCGTGAGGCGCTGGCCAAGGCTGACGAGCATTTCGGCGGTATTGATGCGCTGATCAACAATGCCGGGGCGATCAAGTTGACCGGGGTTCAACACATCGAGCTCAAGCGCTTCGACCTGATGCACCAGATCAACACCCGCGCCGTGCTGCTGTGCAGCCAGGCCGCCCTGCCCTATCTGAAGAAAAGCAGCGGACACATCCTTAATCTTTCCCCGCCACTGAATCTGGCAAGCAAATGGTTCGCCCAGTACAGCCCCTACACGGTGACCAAATACGGCATGAGCATGCTGACATTGGGCATGAGCGAGGAATTCAAGAACTACGGCATCAGCGTCAATTCCCTGTGGCCGCAAACGATGATCGCCACCGCCGCCATCGAGTTTCAGCTCGGCTCACGCGAGTCGTTCAAACATGCGCGTACGCCCGCAATCATCGCCGATGCCGCCCATGTGATTCTGAGCAGCAGCGGTCGCAGTATGACGGGACGCTTGCTGATTGATGAGGAGATTTTGCGGGAGCACGGGGTGACCGAATTCGATCATTACCGCTTTGAGCCCGGCACGAACGACAAGCTGATGCCGGATCTGTTTATCGACTGAAACACCAACCACTGTGGGAGCGAGCCTGCTCGCGATGAGGCCGGAACATTCAACATTGATATTGATTGATCCACCGCCATTGCGAGCAAGCTCGCGCCCACAGGCTCAGAACTCGATGCGCACGTCGCCCTTCGGCACGCTGCAGCACGAAAGAATGAACCCTTCCGCTTCATCTTCCTCGGTGATCCCGCCGTTGTGGTCCATTTCGACCTCACCGCCCAGCTTCATCACCTTGCACGTCCCGCAGATCCCCATCCCGCAAGCCTTCGGAATCAACAGCCCCAATTTGGCAGCGGCGGCATGCACGGTTTCACCCGGCGCCACACGAATGCTTTTCCCGGACGCGGTGAATTCCACCTGGTGCAGGTCCGCCACGTCGATGTCCGGTGCGTCTGCGGCGATTTCGGCTTGCTCCACCGCATCGGCACGGGCTTCCGGTGGCGTAGCGCCAAACGACTCCTCGTGGTAACGCGACATGTCGAAGCCGACTGACTCGAGCATGCGCTTGACCGCATTCATATACGGCGTCGGGCCGCAGCAGAAAACTTCCCGCTCAAGGAAGTCCGGCGCCATCAGCTCAAGCATCTTGTGGTTCAGGTAACCGCGATAACCGGCCCACGGTTCGCCCAGACCATGCTTCTCGCAGATCAGGTGCAGGCTGAAGTTATCGATCCGCGACGCCATGTGTTCCAGCTCGCGGTGGTAAATGATGTCTTTGGGCGAGCGGGCGCTATGGACGAAGACCATGTCGACGTTGCCGTTGGTGTCGTAGAACCAGCGCGCCATCGACATGACTGGCGTGATACCGACGCCACCGCTGAGGTACAGCACCTTCGGCGCAGTGAAATCCATGGCGTTGAACAGCCCGACCGGCCCGTGCACCGCCAGCTCCTGGCCTTCGTGCAGGGTGTCGTGCAGCCAGTTCGACACTTTGCCGCCCGGCACACGCTTGATGGTCACCGAAAAGCTGTACGGCACCGATGGCGAGCTGGAAATGGTGTAGGAGCGCATGATCGGCACGCCGTCGATTTCCAGCTCCAGGGTGACAAACTGCCCCGGCTTGAAGAAGAACAGGATTGGCTGGTCCGCCATAAAGCAGAAGGTGCGCACATCCCAGGTTTCCTGGATGACTTTGACGCAACGGACGATGTGTCGACCATTGGCCCAGGTCTGGGTGGTTACCGGATTCAGGAAGCTGTTGGACATGCTGTTCTCCACGGCCGACTACCGGCCTTTATGTTGGCGATTCTGCGTATAGCGCAGCTCCTCCATTTACCTATCTGCGACATTCACATACTTATCGCGACCAGCCCCCAATTACCGGGGGTTGCGCGTCGGGAACAGATTTGGCCATGTCGCCCATGGATAAGGTTCTGGCGAGCGCCGGCCCCACACTCGCCCCATACCAAGACACAACCTTTACACCTTGCGTAGCAAACCTGATCAGCCACTTTCGCGGCCACGCAGATGGCCTTGAGGAAACACACGATGGACGTCACCACTACCCTGAGCCTGGGCGATCCACTGGAACCCGCACGCAAGGCCACCGCGCAGATGTTGCAAGAGCGCGAGCGCACGTTTTCGCTGCCGCAGCCGTTTTACTCTGACGAGCGGCTGTTTGATATCGACATGCAGGAAATCTTTCAGAAAGAGTGGTTGATCGCCGGCATGACCTGCGAAATCCCGACCAAGGGCAACTACCTGACCCTGCAAGTCGGCAAGAACCCGATCATCGTGATTCGCGGTGCCGACGGTGTGGTCCATGCATTCCACAACGTCTGCCGTCACCGTGGTTCGCGTCTGTGCACCAGTGAAAAAGGCAAGGTCGCCAAACTGGTCTGCCACTACCACCAGTGGACCTACGAGCTGGACGGTCGCCTGCTGTTCGCCGGCACCGAAATGGGCGCCGACTTCGACATGAAGCAGTACGGCCTCAAACCAGTGAACGTGAAGACCGCAGGCGGCTACATCTTCATCAGCCTGTCGGAAAACCCGCCGGCCATTGATGACTTCCTGTCGACGCTGAACCATTACATGGAACCGTACGACATGGAGAACACCAAGGTGGCGATTACCACCACCTTGATGGAAAAAGCCAACTGGAAACTGGTGCTGGAAAACAACCGCGAGTGCTACCACTGCAACGCGTCGCACCCGGAATTGCTGAAAACCCTGCTGGAATGGGACGACGTCACCGACCCGCGTGCCGACCAGGCCTTCAAGGACCACGTCGCGGCCTCTGCCGCCGCCTGGGAAGCCGAGAAGATTCCTTACGCCCACGCCAGTTTCGGCCTGCGTAACCGCATCGTGCGCATGCCGCTGCTCAAAGGCACCGTGTCGATGACCCTGGACGGCAAACAAGGCTGCGCCAAACTCATGGGCCGGATCAAAAACCCGGACCTGGGCTCGATGCGCATCCTGCACCTGCCGCACTCCTGGAACCACTGCATGGGCGACCACATCATCGTGTTCACCGTGTGGCCGATCAGCGCGCAGGAAACCATGGTCACCACCAAGTGGATCGTCCACAAGGACGCGGTCGAAGGCGTGGACTACGACGTGGAGCGCATGCGCCAGGTCTGGGATGCGACCAACGACCAGGACCGTCGCCTGGCCGAAGAGAACCAGCGCGGAATCAACTCCACGGCTTACCAGCCAGGCCCTTACTCCAAGACCTATGAGTTTGGCGTGGTGAACTTTGTGGATTGGTACAGCGAGCGTTTGCTGAACAACCTGGGCGCGGAGCCTGCGCCTTACCTCAAAGGCGTTCCTGTTAGCGGCTAATCGAGATCAAAAGCATCGTGAGCAGGCTCACTCCTACAGGGGATTTGTGAACGACACAGATCCAATGTGGGAGTGAGCCTGCTTGCGATGGCGCCCTCCTCAACTACATACCTTTCACTGATACATCCCTCAATCTAGAACTGTACGAAATATGACCTATTCCGTTCAGCGCTATGCCGCACGCACCTTCCAGCCTTCCGCAAACAAGTTATCCACACCTCCACCCACAGCTATTGGGGACAAGTGTGGATTTCGTGGAAACTTTCTCCACAGAAACTGAAGAAAATCCGTGACTTATCCAGAAGCAGGGTTTTGAACAGCGATTGGTTGTTTTTTAATCAGAAGCTTGAAGGTCACGTTATACGTGGCTTACAGAGGATGGCGAACACCTTATCCACAGAAGCGCCAACAGACTTTGGGGGCAACTTCGGCGGATTTGTGGAAAACCGTTGAAAGCCGCGACAAATCGGGGTTTGTGCGAGTTTCACCGACTAAAAACGATAATTTGATCGTTTTTTAATCAGTCGCCTGAAAGGCCCGGTCTATATGGCCTGTAGAGGACAGCGAACATCTTATCCACAGATGCGCTAACAGAGATTGGGGGCAAGTATTGGCTTGCGTACAAACTTATCCTCTGGAAAAAGCCTGAAAAAACCGCAAGTTAGGTTGGTTGTTTTTTGTACGAAGGCTTGCAGGGCCTGATTTGTATGGGTTGTAGCGATGGGCGAACACGTTATCCACAGAAGCGCTAACAGGGATTGTGGGTAACCACGATCAGGCCGTGTTGAAACACGACCATCCCGAGTCGATTTCCAGAAGCCAGCTCACAGAAACATGTAGCTCTCATCAGGGCCGATACATCAGATAGGCCTCGCCCGTGACCCGAATCATCGGATGCGGCGTGATCTGGCAGGTATCGACAATACGAAAGCCATGTCGCTCGTAAAACCGACAGGCGCCGGTGTTCATGGCGTAGTCGATCAGGCTCAAGCCATTGAGCCCCAGCTGATTGGCACGGTCGTAGGCATAGTCGAGGAACTGCTTGCCCAGGCCCTGGTTTCGCCAGCCTTCATGCAGCGCCAGGCTGGAAATATAGAGGGTGTCGGGGATTTCCAGCTTGGCGTACGGCGCCAGGACTGGATCGGTCACTGGAGGCGCCAGCGGGTCGTGACGCATCACGTAGCTGTGCATCATGCCGATGACAGCCCCATCCGCCTCGGCGATGAGGCAGTTCTGATAAGAAAAATCGACGTCGTCACGGGCGTAACGACTGGCGCCCACGTCCAGTAGATCCTGACCGGGTTGCGCCAGTTGGCTCCAGATGTAATCCGCAGCACCTTCCGACGAAATCTGGAACAAGCGAGCAATCTCCCGCGCATCCGCGCGCAGGGCCGAACGAAATTCAACGGTCATTATTTCCCCATAAATGTCGGTGACACGAGCACCCTGTGGGAGCGAGCCTGCTCGCGAAATGCGGTGGATCAGTCGCCGGAGATGTTGACTGCGCCCCTTTCGCGAGCAGGCTCGCTCCCACATTAGATGGGTGTTGATAGCTGTTAGCGGACCACGCCTTCTTCGATCAGCAACTTGAGGATCGCTTCGGCACCGGCTTGCGCCGTCACGCCTTTGAGCACCTGCCCGCCGCCACCGCTGGCCTTGGCCGTTGCGGCTTTCATCCGGTCCGCGCCGCTCTTGGCCTTGATCACCTTCAACCGTTTAGGCCGGGGCTTGGCGGGTTGCAGGGTGGCGACCGCCAGCAGTTCATCGTCGATGACTTCGACTTCATCCGCCTGCAACACCCCGCGTCGGGCCGGGCCGTAGGCGCTCTGCCGAGGCTTCGGTGCCGCGTTATCCACAGTGGCGAGAAACGGCAGGCGCACTTTCAACCGACGGCGCTGACCGCGAGGCAAGGCCTGCAGTACGAGCGCCGAACCACCGTCGATCGATTCGACTTGCGCCAACCCCACCACCAGCGGCCAGCCCAGGCTTTCGGCCAGCAAAAACGGCAACATGCCCGAGCCTTCACCGGTTTCCGCCTGGCTGCCGGTCAGCACGACCTGCGCCCCGGCATCACGCAAATACGCAGTCAATGCCGGCAGCGCATCGGCGCCTTCCGGCTGCTCCAGCACGTGCAGCTGTTCCAGGCCCATACCCAAATAGGCGCGCAATGCAGGTTCGGCAACGTCGCCGGCATGCAGCACGTGCAGGTTATCCCCAGCCAGTTGCAAGCCCAGCTCCACCGCCCGCGCATCTTGCTCCGCGCGACGTGGCCGGCCGGAAGTCGGGTGGGCGCCGATGGACACCAGGCTGATGATTTTCGTGCTCATAACCCTTTCCTTTCCTTAAGCCGCATCGCGCTTGGCTTCGTTGCGGTAAGCCGCTACCGCATCGATCAAGGCTTGAAGAATCTCGGCACTCTCGCCGATCACCGACAAGTCGGCCCGTTTGATCATGTCGCAACCAGGATCGAGGTTGATCGCCACCACCTTGTCGCAGGCACCGATGCCTTGCAGGTGCTGGATCGCCCCGGAAATCCCCACGGCCACGTAAACCCGAGCGGTGACCCAGGTGCCGGACGCACCGACCTGACGGTCGCGCGCCATGAAGCCATCGTCCACCGCCACGCGGGACGCGCCTTCGGTAGCACCCAACGCTTCGGCGGTCCTGTGGAAAAGTCCCCAGTCCTTGACCCCATTGCCGCCGGAGAAGATGAACTCGGCTTCGGCCATCGGAATCGCTGCCGGGTCCACCGCCACCGCGCCCAAATCCTCGATGCGCGACAAGCTGCGCGCCACGGCTGTGGATAACTCCACCGGCAAGGCTTCGTGACGGGTTTCGCTGACCGGTTCTGCGCACTCGACAGCGGCCAGAATCAAGCGTGCCACCGGGCGCGCAAGGTCTTGCAAACCGGCACCGGCGCGGCCGATGCATTCCTGATCCTTGACCTGCCAGACCCGCGTGGCCGGGCGTTCGCCCAGCGCGGCGGCAAAGCGTCGACCCAATTCACCACCGCCACTGCGGCTGTCCGGTAGCAGCCAGTGACGCGGGCTGAACTGGTTATCCACAGCCCGCAGGCCCTGGACCCGTTGTTCCGGTGCATAACCGCTAAATTCTTCGCCATCGAGCACCAGCAAGCGATCAACGCCAGCGGTGGCGAAGGCATTTTCCTTGTGCTCGCCGAAGACCACGGCCAGTACCGCGCCGTCGTTACCGGCCAACTGATGAGCCAGGCCGAGCAAGTCGCGGTCGTGGCTGCTCAAGCGGCCGCCAACCATATCCGGCACCACGCTGATGTAGAACGCCGGTTGTGGCACTTGATGCAGCGGCAATTGCACTTCAACCGCGGCCGAGCGTTTAGTCGCCCCGCCTTGTTGTGCGCCGCTGCGGTCGATCCGCTTGATCCCGTTGGGACCGATAAAACCGATGCCATGGGGATTCTTGCGGATGACGCCGTTAGGCCCCATCCAGCTGTGTTGCGCCGGTTGCATGGCCGCGTGCAGCGGGTGCAGACGGTTACGGGCGATCCATTCGGCGCGTGGATCGCGGCGGATAATGTCGCTCATCAGTGGGCCTCCGCAGGTTCACGTTGGGCCGGTTTGGTCGGCTTGCTCGGGGCCGCGTCTTCGAGCAACGCGTCCGCCACCAGTTCGGCGATGTCCTTGATCAGCGGCCGAGGTTCGACCACGCCTTCGAGCATCGCGGTGCACTGTGGACAACCCACGGCCACCAGTTCGGCGCCAGTTTCGCGGATGTCTTCCATGCGCATGTCGGGGATCCGTTGCTTGCCCGGGATGTCGGTGATCGGCGCACCGCCACCGCCGCCGCAGCAGCGTGAGCGGAAACCGGAGCGTTGCATTTCCTTGATCTCGATCCCCAGGGCGCGCAGCACTTCACGCGGCGCCTCGTATTCGCCGTTGTAGCGGCCCAGGTAGCAAGGGTCGTGATAAGTCACGCTGCTGCCTTTGTGCTGGCCGAGGTTCAGGGCGCCAGCGCCGATGATTTCCGCCATGTAGGTGCTGTGGTGCTGCACGAGGTAGTTGCCGTCGAAGGCGCCGTACTCGTTTTTCAGCACGTGGAAGCTGTGGGGGTCGCAGGTGACGATGCGGTTGAAATTGTACTTGGCCAGGGTCTGGATGTTGCGTTTGGCCAACAGCTGGAAGGTCGCTTCGTCGCCCAGACGTCGGGCTACGTCACCGCTGTCGCGCTCTTCGAGGCCCAGTACCGCGAAGTCGACCTTGGCCGCTTTCAGCACTTTGACGAAGGCGCGCAGGGTGCGCTGGTTGCGCATGTCGAAGGCACCGTCGCCGACCCAGAACAGCACGTCGACCGACTTCTTCTCGCTCAACAGATTGAGGTTCAAATCCGCTGCCCAGTTCATCCGCCCACCCGGGGCGAAACCGCCAGGGTTGTCGGTGGCGATCAGGTTTTCCAGGACTTCGGCGCCCTTGTTCGGGGTCGCGCCTTTTTCCAGGGTCAGATGGCGGCGCATGTCGACGATGGCGTCAACGTGCTCGATCATCATCGGGCACTCCTCGACGCAGGCGCGGCAAGTGGTGCAGGACCACAAGGTTTCGGCGTCCACCAGACCGTTGACGATCGGTTGATGCGGGTTGCCGGCGTGTTCGCCGATGGCCTTGCCCGGATAAGGGCTGCCAGCGAATTTGGCGTCGGTGCCACCGGCCAGGCCAACGACCATGTCCTGAATCAGCTTTTTCGGGTTCAGCGGCTGGCCGGCAGCGAACGCCGGGCATGCGGCTTCGCACTTACCGCACTGCACGCAGGCGTCAAAGCCGAGCAGTTGGTTCCAAGTGAAATCCTTGGGTTTTTCCACGCCCAGTGGCGCGGTTGGGTCGTTCAGGTCCAGCGGTTTCAAACCGGTGGAACGACCGCCGCCAAAACGCTCGGCGCGACGGTGCCAGGCCAGGTGCAAGGCACCGGCGAAGGCGTGCTTCATCGGCCCGCCCCAAGTCATGCCGAAGAACAGTTCGCTAACGCCCCACAGCACACCGACGCCAAGGATCGCAGCCACGACCCAGCCACCGAAGTTTTCCGGGAGGATGCCAGCGACCGGCAGGGTCAACAGGAAGAACGACGCCGAGAACGCCATCAGGCTTTTCGGCAGGCGCATCCATGGGCCTTTGGACAAGCGGGCTGGAGGATTGCGACGGCGCAGGAACATAAAGATCGCGCCGACAAACATCACCGCCGACATCAGCAGCAGTGCATAACCGAGGATGCGGTTATGCAGGCCGAAACCATGAACCAGGATCGCCAGCACAATGGACGCCACCGCACCACCAGCCGTGGCGACGTGAGTGTTGGCGATGTATTTGTCCCGCGCGACGACATGGTGCAAATCGACCATATAGCGCTTGGGCATGGCGAACAGGCCGCCGATCAGGTCGACTTTCGAAGCCCGGCCTCGGCGCCACATAGCCACCCGCCGCAACGCGCCGAGGACGGCAAGGCCCAGGGCGGCGAACAACAGGATTGGAAGAAGGGTGTTCAACATGGTGGAGCTCCCAAAGACCGCAGGGTCTTGCAGGTCGAGATGCCTGACTCGGTTCCTGTGGGAGCGGGCTTGCCCGCGATTGCATTTTGTCAGTCACATCTGCATTGACTGACCCACCGCTATCGCGGGCAAGCCCGCTCCCACAAGGTCATGTGCAAGCCGTTAGAAGTCTTTGCACAACCGCAACGCGTCATAGATCGCCGCGTGGGTGTTGCGCTGGGCCACGCAGTCGCCGATGCGGAACAGCAAGTAGCCGTCGCCCGCCTGGCTCAACGAAGGTTGCGGCTTGATCGCGAACAAAGCTTCGATGTCCATCTGGCCTTTGTTGCGCGAGCCTTCCTTCAGCGCGTAGTAGATTTCTTCGTCTGGACGCACACCGTTTTCGACGACGACCTGGTCCACCACCCGCTCCTCTTTGGCGCCGGTGTATTCGTTTTCCAGCACCGCCACCAGCTTGTCACCTTCGCGGTAGACCTTCTCCAGCATCATGTCGCCGGTCATGATCACTTCTTTCGGGTACATGCTGCGGTAGTACGTCGGGAACGACGTACCGCCGATGGCCACGCCCGGTTTGATGTCGTCGGTGACGATCTCGACCTGGCTGCCCTTGTCGGCGAGGAAGTCAGCCGTCGACATCCCGGTGAACTCGCAGATGGTGTCGTAGACCAGCACGTTCTTGCCCGGCGCAACCTTGCCGTCGAGGATGTCCCAGCTGCTGACCACCAGGCCTTCAGCCGCGCCCCAGTGCTCGTTCTGCTCCAGGAATGGATGACCGCCGACGGCGAGCACCACCACGTCCGGCCGCAGGTCGAGAATGGTTGCCGCATCGGCCGCCACGCCCAGGCGCAGGTCGACTTTCAAACGCGCCAGTTCCAGCTGGAACCAACGAGTGATACCGGCGATCTGGTCCCGTTGTGGAGCTTTCGACGCGGTAGTGATTTGCCCGCCGATGAATTCTTTCTTTTCGAACAGGGTCACGTCGTGGCCACGTTCGGCCGACACGCGAGCCGCTTCCATCCCGGCAGGGCCGGCACCAACCACCACGACTTTGCGCTTCACACCGGTCGACTTCTCGATGATGTGTGGCACGCCCATGTATTCACGGGAGGTCGCGGCGTTCTGGATGCACAAGACGTCCAGGCCCTGGTACTGACGGTCGATGCAGTAGTTGGCGCCGACGCATTGTTTGATCTGGTCGACCTGGCCCATTTTGATCTTGGCGATCAGGTGCGGGTCAGCGATGTGGGCGCGGGTCATGCCGACCATGTCGACGTAGCCGCCTTCCAGAATCCGGGTCGCCTGGTTCGGGTCCTTGATGTTCTGCGCGTGCAGCACCGGGGCCTTCACCACTTCCTTGATACCGGCGGCCAAATGCAGGAAGGGCTCCGGTGGATAACTCATGTTCGGAATAACGTTGGCCAGGGTGTTGTGGGTGTCGCAACCCGAACCCACCACGCCGATGAAGTCGATCATGCCGGTGTCGTCGTAGTACTTGGCGATCTGCTTCATGTCTTCGTGGGACAAGCCGTCCGGGTGGAATTCATCACCGCACAGACGAATGCCGACGCAGAAATCCGGACCGACTTCCTTGCGCACAGCCTTGATCACTTCCAGGCCGAAACGCATACGGTTCTCGAAGCTGCCGCCCCATTCGTCGGTACGCTTGTTGACTCGCGGGCTCCAGAACTGGTCGATCATGTGCTGGTGCACGGCGGACAGCTCGACGCCATCCAGGCCACCGGCCTTGGCCCGCGCCGCGGCGCTGGCGTAGTTGCCGATCACCCGCCAGATTTCTTCCGGCTCGATGGTTTTGCAGGTCGCACGGTGTACCGGCTCACGGATGCCCGACGGCGACAGCAGGGTTGGCCAATGCTCACCGTCCCAACGCGAGCGACGGCCCATGTGGGTAATCTGGATCATGATCTTGGCGCCATGCTTGTGCATGGCATCGGCCAGGTTCTGGAAGTGCGGAATGATCCGGTCGTCGGCCAGGTTGACCGACTTCCACCAGCCTTGCGGGCTGTCGATGGCCACACTGGAGGAACCGCCGCAAATCGCCAGGCCGATCCCGCCCTTGGCTTTCTCTTCGTAATACTTGACGTACCGGTCGGTGGTCATGCCGCCGTCGGTGGCATAAACCTCGGCGTGCGCGGTGCTGAGCACGCGGTTACGGATGGTCAGTTTACCGATCTGGATCGGCTGGAACATTGCTTCGAAAGCCATGGCGGGTTCCTCGACTTACAACGGCTTGACGGTGAACAGGCCGTCGTCGTGGCCTTCTTCGGAGCCACCGTAAACCTGTTCGGCAACGGTGCGGATTTTGCTGCCGCGGGCTTGCAGGATCTGGTCCATGGCACCGGCAAACCAACCGGTGAACATGTAGTCGACCTTGCGCCCGACCTTGCCGTACACATAGACAAATGCAGAGTGTTCGAGCTTGACGCTGGCGGTGCCTTTGTCGAGGTCGATGTCCTGGATCTTGAACAGGCCCCAGCCGCGCTGCGACAGACGCTTCATGTAATGCTCGAATACCGCAACGCCTTCCAGGCCGTGGCATTCAGCTTCTTTTTCACACCAGTGCCAGGCGGACTTGTAGCCGGCCTTGTAGAGGATTTCGGCGTAGGCGTCGGCGCCCAGCACTTCCTCGATGCCCATGTGGTTGTTAACGAAGAAGTGACGCGGTACGTACAGCATTGGCAGGGCGTCGGAGGTCCAGACACCGGTTTCGCTGTCGACTTCGATTGGCAATTGCGGGGCGATCTTGGCCATGGAAACTTAACTCCAGAAAAATTTTGGTGTTGCCCCCGGCTCGGACGGCCGGGGGAAAGGATTCAGAGGTGCTGTGGCTTACTCGCCCCAGACGTCCTTCAAGACGTTGACCCAGTTCTCGCCCATGATCTTGCGCACCACGCGCTCTGAATGGCCGCGCTTGAGCAGGGTTTCGGTCAGGTTCGGGAACTCGCCGACGGTGCGGATGCCCAGCGGGTTGATGATCTTGCCGAAGCTGGTCAGGCGGCGGGCGTAGCCCTTGTCATGGGTCAGGTATTCGAAGAAGTCCTGGCCATGGCCCTGGGTGAAGTCGGTGCCGATGCCGATGGCGTCTTCGCCGACGATGTTCATGGTGTATTCGATGGCTTCGGCGTAGTCGTCGATGGTCGAATCGATGCCCTTGGCCAGGAACGGCGCGAACATGGTCACGCCGACGAAACCGCCGTGATCGGCGATGAACTTCAGTTCTTCATCGGACTTGTTGCGCGGGTGGACTTTCAGGCCCGACGGCAGGCAATGGGAGTAGCAGACCGGCTTCTTCGATTCGAGGATGACTTCTTCGGAGGTCTTCGAGCCGACGTGGGACAGGTCGCACATGACGCCGACGCGGTTCATCTCGGCGACGATTTCACGACCGAAACCCGACAGCCCGCCATCACGCTCGTAGCAACCGGTGCCAACCAGGTTCTGGGTGTTGTAGCACATCTGCACGATACCGACGCCCAGCTGCTTGAACACCTCGACATAGCCGATCTGGTCTTCAAAGGCGTGAGCATTCTGGAAGCCGAACAGGATGCCGGTCTTGCCCTGCTCTTTAGCCTTGCGGATATCGGCGGTGGTGCGCACTGGAATCACCAGGTCGCTGTTTTCGCGGATCAGCTTCTGGCTGGCGGCGATATTGTTGACGGTGGCCTGGAAGCCCTCCCACACCGACACGGTGCAGTTGGCCGCGGTCAGACCGCCCTTGCGCATGTCTTCGAACAGCTCACGGTTCCACTTGGCAATAATCAGACCGTCGATAACGATGCTGTCGGCGTGCAATTCGGCTGGGCTCATCAGGCTGTCCCCTATTAGCGATTCATGCGCCGAATCGTGTGCCGGCGCTTTGGGGCCAGCATATGCCTGAGGGAGGGGGCAGCCGGGTGCAAAAACGACAGGGGGTTTGCCGAAAGCGTCAATCCGCGACAAAGGGTCGTCGACAGACGACATGGGCCACCTGTTCAAGGGCCTGCGCATGAGCCAGAATTCGCGCCATTACTGGATGCTTCACTGGAAAAAGGGGCGGCGGCGCAATGAAATCGATCTTCCTGGCTTTGGCACTGATAGCGACCGGCGTACACGCGGCTGAAGAAGCCGACGACAACCCCTGCGACAAAGTCGAAAACGAGGTCCAGACCCTGGAATGCTCGGTCTACAGCAGAACCGCCGCCGAAGACCTGCTGAGCGAAAACTACAAAAGCCTGGCCGATCGCATGCAAATGCTCTACGAAAAGAACCCGGCGCAACTCACCGACATCACCGCCAAGCTCAAGGCGGCTCAACAGCAGTGGCTGAAGACCCGGGATGCGGATTGCGCAGTCGAAGCGTTTCCGGCGACGAGCGGTAGCAAGGCGTTCACCATTGCGCAGAATGACTGTGTGGCGCGGATGAGTGACGAGCGGTCGGAGTTTTTGGAGTCGATTGGGCAGGAGTAAGTACAAACCCCTGCCAACCAGACCTGTAAGCTGAACATCTTCAGCCAGTAAAGGGATTCAAATGAAAATCTGCGGCATCGAAATCAAAGGCAGCGAAGCCATCATCGCCGTGGCCTCCCTCGACGATCAGGTCTTGAGCCATGTCGCCCTGACCACCAAGAAAATCGCCCTCGACGATGACGATGAAGCCGCGAACGTCAAAGTCTTTGCCGCTCAAGTGGCGTCGTTTGTACGCGAGAACTCCATTGATCGGATCGCGATCAAGAAGCGCAGCAAGAAAGGCGAGTTTGCCGGTGGGCCGACCACGTTCAAGATCGAGGGTGTTTTCCAGTTGCTGGAAAATTGCGAGGTTACGCTGCTGTCGCCACAGACGATCAATGCGCAGAACAAGAAATTCGACTTTGAACTGCCGGCTACGCTGAACAAGTATCAGCATGAAGCGTTTAAAGCGGCCTGTTCGGCGCTGATGAAGAAGTAACGTTCACAGCAGATCAAAACTGTGGGAGCGGGCTTGCTCGCGATAGCGGTGGATCAGTCGACATCAACTTGAATGACAGACCGCCATCGCGAGCAGGCTCGCTCCCACAGGGTTCTTCTCTGGTGTTGTCAAAACTTGAATTCAGACCAGCTCCCGCCCATCCCCGAGCCGCCGGCGGTCTTCGCGCGGACACCGCTCAAACCGCGCCCGATAGCTGCGGGTGAAATACGACGGCGATTCAAACCCGCAGGCGATACTTACTTCCAGCACGCTCATATCGGTCTGGCGCAACAGCTGCCGGGCCTTCTCCAGCCGCAAGCGCAGGTAGAAATTGCTCGGTGTGTCGTTCAGGTGCAGGCGAAACAATCGCTCCAGTTGCCGTCGGGTGACCTTGATCGATTCCGCCAGCTCCAGCGTACTGAGCGGCGGCTCGCTGTGCTGTTCCATCTCCCCAATCACGTGAACAAGTTTCTTGTTGCTGATGCCATAACGCGTGGCGACTTCCATGCGCTGGTGGTCTTTGCGCGGGCGGATACGGCCGAGTACGAATTGTTCGCTGACCTGAATCGCCAGTTCCGGTCCGTGGGCCTGGGCGATAAGGTCGAGCATCAGGTCGATGGACGCGGTGCCGCCGGCAGAGGTGATGCGTCGGCGGTCGATCTCGAACAACTCCTGGGTGACGCTCAGCTGTGGATAAGACTCCTTGAAGGCGTCGATGGCTTCCCAGTGCAGGGTCAGGCGATGGCCGTCGAGCAGGCCGGCTTCGGCGAGGATGAAACTGCCGGTGTCGATGGCGCCGAGGGTCACGCCTTCGTTATCCAGGCGGCGTAACCAGTGCTCCAGGGCCGGGGTGGTGAACTTCAGCGGTTCGAATCCGGCGATTACCAGCAAGGTTGCGCCTTTCTTTAGCGGTTCCAGCGCCGCATCGGCGTTGACCGACATGCCGTTGCTGGCCAATACCGCCCCGCCGTCGGCACTCAGCACGTGCCAGCGGTAGAGCTCGCCACGAAAGCGATTGGCGACCCGCAGCGGCTCGATGGCCGAGATAAATCCAATCGCCGAGAAACCCGGCATCAACAAGAAGTAGAAATCCTGGGACATGGAGCGCACTCGCTTAGCAGGTAAAAAGAGGCCAGGTAACGAGAGGCGGGTACCGTGTGGACGTTGATACGCCACTTGCACGCGGCATTCAAGAGCGCAGGTCGCCGCAGTGCAAGAGCTGGTCGCCGCAGTGCGTTTTCACAGGGCCTTAGCTGCGTAACTTGGCATCACCGGCACACAAAGATGCCGGAACCCACAATAACGTCTGCCGAGGAACCCGACATGAAACGACTGATCAGCAGCTGTGTTCTTGCACTCAGCGGTACCGCTTTCCTGAGCGCCAGCGTCATGGCGGCCGAACCTGCTTCATGCCAGAACGTGCGCATGGGCGTGGTGAACTGGACCGACGTGATCGCCACCAGTGCCATGACCCAAGTCCTGCTCGATGGCCTCGGCTACAACACCAAACAAACCAGCGCATCCCAGCAAATCATCTTCGCCGGGATCCGCGACCAGCGCCTGGACTTGTTCCTCGGTTACTGGAACCCGCTAATGACCCAGACCATCACCCCGTTCGTCGATGCCAAGCAAGTCGAAGTGCTGGAAGCACCGAGCCTCAAGGATGCTCGCGCCACCCTCGCCGTGCCGACTTACCTCGCCGACAAAGGCCTGAAAACCTTTGCCGACATCGCCAAGTTTGAAAAGGAACTGGGCGGCAAAATCTACGGCATCGAGCCTGGCTCGGGCGCCAATACCCAGATCAAGGCAATGATCGCCAAGAACCAGTTTGGCCTTGGCAAGTTCCAGTTGGTCGAGTCCAGTGAGGCCGGCATGCTCGCGGCGGTGGATCGCGCCGTGCGACGCAAGGAGGCCGTGGTGTTCTTCGGCTGGGCGCCGCACCCGATGAACGTCAACGTGCAAATGACTTACCTCACTGGCAGCGAAGACGCCCTCGGCCCGAACGAAGGCATGGCCACGGTCTGGACCGTCACCGCGCCGAAATACGCCGAACAATGCCCGAACATCGGTCGTTTGCTGAGCAACCTGACCTACACCGCCGAAGACGAGAGCCGGATGATGCAGCCATTGCTGGATCACAAGGACGCTTTCGAGTCGGCCAAGCAATGGCTCAAGGATCACCCGCAAGACAAGCAACGCTGGCTCGAAGGCGTAACCACCTTCGATGGCAAACCCGCCGCTGAAAACCTGAAACTGACCAGTAAATAAACCCGATTGAACCACCGACTCGCAGCCCGACCGGGCTGCGAACGGAATCATCACGCCTGCAAGGAACCCGCCTCATGAACCACGACGTCATCATCACCTGCGCACTCACCGGTGCTGGCGACACGACCAGCAAGAGCCCACACGTGCCGGTCACCCCGAAACAAATCGCCGCAGCCGCCGTGGAAGCCGCCAAGGCTGGCGCCACGGTCGTTCACTGCCACGTTCGTAACCCCGAAACCGGAAAATTCAGCCGTGATGTCGCGCTGTATCGCGAAGTGATGGAGCGCATCCGCGAGGCGGACGTGGACATCATCGTCAACCTCACCGCCGGCATGGGCGGCGACCTGGAAATCGGTGCGGGCGAGAACCCGATGGAGTTCGGCCCGAACACCGACCTGGTCGGCCCGCTGACCCGTCTGGCCCACGTTGAAGCACTGCTGCCGGAAATCTGCACCCTCGATTGCGGCACCCTGAACTTCGGCGACGGCGACACCATTTACGTGTCCACCCCGGCCCAGCTACGCGCTGGCGCCAAACGCATTCAAGAGCTGGGAGTAAAGGCCGAGCTGGAAATTTTCGATACCGGTCACCTGTGGTTCGCCAAACAGTTGATTAAAGAAGGCCTGCTCGACGACCCGCTGTTCCAACTCTGCCTGGGCATTCCGTGGGGTGCGCCGGCTGATACCACCACCATGAAAGCCATGGTCGACAACCTGCCCGCCAATGCGGTCTGGGCCGGCTTCGGCATCGGTCGCATGCAGATGCCGATGGCGGCCCAAGCGGTGCTACTCGGCGGCAACGTGCGGGTCGGCCTGGAAGACAACATCTGGCTGGACAAGGGCGTCCTGGCGACCAACGGCCAACTGGTCGAACGCGCCTCGGAAATCCTCAGCCGCCTCGGCGCCCGTGTCCTGACCCCGGCGGAAGGCCGGGCAAAAATGGGCCTGACCAAGCGCGGTTGACCCTTACACACTTTCCCCCTGTGGGAGTGAGCCTGCTCGCGATAGCGGTTTACCTGCCTCAATTGATGCATCGGATGTACCGACGCCATCGCGAGCAGGCTCGCTCCCACAGTTTTTTCCGAGCCAAATTCAGGAAGTGACCATGAGCTTTATCACTGAAATCAAAACCTTCGCCGCCCTGGGCAGCGGTGTCATCGGCAGCGGTTGGGTATCCCGCGCCCTCGCCCACGGCCTCGACGTGGTGGCCTGGGACCCGGCGCCCGGCGCTGAAGCCGCGCTGCGCAAACGCGTCGCCAATGCCTGGGGCGCGTTGGAGAAACAGGGCCTTGCGCCAGGCGCATCGCAGGATCGGTTGCGCTTTGTCGCCACTATCGAAGAATGCGTTCGCGATGCGGATTTTATTCAGGAAAGCGCCCCCGAGCGTCTGGACCTGAAACTGGAACTGCACGCCAAAATCAGCGCGGCGGCCAAGCCCAATGCCTTGATCGGTTCCAGTACTTCCGGCCTGTTGCCGAGCGAGTTCTACGAGAGCTCGACGCACCCGGAACGCTGCGTCGTCGGCCACCCGTTCAACCCGGTTTACTTGCTGCCGCTGGTGGAAGTGGTGGGCGGCAAAAACACCGCCCCGGAAGCGGTTCAAGCGGCCATGAAAGTCTATGAATCCTTGGGCATGCGTCCGCTGCACGTGCGCAAGGAAGTACCCGGTTTTATCGCCGACCGTTTGCTCGAAGCGCTCTGGCGTGAGGCGCTGCACCTGGTTAACGACGGTGTGGCGACCACCGGCGAAATCGATGATGCGATTCGCTTTGGCGCGGGGTTGCGCTGGTCGTTCATGGGCACGTTTTTGACGTACACCCTGGCGGGTGGCGATGCGGGCATGCGGCATTTCATGGCGCAATTCGGGCCGGCGTTGCAATTGCCGTGGACGTATCTGCCGGCGCCGGAGCTGACGGACAAATTGATTGATGATGTGGTGGATGGCACCAGCGATCAGTTGGGCACGCACAGCATTTCCGCGCTGGAGCGCTATCGTGATGATTGCTTGCTGGCGGTGCTGGAAGCGGTGAAGACCACCAAAGAGAAGCATGGGATGGCGTTCAGTGAGTAACCCTCCCCACTGATCGTTCCCACGCTCTGCGTGGGAATGCAGCCCGGGACGCTCCGCGTCCCAAAAGCGGACGCAGAGCGTCCATTGAGGCATTCCCACGCGGAGCGTGGGAACGATCAACCCCGATCATGCCTGGAGAGAATCATGCCCACCCTCACCACCTACCAAACCAAAATCATCCCCGACTGGGTCGACTACAACGGCCACTTGCGCGACGCTTTCTACCTGCTGATTTTCAGCTATGCCACCGATGCGCTGATGGATCGTCTGGGCATGGACAGCACCAACCGCGAAGCCAGCGGCAACTCGCTGTTCACCCTCGAACTGCACCTCAATTACCTGCACGAAGTGAAGCTCGACGCCGACGTCGAAGTGCACACCCAAATCATCGGCCACGACAGCAAACGCCTGCACCTCTATCACAGCCTGCATCGGGTGGGCGACGACAAGGAACTGGCGGGCAACGAACAAATGCTGCTGCACGTCGATCTTGCCGGGCCGCGCTCCGCACCGTTCAGCGAAGACACCTTGAGCAAGCTGCAAGCCATCGTCGCCGAGCAAACCGAACTTCCCGCCCCCGACTACATTGGCCGAGTGATCGCGTTACCCCCTAAAAAATAACAAGGAGATCGCCATTGAACACCGCCGCCGCTTTTGCCGACTTCCGCACCTACCCGTTGATCAGCGCGTTGACCGCCGTTCACACCCTGGCAGACCGAATTCAAGTGAAGTGGGCCGATGACCGTGTCAGCCCGTTTCATCATCAGTGGCTGCGGGACAACTGCCCGTGCCCGCGGTGCGTCTACACCGTAACCCGCGAGCAAGTGCTGGAAATCGTCGACGTCGCCGAAAACCTGAAGCCCTCGAACGTCAGCGTTGATGCCGAAGGCTGCCTGCGTGTCGATTGGCAGGACGGCCATCTCAGCCGCTTCGATCCAGGCTGGCTACGAGCCCACGCCTACGACGACGAGTCCCGTGCCGAGCGCCGGGCCGCGAAGCCCAAAAGCCAGCTCTGGCACAGCAACCTGACGCTGCCAGTGTTCGACTACCCGGCGTTGATGAACGACAACGACGCCTTGCTGCAATGGCTGCTGGCGGTGCGCGATACCGGCCTGACTCAGGTCCGCGGCGTGCCCACCGAGCCGGGCTCGTTGAAGTTGATTGCCCAGCGGATTTCCTTCATTCGCGAGAGCAATTTTGGCGTGCTGTTCAACGTGCAATCCAGGGCCGATGCCGACAGCAATGCCTACACCGCTTTCAACCTGCCGCTGCACAGCGACCTGCCGACCCGGGAGTTGCAACCGGGGCTGCAATTTCTGCATTGCCTGGTGAATGACGCCGAAGGGGGCGAGAGTATTTTCGTCGACGGTTTTGCCATTGCCGAAGCCTTGCGCGATGAAGATCCCGAGGCGTTCAAAAGCCTTTGCGAAATCCCGGTGGAGTTTCGCAACAAAGACCGTCACAGCGACTACCGCTGTCTCGCGCCGATCATCGCGCTGGATGCCTTTGGGCAGGTTTCGGAAATTCGCATGGCGAACTTTCTGCGCGGTCCGTTCGATGCGTCGGTCGAGCAGATGCCCGCGCTCTATCACGCCTACCGCCGCTTTATTGCGATGACCCGCGAGGCGCGATTCCGCGTGATGACGCGGTTAAACCCAGGCGAAATGTGGTGTTTCGACAACCGCCGCACCCTCCATGCCCGCAACGCCTTCGACCCTGCTACTGGCGCCCGGCATTTTCAGGGTTGTTATGTGGATCGGGATGAGTTGTTGTCGCGGATTTTGGTGCTGCAACGGTAGACCGCGTTATCGTTCATCGCGGGCAAGCCACGCTCCCACAGGTTGTTCGCAATTCCTGTGGGAGTGAGCCTGCTCGCGATGGCATCAGCCCAGACACCCCATCCCTTCCTGATTCACAGGCAAAAAAAACCCCGATCAAGCCGTGACAGGATCGGGGCAGAGGTGGGTACTGTTGAGGAGCCGTTTGCGCGAGGGTGACCAAACCTTCGTGAAGCCAGCTGATCCCAGTGTGCCCACTCCCAGCCATAGCAAGTTAGCCGAAAACGACCTGTTCATAGGTATTGCGGCCATTGCGACAAATCGTCCTTGCCGCCACTCCGTACCCCTATGAGAATCGAACCACGACACCGTTCCCTGAAGAAGGATTGCGTCATGATGCACGCCGATTTGATTGACCAGGAAGACCTGTTGGGCCAGCTGAAATCGTTGGGTTTTCAAGTACCGAGTGGCTCTACAGCTGCGCAAGCTTGTGAATGCGCAGTGCGAGGCTTGAACGATGAACGGGCGATGACGCTGCGGACCATGGTCAAGCAGATGTACACCAGCAGCGCGACCATCCTGCCGGCCGTGCGACAGGCCATCGACAAACAACTGCTGCCGGCGTTGGCGGAGTATCAGCAAAGCCGTAGCGCCTGATTTCCAGGGTAGTGATCGTTCCCACGCTCTGCGTGGGAATGCAGCCCGGGACGCTCCGCGTCCCTGCCGAAGCGGACGCAGAGCGTCCATTGAGGCATTCCCACGCAGAGCGTGGGAACGATCAGAGCATCAAAGCCTTACGCTGGCGAACGTCGACTCGTTACGCGCCTGGCTCAGCGCCGACAACGGCCCGGACAACGGCGACAGCACCAGTGCTTGCGGCAGCGGCATCATCGCCACTTGTTGCGTGGTGTTGGAACCCACGCGCTCGTCACGTGGCGGAATGCCGAAGTATTCGCGGTAGCACTTGGAGAAGTGCGGCGTGGACACGAAGCCACACACCGACGCCACTTCGATGATCGACATCGGCGTTTGCTTGAGCAACTGCCGTGCGCGGATCAAGCGCAGCTTGAGGTAGTAACGCGACGGCGAGCAGTGCAGGTATTTCTGGAACAGCCGCTCCAGCTGACGACGCGACACGGCGACATACACCGCCAGTTCGTCGAGGTCGATCGGCTCTTCGAGGTTGGCCTCCATCAGCGCGACGATTTCCTGCAACTTCGGCTGGTTGGTGCCGAGCATGTGCTTGAGCGGCACACGCTGGTGATCCTGCTCGTTGCGGATGCGTTCGTAGACAAACATCTCCGAAATCGCGGCGGACAGTTCACGGCCGTGATCGCGGCTGATCAGGTGCAGCATCATGTCCAGCGGCGCAGTACCGCCGGAGCTGGTGAAACGGTTACGGTCGAGGGTGAACAACCGGGTGCTCATGGCCACACGCGGAAACGCTTCCTGCATGGCGGCCAGGCATTCCCAGTGCACGCTGCAATCAAAACCGTCCAGCAAGCCGGCGCAGGCCAGGGCCCAGCTACCGGTGCAGACTGCGCCCAGACGCTTGGACTGACGCGCCTGGCTTTGCAGCCATGACACGTGTTCACGGGTGACAGTGCGCTGGATGCCGATACCGCCACAGACAATGATGGTGTCCATCGGAGGCGCTTTGTGCATGGAGCAGTCGGGAGTGATCTGCAGACCGTCACTGGCCCAGACCTGGCCACCGTCGACGGTCAGTGTGGTCCAGCGATACAGCTCGCGGCCGGACAGTTGGTTGGCCATGCGCAGGGGTTCTACTGCGGAGGCCAGAGAAATAAGCGTGAAATTGTCCAGCAGCAAAAAGCCGATGGATTGAGGCGCACGGTTCTGGGGTTGGGCCCCGGAGTTGAACGTCGTCATCGCGGTATCTCCTCACACAAAGCGGGTGATGGCCTCAGGCGGAGGCTCTTTTTATTGCCATCGTTCTCGCGTGGGAGACGGGCTTTGTAATGACAGAGCAATTGCCATGCCTAAAATTGAATGGCTGTTCAATAACTCCTGAAAACGACGTCGCACCGCGTCTATATAAGCCGCGTCGCGAGTAGGGGTTATAAGTGCCATTATCGGCGGGAGAGGCTCTGCCCCGTTGGGCGTGAGCAAATCGGTAGCACTTGTGGGAACAGGGCTACAGCGACCTGGAGAAGAGTGTCACCGCAAGCACAGGTGACAGGCGGTAATGGCCAACTTGGATCCCGGATCGGGAAAGGGGCTTATCTGTAAGCGACGCTCCAAAACGTGGCGCGTTTTGAATCGGGTGTTCACTTTGTGCGCAGTTTTGACTGGTCTTCATGGGTAATTAGCTTTCTGTGGCGAGGGAGCTTGCTCCCGCTCGGCTGCGTAGCAGTCGTAAAGATTTTAGGGCCGCTTCGCGCCCCAGCGGGAGCAAGCTCCCTCGCCACAGATACTCATTCCACCAGAGAGTTAAAGGGTCTCAGCACTCAACCGCGCTAACCGCCAACCCACCGCGCGATGTCTCTTTGTATTTGTCATGCATGTCGGCACCGGTATCACGCATCGTGCGGATCACCCGATCCAGCGAGATAAAGTGCTGACCGTCGCCACGCAGCGCCATCTGCGCTGCGTTGATGGCTTTCACCGCGGCAATCGCATTGCGCTCGATGCACGGCACTTGCACCAGCCCGCCCACCGGATCGCAGGTCAGGCCGAGGTTGTGTTCCAGACCGATTTCCGCCGCGTTGCACAGCTGCTCCGGTGTCGCCCCCAGAATCTCCGCCAGCCCGGCTGCCGCCATGGCGCAGGCCGAACCGACTTCGCCCTGGCAACCGACTTCGGCACCGGAAATCGAAGCGTTCTTCTTGCACAGAATCCCGACCGCCGCCGCACTGAGGAAATAGTCGACTACGTTGGCCTCGGTCACCACTTCGCTGAACTTCATAAAGTAGTGCAGCACCGCCGGAATGATCCCCGCCGCGCCATTGGTCGGCGCCGTGACCATGCGCCCGCCGGCAGCGTTTTCCTCGTTGACGGCCAAGGCGAACAAATTCACCCACTCCATGGCGCTCAAGGTCGAGCCGATCACATTGGGCTTGTTCAACTCTTGCAGGCTGCGGTGCAATTTGGCCGCGCGACGACGCACATTCAGGCCACCGGGCAGGATGCCTTCGTGCTTGAGGCCTTGTTCGACGCAATCTTGCATGGCGCGCCAGAGTGTCATCAGGCCAGCGCGAATTTCTTCCTCGCTGCGCCAGACTTTCTCGTTGGCCAGCATCAACTCTGCAACGCGCAGGTTGTGCTGCTTGCAGAGACTGAGCAGCTCGACGGCACTGGAGAAGTCGTACGGCAACACGGTGCGATCCAGATCGACCACGCCGCTGGAAGCCTGTGCCTCATCGACGACAAAACCGCCGCCGATGGAATAGTAGGTGTCGCGATGCAGTTCGCCGTCATCCCCTTCGACGATCAGCGTCATGGCGTTAGGGTGGAACGGCAGGTTCTCGTCGATCAGGCGCATGTCGCGGGCCCAGATGAACGGCACCGGCAAACGACTGTCGAGCAACAGCGTTTGGGTTTCGCGCAGGGTTTCGATGCGAATGCCGATTTGCGACGGATCGATCGCGTCCGGCCATTCGCCCATCAGGCCCATGATCACCGCGTTGTCGCTGCCGTGGCCGATGCCGGTGGCCGACAACGAACCATAAAGCTGAACCTCGACGCGCCGTACTTGTTCCAAAAGCCCCTGCTCACGCAAACCTTGCACGAACAACGCCGCGGCCCGCATCGGCCCCACGGTGTGCGAACTGGAAGGGCCGATGCCGATTTTGAACAGGTCGAAAACACTGATAGCCATTACTGCCGAACTCCTGGATGTGCCAACTCCAGACGCCAAAAGCGCCCAGTGACGGAGCTGCTACGCTCAAGCTGCAATCCGCCGAGATGGCCGCATCATCAGGCTTTTGTCATGTCGTTCGACGTCTCACACCGACGCACTCATGCCCACAAACGCCGCGAGGCGCGGACGCTACGTTTTCGCCGTTTTTTTGCAGATCAGAGAGGCAAAGTGGGCTGAAAAAAGCTGTAAACGACGTCACCGACACTGGATGCGACCATCCCTGTACTGGTTACGACGCACCCTGTAGGCGTCAGATTTTCACTGGTACATGATCGTATCGACTCGATTGCAAGGCGCCGTGGTAGAGATGTCTCCAAAACGCCATCCAACCGCAACCTATAAGTGCGGTGGTCCAGTCGGAACACTGCCAAAAAAAACACCAAGGAGTCGCCCTTTATGAAAGGTTCCCCGTCGTTGTTGTTGGCCGCCATGCTGAGTCTGCCGTTTCTGGCTCAAGCCGCAGAACCGGCCCAATGCAGCACCGTAAACTTCTCAGATGTCGGCTGGACTGACATTACCGTCACCACCGCCACTACCAGCGTCGTTCTCGAGGCCCTTGGCTACAAGACCAAAACCACGATGATTTCCGTTCCGGTGACCTACAAGTCCCTGGCCGATGGCAAGAACATGGACGTGTTCCTGGGTAACTGGATGCCGACCATGGAAAACGACATCAAGGCCTACCGCGATGCCGGTACCGTGGAGACAGTGCGCGCTAATCTGGAAAACGCAAAATACACACTCGCCGTCCCCGAAGAGTTGTATAACAAAGGTCTGAAAGATTTCGCCGACATCGCCAAGTTCAAGAAAGAACTCGACGGCAAGATCTACGGTATCGAACCAGGCAACGACGGTAACCGCCTGATCCAGAGCATGATCGACAAGAACGCCTTCGGCTTGAAAGACGCCGGCTTCAAGGTGGTCGAATCCAGCGAGGCAGGCATGCTCTCGCAAGTCGATCGCGCCCAGCGCCGCAACACCGCCGTGGTGTTCCTGGGCTGGGAACCACACCCGATGAACACGCGTTTCAAGATGAAGTACCTGACCGGCGGCGACGACTTTTTCGGCCCGAACTTCGGCCAGGCAACCATCTTCACCAACACCCGCAAGGGCTACGCACAGGAATGCAGCAACGTTGGACAGTTGCTGAAAAACCTGGTGTTCACCCTCGACATGGAAAGCACGCTAATGGGCAACGTCCTGGACGACAAAATGAAGCCTGACGCGGCCGCCAAGGCCTGGCTGAAAAAGAATCCACAGGTGCTCGATACCTGGCTCGCTGGCGTAACCACCATTGACGGTAAACCAGGCCTGGAGGCCGTGAAAACCAAGCTCGCGCAGCCTTGAATTAGGAAGCATCGCTTACGCCGGGCGAGTTCGCTCGCCCGGGCTGTTTATTTCCTTGCATGCGGACGTTCACTACCATGCTGATTGATCAGAAAATACCTTTAGGCCAGTACATTGCGGGCTTCGTTGAATGGTTGACGCAAAACGGCGCCAACACCTTCGACGCAATCGCCGTGTCACTGGAAACGATGATCCACGGCGTGACTTTCGCGCTGACCTGGTTCAACCCGCTGGCATTGATCGGCCTTATCGCGTTACTGGCACACTTCATTCAACGCAAATGGGGCCTGACCGTTTTTGTCGTCGCCTCCTTCCTGCTGATCCTCAATCTGGGGTACTGGCAGGAAACCATGGAAACCCTCGCCCAGGTGTTGTTCGCCACCCTGGTGTGCGTATTGATCGGCGTGCCGTTGGGCATCGTCGCTGCGCACAAACCGATGTTCTACACAGTGATGCGGCCGGTGCTCGATCTGATGCAGACCGTGCCGACCTTCGTGTACCTCATTCCTACCCTGACCCTCTTCGGTCTGGGTGTGGTCCCGGGTCTGATTTCTACGGTGGTGTTCGCGATTGCCGCACCTATCCGCCTGACTTACCTGGGTATTCGCGATGTCCCGGAAGAATTGATGGACGCTGGCAAGGCCTTTGGCTGCTCGCGACGTCAGCTGCTCTCGCGAATCGAACTGCCCCACGCCATGCCAAGCATCGCGGCCGGTATCACCCAGTGCATCATGCTGTCGTTGTCGATGGTGGTGATTGCGGCACTGGTGGGCGCCGATGGCCTGGGCAAACCCGTGGTCAACGCACTGAACACTGCTGATATCGCTCTGGGCTTCGAAGCAGGCCTGGCGATCGTACTGCTGGCGATCATGCTCGACCGTATCTGCAAACAACCCGAAGCCAAAGTAGGGGGTGACGCATGAGCATTATTCGCTTCGAAGACGTCGACGTAATCTTCTCCAAAGACCCGCGCGAGGCCTTGAAACTCCTCGACCAAGGCATGACCCGTAACGAGATCCTGAAAAAGACCGGGCAGATCGTTGGCGTCGAAAAGGCCAGCCTGGATGTCGAAAAAGGTGAAATCTGCGTACTGATGGGCCTGTCCGGCTCCGGCAAGTCCAGCTTGCTGCGTTGCATCAACGGCCTCAACACCGTCAGCCGCGGCAAGTTGTTCGTCGAGCACGAAGGCAAGCAGATCGACATCGCGTCCTGCACCCCGGCAGAACTGAAAATGATGCGCACCAAGCGCATTGCGATGGTGTTCCAGAAGTTCGCCCTGATGCCTTGGCTGACCGTTCGCGAGAACATCAGCTTCGGTCTGGAAATGCAGGGTCGTCCGGAGAAAGAGCGGAAAAAACTGGTCGATGAAAAACTTGAGCTGGTGGGCCTGACCCAATGGCGTAACAAGAAACCCAACGAGCTGTCAGGTGGTATGCAACAACGCGTGGGCCTGGCCCGTGCCCTGGCGATGGACGCCGACATCCTGCTGATGGACGAACCGTTCTCGGCACTCGACCCACTGATCCGCCAAGGCCTGCAAGACGAACTGCTGGAACTGCAACGCAAGCTGAGCAAGACCATCGTTTTCGTGAGTCACGACCTCGATGAAGCCCTGAAGCTCGGCAGCCGTATCGCGATCATGAAAGACGGTCGGATCATTCAGTACAGCAAGCCGGAAGAAATCGTGCTGAACCCTGCGGACGATTACGTGCGCACCTTCGTCGCCCACACCAATCCGCTGAACGTACTGTGCGGTCGCAGCCTGATGCGCACCCTGGACAACTGCAAACGTATCAACGGTTCGGTATGCCTGGATCCGGGTGGCGATTCCTGGCTGGACCTGGCTGAAGGCAACACCATCAAAGGCGCACGCCAGAACGGCGCGAGTCTGGACCTGCAGAACTGGATCCCTGGGCAAGCCGTTGAAGGGCTGGGCCGTCGGCCGACGCTGGTGGATTCGAACATCGGCATGCGCGACGCGCTGCAGATTCGTTATCAGACGGGTAACAAGCTGGTGCTGCACGACAACAACAAGGTTGTCGGGATTCTTGGCGACAGCGAGCTGTATCACGCACTGCTCGGCAAGAACCTGGGGTAAGAAACAGCAGACACAAAAACGCCGCGAGAGATCGCGGCGTTTTTGTTTGCGGGATATTGGGGTATTGATCGTTCCCACGCTCTGCGTGGGAATGCAGCCCGGGACGCTCTGCGTCCCTAGCCGCGTGACGCGGAGCGACACAGGAGGCATTCCCACGCAGAGCGTGGGAACGATCTTGAATCACACCTCAGCTATAAACCCGGCCAAGCAGCTGCCGATGGCTTTCAAACTGGTCGAGCACGTCGCGGGTGATCTGATCCTGAGTGAAGCCCATCAGATCGTAATCCTGGCTGCCGTTGTGCAGGTACACCTCGGCGCGGTAGTAACGTGCGCGCGGTTCATCGGCACTTTCAGCCGACACCGTGTCACTCGCCGCCGCCAGATAGCCGTCCAGGCTTACTTCGTAGACAAAAGGGTTGCCCTCTTCCATCTCGATCCGCACGCCCATGCAGCGCTTGGCCTTGCCAAGCAACGTCTGCACATCCAGGCCCTGAGCACGCAATTGCACAGCCGCGTCTTCCAGCGCCGGGCTGACGCGCTTGTCCATGAAACGCTGAACGATCGACTGGTTCGGTTGCAGATCCAGCTGGGTCAGACGCTCGCTGAAACCACGACGACCACGCGCCGCCAGTTCCGCTTGTTCCTGTTCGATCTGCACGTCCTGGCGCATGGCCTTGTGCAAGCCGAACATGAAGAACACCAGCACTACCGAGAACGGCAGCCCCGCCAGCACCACCATGGTTTGCATGGCTTCGAAGTTACCGGCGAACAGCAGGCCGATGGTCACCAGCGTGATCACCGCCGACCAGAAGATCCGCAGCCAATGCGGCGCATCTTCGTCGACGTTACCGCCCTTGCACGAAAGATTGGCCATCATCACCGCACCGGAATCCGCCGGGGTCAGGAACAGCACGAAGCCGACAAAGATCGACACGCCGATCACAATCTTCGACGCCGGGTAATGCTCAAGCAGTTGGTAAATCGCCATCGACGGCTGTTCCAGCGCCGTCTTGCCGAGTTCCACCGCCCCATGGTTCATCACCAGGTCCAGGGCCGAGTTACCGAAGATCGACAGCCATGCCAGGGTGAAACCCAGAGGAATCAGCAACACACCGGCGACCAGTTCACGCACCGTGCGCCCACGGGAAATACGCGCGATGAACATACCCACGAATGGGGCCCAGGAAATCCACCAGGCCCAGTAGAACAAAGTCCACAGGCCCAACCAGCGGTCAGACTTCTCGCTGTCGCCTTCGTACACATAGAGGTCGAAGGTCTTCAGCACCACGCCGTTCAGGTAGTCGCCGATGTTTTGCACGAAGCCGTTGAGCAGGTGCAGGGTCGGGCCGAACAACAGCACGAAAATCAGCAGACCGCTGAACAGCACGATGTTCAGGTTAGACAGGCGGCGAATGCCGTTTTCCACGCCAGACACCGCCGCGATGGTCGCTACGGTGCTCATCACGATGATCACGATCAGCAGGTTGGTGTTGCTGTGTTCCATGCCGAACAGGTTTTCAAGCCCCGACGACACTTGCAGCGAACCAATCCCCAGGTTCGTCACCAGACCCAGCAGGGTCACGAACATGCCGAAGCCGTCCACCGCGTGACCGGCGGCGCCTTTGACCCAACGCTCGCCCACCAGCGGATACAGCGCCGAACGCAATGCCAGCGGCTGGTTGTGACGGTAAGCAAAGTAAGCAACGGCCAGGCCGACCAATGCATAGATCGCCCAGCCGTGCAGGCCCCAGTGCAGGAACGTCAGCTGAACGGCCTGACGTGCAGCCAAGTTGCTACCGGCCACGCCTTCCGGCGGATTGAAGTAGTGGTCCAGCGGCTCGGAAGCGCCGAAGTACAGCAGCGAGATGCCGATACCCGACGAGAACAGCATCCCCGCCCAGGCGCCGTAGCTGAAATCCGGGGTATCGTCCTTGCTGCCCAGCTTGAGCTTGCCGTAGGACGAAAACGCCAGGCCGACCACAAAAACCAGGTACGCGGCGATCACCACCATGTAGTACCAGCCGAAGCTGCGGGACAACCAGGCCTGGGCAATGCCGAGCATTCTGCCGGCCTCTTGCGGGGCGATGATCAGAATGGCGGTCAACAACAGGATCAACGCGGTAGAGGTGTAGAACACCCAACCGTTGACCGTCACCTTCTCGGGTGGGGTCTTTATTAGAGAGGCGGAACTCATGGCACAGATGCTCCAGGCAGTGCGAGAGAAAAACACAAGGCAACGCGTTACCCGACCATTCGGTTAGTTGGCAGCCGACCAGCGGGTGATATAAAGACAGCCCGAAAAAAGCCCGAAACCCCTGAACGCGTGAGCGTGTGGGTTTCGAGCATTTTCAGATGTCGTTTTTCCGCCAACTACATGTAGGAAAAACCTGTAGGTAGCGACGAATTGTCGCAGATCTTATTCTTTGTTGATTGAACGTTCAATCAAAACAAAATAGACTGGCCTTCAAACCGATAGACGTTTCGCGTCTGCCGGAAGGCCTAAGGAGATGTGCAAGATGCCCAAGGTCGGTATGCAACCCATCCGCCGCCAGCAGTTGATCGAAGCCACGCTACAGGCGGTCGATCAGGTCGGCATGGGGGACGCCAGCATTGCGCTGATCGCCCGTTTGGCCGGTGTCTCGAATGGCATCATCAGTCACTATTTTCAGGACAAGAACGGCCTGATCGCGGCCACCGCGCAGTATCTGATGAGTGTCCTCAGCGAGAACGTCACCGCGCGTCGCCAGGCGCTGGAAGACAGCAGCCCGCGGGCGCACCTTCAGGTGATTATCGAAGGCAACTTCGACGCCAGCCAGGTCAATGGCCCGGCAATGAAAACCTGGCTGGCCTTCTGGGCCACCAGCATGCACCACCCGTCTTTGCACAGGTTGCAGCGGATCAACGATCACCGTCTGTATTCCAACCTGTGCTGCCAGTTCCGCCGTGTGTTGCCGCTCGATGATGCGCGCAGTGCAGCCCGCGGCCTGGCAGCCCTCATTGACGGTTTGTGGTTGCGCGGCGCGCTGTCGGGAGATGCTTTCGACACCGGGCAGGCGCACCAGATCGCTTACGAATACATGGATTTCCAACTGGCCAAGCAGGTGAGTTAGAGCACACAGAACCGCTCGGCACCTGAACCGTCACCGACCAGCGCCGCCAATGCGACACGGCACGCCCGGAGACCAACGCCAACCACTTATGCACTTGCGAGGACTTTATGGCCCGTTTCGAACTGCAAAAACTCTACATCGATGGCGGCTACAGTGACGCCAGCAGCGACGCCACTTTCGAAGCCATCAACCCGGCTAACGGTGAAGTCCTCGCAACCGTACAGCGTGCGACCCAGTCAGACGTTGAACGCGCTGTAGTCAGCGCCGAAAAGGGCCAGAAAATCTGGGCTGCGATGACCGCCATGGAGCGTTCGCGCATCCTGCGTCGTGCCGTCGACATCCTGCGTGAGCGCAACGATGAACTGGCCGCCCTGGAAACCCTGGACACCGGCAAGGCGTTCTCCGAAACCAAGTACGTCGACATCGTCACCGGCGCTGACGTGCTGGAGTACTACGCAGGTCTGGTGCCGGCTATCGAAGGCGAACAAATCCCGCTGCGCACCACTTCGTTCGTCTACACCCGTCGCGAGCCGCTCGGTGTTGTCGCCGGTATCGGCGCGTGGAACTACCCGATCCAGATCGCCCTGTGGAAATCCGCACCTGCCCTGGCGGCCGGTAACGCGATGATTTTCAAGCCAAGCGAAGTCACTTCCCTGACCACGCTGAAACTGGCCGAGATCTACACCGAAGCCGGCGTTCCGGCTGGCGTGTTCAACGTACTGACCGGCAGCGGCCGTGAAGTCGGCACCTGGTTGACCGAACACCCACGCATCGAAAAGATCTCCTTCACCGGCGGCACCGACACCGGCAAGAAGGTCATGGCCAGCGCTTCCGCCTCGTCGCTCAAAGACGTGACCATGGAACTGGGCGGCAAATCCCCGCTGATCATTTTCGACGACGCCGACCTCGATCGCGCCGCCGACACCGCCATGATGGCCAACTTCTACAGCTCCGGTCAGGTTTGCACCAACGGCACTCGCGTGTTCGTGCCGAGCCACCTGAAAGCTGCGTTCGAAGCCAAGATCGTTGAGCGCGTTGCGCGCATTCGTGTCGGCAACCCGGAAGACGAGAACACCAACTTCGGCCCGCTGGTCAGCTTCGCCCACATGGAAAGCGTGCTGGGTTACATCGCCAAAGGTAAGGAAGAAGGCGCTCGCGTCCTGTGCGGCGGCAGCCGTCTGACCGAAGGCGAGTTCGCCAAAGGCGCGTTCGTGGCTCCGACCGTGTTCACCGACTGCACCGACGAGATGACCATCGTTCGCGAAGAAATCTTCGGCCCGGTGATGAGCATCCTGACCTACGAAACCGAAGAAGAAGTGATCCGTCGCGCCAACGACACCGAGTTCGGCCTGGCCGCCGGCGTCGTCACCAAGGACCTGAACCGCGCTCACCGCGTGATTCATCAACTGGAAGCCGGTATCTGCTGGATCAACGCCTGGGGCGAGTCCGACGCCAAGATGCCGGTCGGCGGCTACAAGCAGTCGGGCGTGGGCCGTGAGAACGGCATCAGCTCGCTGAACAACTTCACACGCATCAAATCGGTACAGGTCGAACTGGGCGATTACGCCTCGGTTTTCTGATCTGACGCGGAACCTGAGGCTGGGGCCTTTTGTGGCGAGGGAGCTTGCTCCCGCTGGGCTGCGAGGCGGCCCCAACTTCAGACACCGCGCTCATTCAGACAGAACACGGTCGCTGACTTGCGACTGCTGCGCAGCCGAGCGGGAGCAAGCTCCCTCGCCACAATCAAGTGGTGCATCGGCGACCGCGACCTGACCAACTTCAAAGAGGGTGCATTCAATGTCCCAAGAATTCGATTACATCATCATCGGTGCCGGCTCGGCCGGTAACACCCTGGCGACCCGTCTGACTGAAGACGAAGGCGTCACCGTCCTGTTGCTCGAAGCAGGCGGCCCTGACTACCGCATGGATTTCCGCACGCAAATGCCGGCCGCCCTGGCGTTCCCGCTGCAAGGCCGTCGCTACAACTGGGCCTACGAAACCGATCCAGAGCCACACATGGACGGTCGCCGGATGGAATGCGGTCGCGGCAAGGGCCTGGGTGGTTCTTCGCTGATCAACGGCATGTGCTACATCCGCGGCAACGCGATGGACTACGACAATTGGGCCAAACTGCCAGGCCTGGAAGACTGGGACTACCTGAACTGCCTGCCGTATTTCCGCAAGGCCGAAACCCGCGACATCGGCCCGAACGACTACCACGGTGGCGACGGTCCGGTCAGCGTGACCACGCCCAAAGCCGGCAACAACCCGCTGTTCCATGCGATGGTTGAAGCAGGCGTGCAGGCCGGTTACCCGCGTACCGAAGACCTGAACGGCTACCAGCAAGAAGGCTTCGGCCCGATGGACCGCACCGTGACGCCGAACGGCCGTCGCGCCAGCACCGCTCGCGGTTACCTGGACATCGCCAAGAAGCGCTCGACCCTGACCATCGTCACCCACGCCCTGACCGACAAGATCCTGTTCGAAGGCAAGCGTGCGGTCGGCGTGCGTTACCTGATCGGCGCCGCTGAAGAGCGCGTTGAAGCCCGCGCCCGCAAAGAAGTGCTGCTGTGCTCCGGCGCCATCGCTTCGCCGCAGATCCTGCAACGCTCCGGCGTCGGCCCGGCCGAACTGCTGAAAAAACTCGACATCCCGGTGGTCCACGATCTGCCGGGCGTGGGTGAGAACCTGCAGGATCACCTCGAGTTGTACCTGCAATACGCCTGCACCCAACCGGTCTCGCTGTACCCGTCGCTGCTCTGGTACAACCAGCCGGCCATCGGTGCCGAGTGGCTGTTCAACGGCACCGGCATCGGCGCCAGCAACCAGTTCGAAGCCGGCGGTTTCATCCGTACCCGTCCGGAATTCGATTGGCCGAACATCCAGTACCACTTCCTGCCGGTCGCGATTAACTACAACGGCAGCAACGGTGTGAAAGAGCACGGTTTCCAGGCGCACATGGGTTCCATGCGTTCGCCGAGCCGCGGTCGGGTCCAAGCCAAGTCGAAGGACCCGCGCGAGTACCCGAGCATCCTGTTCAACTACATGGCCACCGAGCAGGACTGGCAGGAATTCCGCGACGGCATCCGCCTGACCCGTGAAATCATGCAACAGCCTGCACTGGACGCTTTCCGTGGCCGCGAAATCAGCCCGGGCATCGACGTGCAAACCGATGAACAGCTCGACAAGTTCATCCGCGAACACGCCGAAACCGCGTTCCACCCGTCCTGCTCGTGCAAGATGGGCACCGACGAAATGGCCGTGGTCGATGGCGAAGGTCGTGTGCATGGCATGCAAGCCCTGCGCGTGGTCGATGCCTCGATCATGCCGATCATCACCACCGGCAACCTGAACGCGCCGACGATCATGATCGCCGAGAAAATCGCCGACAAGATCCGTGGTCGCAAGCCGCTGCCACGTAGCAAGGCTGTCTACTTCGTGGCTGGCGATGCGCCGGTGCGTGGCAAGCCGTTGCGGGATGTGAGCCTGACTGCTCAGTAAAACCGCGTCACGGCCAATCGCGAGCAGGCTCGCTCCCACAGGTTTCGGGTTGGATTGCAAATGTGCGATCAAACCAAAAACCCATGTGGGAGCGAGCCTGCTCGCGATGGGGCCCTGACAAACACCACACATCTCTCGGTAATCCTTTCCTACACCGCTCCGCGCTTGATCCTACCCCCCGCACCGGCCTAATCTAGCGCCACGCAAACGTTTCACCCCCCTCGCGACATCGATACACCGCCACTCCATACCAAGGAGGTTCCCGAATGTTCGATTTCCATCCCCAGCTCAAGCAGCGTTTTGCTGCCTTGCGCACGGGCGCTGAATTCTTTTCGCTGCGTTATGTGCGCGAGTCCGGCCAGTACCTGTCGGTGCGCAAGAATGTCGCCGAACCTCCGAGCCTGAGCCGTGACGAAGGCGCGATGCTGACCGTTCGGGTCAACGGCGTCGAAGCCTACGCCGCGACCAACGACCTGTCGCAATCCGGCCTGCAAGCCGCACTGGAGAAGGCTGAGCAACAAGCCCGCCGACTCAAGCCCCACGCCCTGCTCGACCTGAGCGCGCAAGTGGTCTCCAGCGACCGCGCCGACTACTTTTCGCCGAACCTCGACCAGCCCTTCCCGTCCCTGAGCGATTGCTACCAACTGCTCGGCGCCGAGTCCGCCGCCGTGCCCAAGGACGAACGATTGGTGAACTGGGAAGTGAGCATCGGCATCACCAACGTCGAGCAGATCTACCTTAGCAACGCCGGCGCCGAACTGCGCCAGGCCCAGCGGTTCGTCTACCCGAGCCTGGAAGTCACCGCCTACGACGGCAACGACAGCCAGACCCGAACCCTGGGCCGCGAGAACTTCGGTCAACAGGGCGGTTTTGATGTGATCAGCCGCTGTGGCCTGGTCGGCGCCGGTCCGAAAATCGCCGATCAGGCGCTGCAATTGCTGTTGGCGCCAAACACCCCGAAAGGCCCGCGTGACCTGCTGTTGATGCCGGACCAGATGATGCTGCAGATCCACGAGTCCATCGGTCACCCGCTGGAACTGGACCGCATCCTCGGTGACGAGCGCAATTACGCCGGCACCAGTTTCGTCAAGGCCGAAGACTTTGGCCGCCTACAATACGGCTCCAAACTGCTCAACGTAACCTTCGACCCGGACATCCCCGAGCAGCTCGCCAGCTACGGGCATGACGACGACGGCACGGCCGCGAGCAAACAATTCCTGATTAAAGAAGGCTTGCTGCTGCGTCCATTGGGCGGCGCGCTGTCGCAGTTTCGCGCGGGCATGGAGGGCGTGGCCAACAGCCGCGCCTGCAGCTGGAACCGTCCGCCAATCGATCGCATGGCCAACCTGAACATCGAGGCCGGCGATCAACCGCTGGAGCAGATGATCGGCAACATCGAGCACGGCATCTTGATGAGCACCAACCGCTCGTGGTCCATCGACGATGCCCGCAACAAGTTCCAGTTCGGCTGTGAATGGGGCCAGCTGATCGAAAACGGCGAACTCAAAGGCGTGGTCAAGAACCCGAACTACCGGGCGATTTCCGCGCAGTTCTGGAAAAGCCTCAGCGCCGTCGGCGATGCCAACTCCGTCAAGGTCCTGGGCACGCCGAACTGCGGCAAAGGCGAGCCGAACCAGGTGATCCGCGTCGGCCATGCCTCGCCGGCCTGCGTGTTCAGCAACGTTGATGTGTTTGGGGGAGCTGCCTGATGACTGACTTTAAAAGCGTCCCAAAAAACCAGGCCGATGCATTCAAGGCCTTGGTCGATTGGCTGCGCGATGCGATTCACGAGCCGGAACAATTCACCCTCAGCTATGCCGCCGAGTCCTCGGCCTTCGTGCGCTTCAACCACGCCAAGGTCCGTCAGGCCGGGCAGGTGCAGCAGGCGAGCGTCGGTTTCAAACTGATCAACGAGGGGCGCCACGCCGACCTGAACATCACGCTGTCGGGTGATGCCGAAGTCGATGTGCAGCGCCTGGCCGAAGGCCTGCAACAGTTGCGCGAAACCTTGCCACTGTTGCCGCAGGATCCGTACCTGCTGCTCAACCACAACGGCTGGCAGAGCAAGAATGTGCAGGAGCATCCGCTGCCGGACACCGAGCAAGTGGTTTCTGAAATCACTCAGGCCGCCGAAGGACTGGATTTGGTGGGTTTCTACGCCGCCGGCCCGATCAGCCGTGGTTTCGCCAGTTCTTCGGGCGCGTTCGGCTGGCATCAGGCCAACAGCTTCAACTTTGATTTCAGTCTGGTCCATGAAAACGGCCAGGCGGTGAAAGCCAGTTACGCCGGGCACGACTGGAACAGCGAAGGTTTTGCCAAGCGCTTTGCGCAGGCACGCGAGCAGTTGGCGTTTCTCGGCAGACCGCAACACACCCTGGCGCCGGGTCAGTATCGCGCCTATCTGGCACCGGCAGCCCTGGGGGAAATCATGGACATGCTGGGCTGGGGCGGTTTCTCGGCGCAGTCGATTGCCAGCAAAAACAGCCCGCTGCAAAAACTTTACGCGGGCGACAGTGCGTTCAGTCCGTTGGTGTCGGTGGATGAAAAGGTCAGCGGTTCGTTGAGCCCGGCGTTCTCCGGCGAAGGTTATCCGCGCAGCGATCTGGGGTTGATTATCAACGGCAAGGCCGGCGCACAGATGGTCAGTTCACGCAGTGCGGCCGAGTACGGCCTGACCGCCAACGGCGCCAGCGGCGGTGAAATGCCAAGCGCAGTGAACATGGCCGCCGGTACGTTGCCTGATGCAGAGATTCTCAAGCAATTGGGCACGGGCTTGTACATCAGCAACCTGTGGTACTTGAACTACTCCGATCAGCCGGCGGCACGCCTGACCGGCATGACACGGTTTGCGACCTTCTGGGTCGAGAACGGCGAGATTCAGGCGCCGGTGAGCACCATGCGTTTTGATGACAGCGCCTACAGTTTGCTGGGATCGCAGCTGGAAGCATTGACCGAGGAGCGCGAGCTGATGTTGTCGGCCAGTACCTACAGCCAGCGGGCCACGGCGTCGGCGTTGTTGCCGGGGGCGCTGATCAGCAAATTGACCTTGACCCTCTGACCCTGATCGTTCCCACGCTCTGCGTGGGAATGCCTCAATGGACGCTCCGCGTCCGCTTCGGCAGGGACGCGGAGCGTCCCGGGCTGCATTCCCACGCGGAGCGTGGGAACGATCATCGTCGTCGTTTAAATCAAATGAGGTCCCATGCCCAACCGCCCGCCTCTCGACGCTGTCACCGCCCGCTGGGTGCCGTGGGTTGTCGCCATTGCGTTCTTCATGCAATCGCTCGACGGGACCATCCTCAACACCGCCCTGCCCGCCATGGCCCGAGACCTGGCCGAAGACCCGCTGCGCATGCAAGGCGTGATCATCGCCTACATGCTCACCGTCGCCTTGCTGATCCCCGCCTCGGGCTGGATCGCCGACCGTTTCGGCACCCGGAAAATCTTCTTCAGCGCGATCCTGCTGTTCAGCCTCGGCTCGTTGCTCTGCGCCCTGTCGAGCACCCTGAGCCAGTTGATTGGCGCGCGGGTGATTCAGGGGCTGGGCGGTGCGCTGATGTTGCCGGTGGGACGACTGGTGGTGTTGCGCGCCTACCCGCGCTCGGAGCTGGTGCGGATCATGGGCTTCATCACCATCCCCGGATTGCTCGGCCCATTGATCGGCCCGACCATGGGCGGCTGGATGGTCGAATACCTGACCTGGCACTGGATCTTCCTGATCAACCTGCCAGTCGGCGCTGTCGGTTGTTACGCCGTGTGGAAATTCATCCCCGACCTGCGCGGCACCGAACGCACCCGCTTTGACAGCCTGGGCTTTTTGCTGTTCGGCGCGGCGATGGTGCTGATCACCGTTGCCATGGAAGGTCTGGGCGAATTGCACCTGCCGCACTTGCGGGTGATGTTGCTGCTGTTCGGCGGCATGGCGTGTCTGGCGGCGTACTGGTTGCGGGCCGGGCACATCGATAATCCGCTGTTCGCGCCGTCACTGTTCAAGACCCGGACGTTTGCCGTAGGCATCCTCGGCAACCTGTTCGCCCGCCTGGGCAGCGGCGCCCTGCCGTTTCTCGTGCCATTACTGTTGCAAGTGGCGCTGGGCTATTCGCCGTCCCAGGCCGGGATGAGCATGCTGCCGCTGGCGGCGGCTGCGATGGTCGCCAAGTCGGTGGCGCGACCGCTGATCGAACGCCTGGGCTATCGCATCGTGCTGACCGGCAACACATTGGCGCTGGGGCTGATGCTGGCGAGCATGGGGCTGGTCAGCGAACAAACGCCGTACTGGCTGCTGTTGGTGATGCTATCGATTCTCGGGGCGATCAACTCCTTGCAGTTCACCGCAATGAACACCGTCACCCTGATCGACCTCGACGACGCCAGCGCCAGTAGCGGCAACAGCCTGCTGTCGGTAGTCGCGCAATTGTCCCTGAGCCTTGGTGTTGCCTGTGCCGGCGCCTTGCTCGGCGGCTTCACCGCAGAAGTCGGCAACGATGGCGCGGACACGGTATTGGTCGCCTTCCAGCTGACCTTTGTGACGGTCGGGATCATGGCGATGCTGGCGGCAACCATCTTCTCCCAGCTTTCACCCAAGGATGGCCGACGGACGGTCAGTCGCGAGCACGATATAGAGCACTGACTTGTAGCAGCTGCCGAGGCACGAGGCTGCGTTGGGCTGCGCAGCGACCCCTTGGGGCGGTCCTGCGGACACGCAACGCAGCCTCGTGCCTCGGCAGTTGCTACGGCTACTCGTCCAGAAATTGCAGGTGCAGAGCCGGAGACTGATACACTGCGCGACATTTTGTTTTGCAGGCCAGTCCCGTGACCACCATCGCCACCGCTTTTAATACTTTGCCGCTGTCCGCCGCCATGCTGGCTAACCTCGACTCTTTGGGTTATGCCGAGATGACGCCGATCCAGGCGCAAAGCTTGCCGGTGATCCTCAAGGGGATGGACCTGATCGCCCAGGCCAAGACCGGCAGCGGCAAGACCGCCGCCTTCGGTATCGGCCTGTTGAACCCGATCAATCCGCGCTTCTTCGGTTGCCAGGCGCTGGTCATCTGCCCGACTCGCGAGTTGGCTGACCAGGTCGCCAAGGAAATCCGTCGCCTGGCCCGTGCCGAAGACAACATCAAGGTCCTGACCCTGTGTGGCGGCGTGTCCTTCGGCCCGCAGATCGGCTCCCTGGAACATGGCGCGCACATCATCGTCGGCACCCCGGGTCGCCTTCAGCAGCATTTGCGCAAAGGTTCGCTGGTGCTCCATGGCCTGAACACGCTGATCCTCGACGAAGCCGATCGCATGCTCGACATGGGTTTCTACGACTCCATCGAAGAAATCATTGCCCAGACCCCAGCGCGTCGCCAGACCCTGCTGTTCTCCGCCACGTACCCGACGGGTATCAAGCAGTTGGCGGCGAAATTCATGCGCACGCCTCAGATCGTGAAGGCCGAGGCGTTCCACGACGACACGCAGATCGAACAGCGTTTCTACGAGATTTCCCCGGAAGAGCGCATGGACGCCGTGGTCAAAGTCCTCGCGCATCATCGTCCGGCATCGTGTGTCGCCTTCTGCTTCACCAAGCAGCAGGTTCAGGAAACCGTCGATCACCTGACCTCCAAAGGCATCTCTGCCGTCGGCCTGCACGGCGACCTGGAACAGCGTGACCGCGACCAGGTACTGGCCATGTTCGCCAACCGCAGCACCTCGGTGCTGGTCGCTACCGACGTCGCCGCTCGCGGCCTGGACATCGATGCGCTGGACATGGTGATCAACGTCGAACTTGCCCGTGATTCGGAAATCCACATCCACCGTGTTGGCCGTACCGGTCGTGCCGGTGAGAAAGGGATTGCGATCAGCCTGGTCGCACCGTCCGAAGCGCACCGCGCCCAAGCCATCGAGCTACTGCAGAAGTCGCCGTTGAGCTGGGATCAACTGGACAACCTCAAATCCCAGGGCGGCGCACCGCTGCTGCCGGTGATGAGCACGCTGGTCATCGGCGCTGGCCGTAAAGACAAGGTGCGTCCGGGCGACATTCTGGGCGCACTGACCGGTGATGCCGGTATTCCGGGCGCTCAGGTTGGCAAGATCGCGATTTTCGACTTCCAGGCCTATGTGGCGGTGGAACGCGGGATCGCCAAGCAAGCCTTGCAGCGCCTGAATGACGGCAAGATCAAAGGCCGTTCGCTGCGCGTTCGTATCCTCTGATCATGATCGTTCCCACGCTCTGCGTGGGAATGCATCCCGTGACGCTCCGCGTCACATAACGGCGGACGCAGAGCGTCCATGGCGGCATTCCCACGCAGAGCGTGGGAACGATCATTGTGTGAGGACACCGTTTTGCGCTCTACCGAAGTCGTGATCATTGGCGCTGGCGCCGCAGGTTTGATGTGTGCGCTGACCGCCGCCGGGCGCGGGCGCAAGGTGATGTTGCTCGACCATGCCAACAAGGCCGGCAAGAAAATCCTGATGTCGGGCGGTGGCCGCTGCAATTTCACCAACATGTACACCGAACCGGGCAATTTCCTCTCGCAAAACGAACACTTCTGCAAATCCGCCCTGGCGCGCTATACCCAGTGGGATTTCATCGGCATGGTCGCCAAGCACGGCGTGCCGTACCACGAGAAGAAACTCGGCCAACTGTTCTGCGATAACAAATCCAGCGACATCCTCGACATGCTCCTCAACGAGTGCGATCAGGTCGGCGTCAGCCTGCACCTGGACACCTCGATCCAGCACATCGAGAAAATGGAAAGCGGCTACCTGCTGCAAACCACCCTCGATCAGATCACCTGCGAATCGCTGGTGATCGCCACGGGAGGCTTGTCGATCCCGACGCTGGGCGCCACTGGTTTCGGCTATCAGGTGGCCAAACAATTCGGCCACGACTTGCTGCCGACCCGCGCCGGGCTGGTGCCGTTCACCATCACCGATCAGCTCAAGGAGCTTTGCACCGAGCTCTCCGGTACGTCGGTGGATTGCCTGGTGAGCTGCAACGACCAGAGTTTCCGCGAGAACATCCTGTTCACTCACCGCGGCCTCAGTGGTCCGGCGATTTTGCAGATTTCATCGTTCTGGGAATCCGGCGACACGGTTGAGATCAACCTGATGCCGGACCACGACGTGCCGACCTGGCTGCAACAGCAGCAAGCCGAACGGCCGAACAGCGAGCTGAAAACCCTTCTGGGGGAAATCTTCACCAAGAAGATGGCCAACCTGCTGGCGGACAACTGGTTCGTCTCCAAACCGATGAAGCAATACACTCACGCGGAAATTGCCGACATCGCCGAAAAACTGGCGAGTTGGAAAGTGGTGCCGGCCGGCACTGAAGGTTATCGCACCGCTGAAGTGACATTGGGCGGCGTCGATACCAACGAGGTGTCATCCAAGACTATGGAATCGCTGAAAAGCCCCGGCCTGTATTTCATTGGCGAAGTGCTCGACGTCACCGGGCATCTGGGCGGTTTCAACTTCCAGTGGGCGTGGGCCTCCGGTTACGCGGCTGCGCAGTACGTCTGACATTTCTCGATGTGGGACTAGCTTTTGTGGCGAGGGAGCTTGCTCCCGCGGGCCTGCGCAGCAGGCCAAAAACCTGCCATCACCGTTTGTCTGACACACCCATGCACTGGATTTACGACGGCTGCGCCGCCGAGCGGGAGCAAGCTCCCTCGCCACAGGATTCAATGCAGACCTGACACCTCCAGCAGTAAGGAACAGATTTTGCTGTCAGATGTGATCGGCGCCATTGCGTCGACGTCATTACTGGCTCAATTTAGCGTCATTGCCTCGGAAGGCCCTCGCACTTCATGTCATCGACCCCCTTCAATCAGTCTCTGCGTCGCCTCTGGGCGCTGGATAAATTCAGCTACAGCGTGCGGGTGTTCATCGCCCTGACCGGCAGCATGGCGCTGTGTTGGTACAAGGATGAAATGGGGCTGCTGATCCCGCTGTTCCTCGGGATCATCGCCAGCGCCCTGGCCGAGACCGACGACAGTTGGCAAGGCCGCCTGAACGCACTGGCCGTGACGCTGGTGTGCTTCAGCGTCGCCGCCCTCTCCGTTGAACTGCTCTTCCCCTACCCCGTCGTTTTTGTCATCGCCCTGGCCCTGGCCAGTTTCGGCCTGACCATGCTCGGCGCCTTGGGCGAACGCTATGGCGCGATTGCCTCGGCGACGTTGATCCTGTCGGTCTACACCATGATCGGCGTGGACCAGCGCGGCGGCGAAGTCATCGATTTCTGGCACGAACCGGTGCTGCTGGTGGCCGGCGCCGCCTGGTACGGTTTGCTCTCGGTGCTGTGGCAGGCGATGTTTTCCAATCAGCCGGTGCAGCAAAGCCTGGCGCGATTGTTCCGCGAACTGGGTTTGTACCTGAAGCTGAAATCGTCGCTGTTCGAGCCGATCCGGCAGATGGACGTGGAAGCGCGCCGACTGGAACTGGCGCAGCAAAACGGCCGTGTCGTGGCCGCACTGAACGCTGCCAAGGAAATCATCCTGCACCGGGTCGGCAACGGCCGGCCGGGCTCGAAACTCAGCCGTTACCTGAAGCTGTACTTCCTCGCCCAGGACATCCACGAACGCGCCAGTTCCTCGCACTACCCTTACAACGCCCTCGCCGATGCATTCTTTCATAGCGACGTAATGTTCCGCTGCCAACGCTTGCTGCGCCAGCAAGGCAAAGCCTGCCGGGCGCTGGCCGAGTCAATCCAGATGCGCCAGCCGTTCGTCTATGACGCCAACTTCGCCGAAGCCCTGAGCGACCTGCACGCCTCCCTCGAACACCTGCGCATCCAGAGCAACCCGGCCTGGCGCGGACTGTTGCGGTCGTTGCGGGCACTGGCGGCCAACCTCGGCACGCTCGACCGCTTGCTCAGCGACGCCAGCAACCCCGATGCCCTGGCGGACGCCACCGACAGCAGCCTGCTCGACCGTTCGCCCCGCAACCTCAAGGATGTGTGGATTCGGTTACGCACGCAGCTGACACCAACGTCATTGCTGTTCCGTCACGCACTGCGTTTGCCCCTGGCCTTGAGCATCGGCTACGGGATGGTGCATTTGATCCACCCGTCCCAGGGTTACTGGATCATCCTCACCACGCTGTTTGTCTGCCAACCGAACTACGGCGCCACCCGCCGCAAACTCGGCCAGCGGATCATCGGCACCGCCATCGGCCTGACCGTGGCCTGGGCGCTGTTCGATCTGTTTCCGAATCCCTTGGTCCAATCGTGCTTCGCGATCGCCGCCGGGGTGGTGTTCTTTATCAACCGCACCACCCGCTACACCTTGGCGACGGCCGCGATCACCTTGATGGTGCTGTTCTGCTTCAACCAGGTCGGGGATGGTTACGGGTTGTTCCTGCCACGGCTGTTCGATACCTTGCTCGGCAGCCTGATCGCCGGGCTGGCGGTGTTCCTTTTCCTGCCGGACTGGCAGGGTCGACGCCTGAACAAAGTGCTGGCCAACACCCTCACGTGCAACAGCATTTACCTGCGCCAGATCATGCAGCAATACGCCGCCGGCAAAAGCGACGACCTGGCGTATCGGCTGGCCCGACGCAATGCGCACAACGCCGACGCGGCCCTGTCGACGACGCTCGCCAACATGCTGATGGAACCGGGGCATTTCCGTAAGGAAGCGGATGTCGGGTTCCGCTTTCTGGTGCTCTCGCACACCTTGCTCAGTTATTTGTCCGGACTGGGCGCACACCGGGAAACCCAGCTACCGCCCGACGTGCGCGAGCATTTGATCGACGGTGCCGGGGTGAGACTGGCCGCCAGCATCGATGAAATTGCCCAAGGGCTGGCAAGCAAACTGCCGATTGCGATTCAGAGCGATGAGGAAGAGGCGCTGGCCAATGAGCTTGAACAGATGCCGGACGAAATCGATGAAGGGCAGCGACTGGTGCAGACGCAGTTGGCCTTGATCTGCCGTCAGCTTGGGCCATTGCGCACGTTGGCGGCGCACCTTATCAAGGAAACGAGTAAGGATTGAGAGGTGTGGCGGCTGGGCCGGCCTCATCGCGAGCAGGCTCGCTCCCACAGTGGATCTGCTGTGGGTGCAGATTTTGTGTACGGCAGAGATCTAATGTAGGAGCGAGCCTGCTCGCGATGAGGCCATCAGCCCCACCACAAACCTCACATCCCATGCTGCTTCATCAACCGCTGATAACTCCCATCCACTTTCATCGCCGCGATCTCGCGGTCGAAACCGGCGACGATCTGTTCATGCCTGGGGTTCTTCAGGCTGACCAGGATGTGCAGGCTGTTCTCGCTCAATGGCTTGGGCAAAAACTCCACCGCATTGCGCACCTTGGCTGATTCCCTGGCCAGGTAATAACGCGCAACGTACTCGTCTTCCAGCGTCAACTTGACCCGGTCGGCGGCGACCATGCGCACAGCCATGGAAAAGCTGTGCACCGGGACTTTCTGCAGTGATACGTCGTCATCGAACGCCGACGAATAGGCGTAACCGCGCACCACCGCTATTGGGTAGGTATGCAGTTGATGCAGGTTGTTGTATTCGATCGGCGTGTCTTTGCGCTTGAGAAAGCGCACTCGATTGAGCAGGTATTCGCCGGAAAACTGGCCAAGCTTCGTACGATCGTCGGTGTACCAGGCGTTGACCAACACGTCGTACCGCCCCTCGCCAACCCCCATCAAGGCACGCGCCCAAGGCACTTGTTCAAAGTCGCTGGCATAACCGGCCCGGGCCAGGGCTGTGCTGACGATGTCCGTGGCCAACCCACCGTTGACCAGCGTGGCGTCGGTAAAGGGTGGCCAGGCATCGGCGACCAATCGCAGCTTTTCCGCTGCTGCGCCTTGAGTCAGCAACAGCAATCCAATCAAAGCAAAGGCTCGATGCAATTGCGGCATGCTAGAAATCCTTAGCGGGCGGGGCACTCCAGCCCAGATTACACAAACAAGACAACGCCGCGCGAAATGAATGATGGCATTTTGGCCTATGTCACAGATTTCTTTGCCATACAGACATCTTTCGCCTGGACGCTTAGTATCGGAGCGACGATGTTCAAGGGAGTGTGAAGATGACAATCGATTGGGTCTGCAAACACCACAGCGATCTGGGCAAAGAGCAGCTGTACGCCATTCTGCAGCTACGTGCAGAAGTGTTTGTCGTTGAGCAGAAATGCGTCTATCAGGACATCGACGGCCAGGATCTGGAAGGTGACACTTGCCATCTGATGGCCTGGGACGGGGATCGGCTGGTGGCGTACCTGCGGCTGCTCGACCCAGAGTTACAGGGGGGTGACGTGGTCATCGGGCGAGTGATCATTGCCCCTCAAGCGCGCGGTACAGGGCTTGGGCATGAGTTGATGGCACAGGCGTTGAAGCAGGCTGAAAAGCGCTGGCCTGAAGTACCGATCTATCTCTCGGCCCAGGCGCATTTGCAGGGGTACTACGCTAAATACGGATTTGTGGTGGCGGGCGAGGAATTTCTTGAGGATGGCATTCCGCATATCGGGATGCGCCGCCCGTAATGAGCGCTCCCACGCTCTGCATGGGAACGCAGCCCGGGACGCAGAGCGTCCCTGCCGAAGCGGACGCAGAGCGTCCATTGAGGCATTCCCACGCAGAGCGTGGGAACGATCAGAGTCGAGCGTTCAGGGATATTCCAGCACCGCTTTGATCTGCCGAAGATTGCGCTCGATCCACCCCCGATCTATCGCCCCCCACTCGCGAATCCGATAACGCCCGGCATGATTGCGCGCGCCTTCTTCCTGCTGGAACTCGCAAACAATGTCCAGATCCGCCAATGCCGCGATGGTGTCCTGAGCCGTGCGCCGGGGCATGCCGGTCACTTCGGTCAGCGCCGGGACGCTACTGGCCAACCCGCTATCGATCAGGTACGCCACGTACAACCGACGATAGAAGCTGCTTTTGGTCTTGCTTACATCCATCGAAACACTCCCGGCTGCGATATCTTGATTTTTATTGCATGTCCCGCCACGTCAGGTACACCCGCACATCGAACTCAACCTGGTGATACCCCGGCAACATGTGATCGCAAAGCTTGTAGAACGCCTTGTTGTGATCCGACTCTTTGAAGTGCGCCAGTTCATGCACCACGATCATCTTCAAAAACTCGGCCGGTGCTTCCTTGAACAATGAAGCCACACGAATTTCTTTCTTGGCCTTGAGCTTGCCGCCCTGTACCCGGGAGATCGCGGTGTGCAATCCGAGGGCGCGGTGGGTCAGGTCCAGGCGGTTGTCGAACAACACCTTATCGATGGCCGGGGCGTTACGCAGGTATTCCTGCTTAAGGTCCAGCGTATAGGTGTACAACGCCTTGTCGCTCTGGATCCGGTGTTTTTCCGGGTAACGCTGGCTCAGGTAATCGCCCAGCCGACCGTCGGCGATCAGCTGGCGCACTTGGTCCTGCAGAGCAGCAGGATAGGCCTGGAGGTATTTCAACGCGGTCATTGGGGCGGCAACACGATTCACCAAAAGGTCGCCAGTGTAGCGAATTCAGCCGGTCAGCGTGTTCCAGTCGAACGGCCGCACAAAGTCGCCGACGTCCTCGGCCATCATCGGCCGTGCCACCAGAAATCCTTGCACGTACTCGCAACCATTGGCTTGCAGCCACCGATATTGCGCAACGGTTTCCACCCCCTCGGCAATCACCAGCATCCCGTACTCCTTGCACAACTCGATCACATTGCGCACCAGCGCCGCATCGCGTGAGGACTCCAGAAGCCGGGCAATCAAATGCCGGTCGAACTTGAGCGTGTCCAACTCCAGATCCCGGAGATGAGACAGCGAACACGGCCCGCAACCAAAGTCATCCAGGGCCACCCGCACACCCAGGTTTCGCAGCAGGCGCAGCTGTTTACGGGTTTCCTCAGGGTTTTGCATCAAGGCCTCTTCGGTGACCTCGACTTCCAGATGGTGCGCCTGCAAGCCATGGCGCTCGAGCACCTGGCGCAACTCGGTGACCAGATTGGGCATGCCGAATTGCGTACTGCTCAAACTCACGCCCAGCACGAGGTTGTCGGCGAACAGGGTTTCCCAGGCTTTTCGCTGGCTCGCCCCTTGTTGATAGATCCAGCTGCCCAGGCGACTGATCAACCGCGCCTCTTCCAGCAAGGGTAAAAACAGCCCCGGCGGTACATCGCCGACGCTCGGGTGCTGCCAGCGGATCAGCGCTTCGAACCCACGAATCTGCCCGCTGGCAATGGCCACCTGGGGTTGATACACCAAATTGAAATCACGGTTCTCGATCGCCGCGTGCACACTTTCTTCGAGCATCAACCGCGAGCGTGCCCGGCCGTTCATTTCATGATCGTAGAAACGATATTGCTGACGACCGGCGCGCTTGGCTTCGTACATCGCGATGTCCGATGCACGCAACAAACCGTCAAGATTGGAACCGCAATCCGGGTACGTCGCAATGCCGATGCTGGCGCCCAAGGCGATATCCAGACCATCGATCTGCTGACAGACCGACACCCGCTCGATCAGCTTCTCGGCAATCTTTGCCGCTTGCTCGGGGAACTCCAGATCCAGCAACGCGGTGAACTCATCACCGCCCATGCGCGCCAGAATGTCGAAGGGCCGCAGGCAGGCCTTCAACTGCTCGGACACCCACCGCAGCACCCGGTCGCCGGCATCGTGACCGAGGGAATCGTTGACCCGCTTGAAGCCGTCGAGGTCCAGATACAGCAGCACCCAGGCGCTGTCGGAACGCTCGCCACGCAACAGCAGGTTTTCCGCCGTCTGGTAAAAGCCGCGACGATTGAGCAGCCCGGTCAATGGATCGGTGACGGCCTGAAACTCCAGTTGCTGATGCAGATGGCGCACCACCGACATGTCCAGCACCGTCACCACCATCGCGTTTTGTTCGCTGGGCAACGGTGCGCAGGACAGCGCCACGGGCACCTGCTGGCCGGGCGCCGTACGCAGCAAGGCATCGTGTAGGCGCAAGGTTTCACCACGTTTGTAACCCGTGAAAAATTCGGAGTCGGTCCAGACCGGGATGTGCGGTTTTTGCAGGAAATCCAGGAACTCTTTGCCTTGCAGGTCTTGCACCGTGGCATTGAGCAACCGCGACATCGCCGGATTGGCATAGCGGATCAGACCCTCCTCACCGACCACCAGGATGCCTTCGGCGGCATTGTCGAGCACCGAGGCATTAAACGCGCGTGCGACCTCCAGATCGCGACTCAGGCGCTGCAACGCACGGCGATTGCGTTGGTGCTCGAGCAGCGCCTGGACTTTGGGCTTGAGAATTTGTGGGTCGAACGGTTTGAACAGGTAATCCACCGCACCGCTGGCATAGCCCTTGATCACGGCGTCCTGGGACTGTTCGTTGGCGGTAAGGAAAATGATTGGCGTGAGGCGGGTTCGTTGGCTGCCGCGCATCAGGCGTGCCACTTCAAAACCGTCCATGCCCGGCATCTGCACATCCAGCAGCACCAGGTCGATATCGTGTTCGAGTAACAGGCTGAGCGCCTCGAAGCCCGAGGCGGCGGTCATGACCTGCCAGTCCTGGCGCTGCAACAACGCGCGCATGCTGATCAGGTTTTCAGGGTAATCATCAACGATTAAAAGAATTGAATTGCCTTCAGCTGGCGTGGGTTGCGCGCATTCCATGCTGCTTCTCTTATGCGGGACGTCAGGCCGGTTTCTCGTGAAAACCGGACAAATACTAAGCCTTCACTCTAGACCGGGTTCCGCAAAAGCAGAAGCTATCAGTACGCCATCATTTAACCAATGCGTCCATTTACCGACTAACGGTCGGCGCCACAGCCCGCTAAAACCGGGAAAGATGGCCTTTTAACAGGATTTTGACGCCACCCGTTTGTCAATTACGCATTAACAAATTGAACTTCTACGATTATAAGGACTGCCCCCAAGGCGCGCGCCAGAGCTTCTGGAACGTACGTGCAGTAAAAAAACCGTGGAAGCTTTTGTCTATGATCGATCTCGCAACCTGGAACCTCAGCGTTCCCGTCGGCAGTCCGCCGTACACCGTTGAAACGTCAAAACTGGTGGATGGCTTCAAGGACCAATACTTCCACTCCGACACCGGCACTTTGTTTTTCTGGACGCCGGTCACCGGTTCTACCACTGAAAACGCCAAGTATCCGCGCACCGAGCTTCGCGAAACCTACAGCAACGGCACACTGAAAAACTGGTTCTACCCGGACGCCGACAACTTCCTGCGCGCCACCCTGGCGGTAAATCAGGTACCGACCTCGGGCAAGATCGTCATTGGCCAGATCCACGCCTATGAAAGCCAGAAACCGATGGTGAAGCTCGAGTATCAGTACTCGACCAGCACACAGTCGGGCAACCTCGTCGCCAAGGTCCGTATGCGCCCTGATGACGATACCGCCCGGATAATCACCATCGCTACCGGGGTGAAACTGGATCGGGAGTTTTCCTACCTCATCCACCTGAGCCCGGGCGGAGCGTTGGGCATCAGTGCGGCAGGCTACCAGTGGGACACCGACATCAGCAGGACCTGGAGCGTCAAGCCGTTGTACTTCAAGGCCGGGGCGTATGTACAGGACAACACCGGGTACACCACCGAAGGCGGAAAAGTGACGTTCAGCAAGCTGGATATTGATCACGAAAGGTAACTTTCTCACCCGGGAATACAGCCGGGGACGCTCACCAAGAACAACTTGACCTCTGTAGCAGCTGCCGAGCCTGCGAGGCTGCGTCCGAGGACAACGTCCTCGCAAGCCCGGCAGCGGCTACAAATCCCAGCGTCCGCAAAATTCGTAGGACCACTCCCTCTGTGGCGAGGGGGCTTGCCCCCGTTGGGATGCGAAGCAGCCCCAAACCCTGCTACGCAATTTCCTCAGACACACCATAGCGCCCGGTTTTACGACGGCTGCGCCGCCGAACGGGGGCAAGCCCCCTCGCCACAATGACCGAGCGCGATCCTACACCCCGGTTGCAGCCACCAAAGTCGCCGCTTATAGTTCGCCCCGTCGCTGACAGCAGTCGGCGATAGGGTTTCGCAGCCCTACCGAGTTAGAACCACAACCGTCAAAATACGACACGGGCAGCGCATGCCCGTACTCGTTCTTTATGGCGGCTGTGCGTGGGAGACCTTCGGGTCTGCCGGGTCTTAACTCCTCGGTCTGCGAACCCGCGCACAGCTGCCACCCCATTTTTTTCGCAGCAAACGGTGGCGAATTCTTTCTTGAGTTAAGGATTTCCATGAGCAATTAACAACCGCCTCGCCGCTTCACCCCCATGTCCCAATTCGCCACCGACTACCCCGTCCTGCTCATCGACAGCGACGCCCCACTCCAAGAACTCCACAACTGCGTCAGCGAACGCCTCAGCGCCGTCCTCAAATACCTGCACCTCATGGCCTGCACCAGCCTGCCGGACTATGCCGAGAACGACATCAACACCGTCACCAACATCGCCCGGATCATGGTCCAGGATGTAAGCGATGTGTTTCGGGTGATTGAGCAGCGCGGGCTTGATAAACCAACAAATAGCTAAGTTCTTTGAGAAAAAGGGGACGATTAAATAAATCTGCCCCTTCCCCTCACGTCCCCCGCAATAAACCTGTCTTCCTATAGCAAAAAGATATTAAAAACTGTCACTTATTACAGGTGACCGCGCACCCTCACAGAACTAGCCTTATCGACGAAACACAAAAAAACAAGAACAGGACACATAAACAAATACCCCCTGTTCTTTTTTAATTTTTTATCTTCAACATCATAAGGATATAAAGTATGGGCGCTTTAGTAGGAACTTTTTATGGTGCGCTTGCGGAAAATCACGTCTATCTGACAGTCCATAGCAGTGATGACTATGCAGGCCCGGTTAACGCGACCGCGAATGTTAATGGACAAACCGGAACAATCAACGGGACGCAGAGCATCTGGGCAAACTACACAACTATTACGCTCAGCGGGATGGTGGGTGGAAACACAGAAAACTGGACACTTACAACTTCAGACTTTAACACTCTGAATGGGACCCGAAGTTTCACTGAAGCTACCGGCATTTCGTACTCTCAACAAGTAGGGCTTGGTCGGATTGGGTGAGCGCAAAACATATAAAACAGGGAATATCAGCCATAAACACTCAGGATAAAGATGTCACCTATTACGGACTTTTTCCAGATTGGGTAGAAACATGTCCGCTATAGGTTACATTCCATCCGCCTTATGTCGGCGCATTTCATGCAAAACGTCCCACCCACAAAAAACCCGCCTCACGGCGGGTTTTTAATGCAACTCAAACGCTTACGGCTTAGTTAACCTTAGCGTTCAACTCACCCTTCAAATAACGCTGATACATCCCTTCCAACGAGATCGGCTTGATCTTCGAAGCATTACCGGCAGTACCAAACGCTTCATAACGTGCGATACACACATCACGCATGGCAGTCACAGTCGCGCCGAAGAATTTACGCGGATCAAACTCGCTCGGGTTGGTGGCCATCAGGCGACGCATCGCACCGGTGGATGCCAGGCGCAGGTCGGTGTCGATGTTGACCTTGCGTACGCCGTGCTTGATGCCTTCGACGATTTCTTCAACCGGTACGCCGTAGGTTTCTTTGATGTCGCCGCCGTACTGGTTGATGATCGCCAGCCACTCTTGCGGAACCGAAGACGAACCGTGCATCACCAGGTGGGTGTTCGGGATGCGTTTGTGGATTTCTTTGATGCGGTCGATGGCCAGTACGTCGCCGGTAGGCGGCTTGGTGAACTTGTACGCGCCGTGGCTGGTGCCGATGGCGATGGCCAAGGCGTCGACCTGGGTGCGCTTGACGAAGTCAGCGGCTTCTTCCGGGTCGGTCAGCATTTGGCTGTGATCCAGAACGCCTTCGGCGCCAATGCCGTCTTCTTCACCGGCCATGCCGGTTTCCAGCGAACCCAGGCAGCCCAGCTCGCCTTCTACCGAAACGCCGCAGGCGTGAGCCATGGCGACGGTTTGTTGGGTAACACGCACGTTGTAGTCGTAGTCGGTCGGGGTCTTGCCGTCTTCGCCCAGGGAACCGTCCATCATCACCGAGCTGAAGCCCAGTTGAATGGAGCGCTGGCAGACGTCAGGACTGGTGCCGTGATCCTGGTGCATGCACACCGGGATGTGCGGGAATTCTTCGATTGCCGCGAGGATCAGGTGACGCAGGAACGGTGCGCCGGCGTATTTGCGAGCACCGGCCGAAGCCTGGACGATCACCGGGGAGTCAGTCTTGTCAGCGGCTTCCATGATGGCGCGCATCTGCTCAAGGTTGTTGACGTTGAAGGCTGGAACGCCGTAGCCGAACTCGGCTGCGTGGTCCAGCATCTGGCGCATGCTGATAAGTGCCATTGTGTGTGTATCTCCCGGTTGAGGGTCGTTAATCGTGCCAGCCTGCCGTAGCGGCGGCGGCTATTCAAGTTATTGCAGATCGGGGGTCAGCCCGGGCTGCGAATTCGGTACAACAAAAAACCTGTGTCGCTGAAACCTTGTGGCGAGGGGGCTTGCCCCCGTTCGGCTGCAAAGCAGTCGCAAAATCGGGCGACGCGGTCTAATTGAAGCATCGCGTCCGCTGGCCTCGGGAGCGCTTCGCACTCCAACGGGGGCAAGCCCCCTCGCCACAAAAGCCCGCTCCCACATTTGGATCTCTGTGAATCAAATCAATCGTCTTACTCGGCTTTGCAACCGCGGCCGATCAAATCATTGGTGGCGACCCAGTACACCAGGCCTTCCTCACCTTTTATGTGAAACGCCAGCATGTCGTTGCTGTACAGCGAACCGTCGGCGCCCGGCTCATGCTTCAAGCGATAGACCTGATCGGCACCGCCCAGGCGCACGTCGACTTCCTTGCGGCTTTCGTCGGTGTAGCGCCAGAGCACTTTGGCCTGACTGTCGCAGGTCCAGGTGGTCCAGCTGTCCGTCGATTCGGCAGGCTTGAACAGATTGAAATTCGAGCAACCTGCCAGCAGCGCCAGCGCCGTAACGGCGATAAAACCTTTCATCCATGTTCCTCGACTGACGGCACGCCGCCAGCCCTGAGTAAAGTGTCAGACCCGTCAAGGGCAGCCATGTTCCTTGGCCGGGGTCTGTGTCTCGTATTTGTCCAGGCCATCAGGCCCGGAACGCTTGTTGATCACCGGATTGGTTTCGGCCTGCCAGTCGGCCTGGTAGCAGCCTTTGTCCTGTTCAGGCGTCTCGGGCACCTTCGGGGCTTTCGGGTTACTCCCGCAAGCCGCCAGCGCCCCGGCGATCATCAACAGCGCTAATGTTTTGACCATCTGAACACTCCTTTGCCTGGTCAAATGGGCGGCCTCAGGCCTTGGCCCGGCTTTCCAGGACTTCAACGGCCGGCAGCACCTTGCCTTCGACGAACTCGAGGAACGCGCCGCCACCGGTAGAAATGTAGGAGATCTGATCGGCAACGCCATATTTATCGATGGCGGCCAGGGTGTCGCCGCCGCCAGCGATGGAGAACGCCGAGCTTTCTGCGATGGCCTGGGCCAGGACTTTGGTGCCGTTACCGAACTGGTCGAATTCGAACACGCCCACCGGGCCGTTCCACAGGATGGTCTTGGACGACTTCAGCAACTCGGCGAAATTCGCCGCGGTCTGCGGGCCGATGTCCAGGATCATGTCGTCTGCGGCCACGTCGGCAATCAGCTTGACGGTCGCGGTGGCGGTTTCAGCGAATTCCTTGGCAACCACGACATCGACCGGCAGCGGCACGCTGACCTTGGCGGCGATGGCGCGAGCGGTGTCCAGCAGGTCCGGCTCGTACAGGGATTTGCCGACCGGGTGACCGGCAGCGGCCAGGAAGGTGTTGGCAATGCCGCCGCCGACGATCAGCTGGTTGCAGATCTGGCTCAGGCTGTTCAGCACGTCGAGTTTGGTCGAGACCTTGGAGCCGGCAACAATCGCCGCCATTGGCTGCGCCGGGGCGCCGAGGGCTTTGCCCAGTGCGTCCAGTTCGGCAGCCAGCAATGGGCCAGCAGCGGCGACTTTGGCGAACTTGGCCACGCCATGGGTCGAACCCTCGGCGCGGTGAGCGGTGCCGAAGGCATCCATCACGAACACGTCGCACAGGGCGGCGTATTGCTGGGCCAGTTCGTCAGCGTTCTTTTTCTCGCCCTTGTTGAAGCGCACGTTTTCGAACAGCACGATGTCGCCGGCCTTCACGTCAACGCCGTTCAGGTAATCGGCCACCAGTGGCACTTCACGCCCCAGAGCCTTGCTCAGGTAGTCAGCGACTGGCTTGAGGCTGTTCTCGGCCGAGAACTCGCCTTCGGTCGGACGGCCAAGGTGCGAGCAGACCATCACGGCCGCGCCTTTTTCCAGGGCCAGCTTGATGGTCGGCAGCGAAGCCAGGATTCGCGCATCGCTGGTGACTACACCGTCCTTGACTGGGACGTTGAGGTCTTCGCGGATCAGTACGCGCTTACCTTGCAGATCGAGGTCGGTCATCTTCAACACGGTCATGGGTCGCATTTCCTACTGTTTTGGAGAGGCAGCTGTTTGCAGATAATGTTCTGCAACATCCAGCATTCGGTTGGCAAAACCCCATTCGTTGTCGAACCAGGCCAGGATGTTCACCAGCCGTGGGCCGGAAACTCGGGTCTGACTGGCATCGACGATGGCCGAATGTGGGTCATGGTTGAAATCACAACTGGCGTGAGGCAACTCGGTGTAGGCCAGAAGGCCTTTGAGCGGGCCATGGGTGGCGGCCTCGCGCAGAATCCGGTTGACCTCGGTGGCGTCGGTATCGCTTACGGTCTGCATCGTAATGTCGAGGCAAGACACGTTAACCGTCGGCACCCGCACGGCTTTGGCCTGAATTCTGCCGGCAAGTTCCGGCAACAGGCGCTCGATGCCACGCGCCAGACCAGTGGACACCGGAATTACCGACTGAAACGCCGAACGGGTGCGGCGCAGGTCTTCGTGGTGATAGGCATCGATCACTGGCTGATCGTTCATCGCCGAGTGAATGGTGGTGATCGACACGTATTCCAGACCAATGGCCTGATCCAGCAGGCGCAACAGCGGCACGCCGCAATTGGTGGTGCAGGACGCGTTGGACACCAGCAACTCGTCGCCGGTCAGGCAATCCTGATTCACGCCGTAGACGATGGTGGCGTCGACATCCGCTTCGCTGGCCATCGGCTGGGAAAACAGCACGCGCGGCGCACCGGCGTCGAGGAAACGCTGGCCGTCTTCGCGAGTGTGGTAAGCGCCGGAGCATTCCAGCACCAGATCGACGCCCAGCGACGCCCAATCGATGCCTTCAGGAGTGGCACTGCGCAAGACCTTCACGCAGTCGCCATTAATATGCAGACAATCGCCCTCGACCCTCACTTCCCCGGGAAACCGCCCGTGAGTGGAGTCGAAACGTGTCAGGTATTCGATGCTGGCCATGTCCGCCAGATCGTTGATCGCAACAATTTCAAACCCGGCCTTATCGCCTCGCTCAAACAACGCACGCAAGACGCAACGACCAATCCGGCCGTAGCCGTTGAGTGCAACTTTGTAAGGACGCGGTTGAGGCATGGGGTTCTCGATTACCGTGGTGAATCCGTCATTGCAGCGTTGAATGTTCCATCGTGATCGCGAGCAGGCTCGCTCCCACATGGACGGTGTAGATCCCTGTGGGAGCGAGCCTGCTCGCGATAGCGTCAGATCAGACGATACATTTTCTGGATCAGTCTTCCAGCAGCTCTTCAGCCTGACCCAGGATGTTTTCCAGGGTGAAGCCGAACTCTTCGAACAAGGCTGGCGCAGGCGCCGACTCGCCGTAGGTGGTCATGCCGATCACGCGGCCTTCCAGGCCCACGTACTTGTACCAGTAGTCCGCGTGGGCGGCTTCGATGGCGATACGGGCGCTGACTTGCAACGGCAGGACTGCTTGCTTGTAACCGGCGTCCTGAGCATCGAACACGCTGGTGCAAGGCATCGAAACAACCCGCACTTTGCGACCTTGTTCAGTCAGCTTGTCGTAGGCCTGAACGGCCAGACCGACTTCCGAACCGGTGGAGATCAGGATCAGCTCAGGCTCGCCCTCGCAATCCTTCAACACGTAACCGCCACGGGCGATGTCGGCGATCTGGAACGCATTGCGGGTTTGGTGCTGCAGGTTCTGACGCGAGAAGATCAGCGCCGAAGGGCCGTCCTTGCGTTCCAGCGCCATTTTCCAGCACACCGCCGATTCAACGGCATCGGCTGGGCGCCAGGTGTCGAGGTTCGGCGTGCTGCGCAGGCTGGTCAGTTGCTCGATCGGCTGGTGAGTCGGGCCGTCTTCGCCCAGACCGATGGAGTCGTGGGTGTAGACGAACACGACACGCTGCTTCATCAGCGAGGCCATGCGCACGGCGTTGCGGGCGTATTCCATGAACATCAGGAAGGTCGCGCCGTAAGGCACCAGGCCGCCGTGCAGGGTCACGCCGTTCATGATCGCGCTCATGCCGAACTCGCGAACGCCGTAGTACATGTAGTTGCCGCTGGCGTCTTCAGCCGTAACACCTTTGCAACCTTTCCACAGGGTCAGGTTGGAACCGGCCAGGTCAGCGGAGCCGCCCAGCAGTTCAGGCAACAGCGGGCCGTAGGCATTCAATGCATTCTGGCTGGCCTTACGGCTGGCGATGGTTTCGCCCTTGGCGGCGACTTCAGCAATATAAGCATCGGCTTGTTCAGCGAAGTCTTCCGGCAGTTCGCCGCTCAGGCGACGAATCAGCTCGTTGGCCAGTTCAGGGAAGGCAGCGGAGTAGGCCGCGAAACGCTGATCCCATTCGGCTTCGGCCGCGCGACCGGTTTCCTTGGCGTCCCACTCGGCGTAGATATCGGCCGGGATTTCGAACGGACCGTGATTCCATTTCAGCGCAGCACGGGTAAGAGCGATTTCCGCGTCACCCAACGGGGCGCCGTGGCAGTCTTCCTTGCCTTGCTTGTTCGGCGAACCGAAACCGATGGTGGTCTTGCAGCAGATCAGGGTTGGCTGATCGCTTTTGCGCGCCGTTTCGATCGCGATCTTGATCTCTTCAGGGTCGTGACCGTCGACGTTGCGGATCACCAGCCAGTTATAGGCTTCGAAACGCTTGGGCGTGTCGTCGGTGAACCAGCCTTCGACTTCGCCGTCGATGGAAATGCCGTTGTCGTCGTAGAAGGCGATCAGCTTGTTCAAGCCCAAAGTACCGGCCAGGGAGCCGACTTCGTGGGAAATGCCTTCCATCATGCAGCCATCACCCAGGAACACGTAGGTGTGGTGATCGACAATGTTGTGGCCCGGACGGTTGAACTGCGCCGCCAGGACTTTTTCTGCCAGGGCAAAACCCACGGCGTTGGCCAGGCCTTGGCCCAGTGGACCGGTGGTGGTTTCAACGCCTGGGGTGTAGCCGAATTCCGGGTGACCCGGGGTACGGCTGTGCAGCTGGCGGAAGTTCTTCAGGTCTTCGATCGACAGATCGTAGCCGGTCAGGTGCAGCAGCGAGTAGATCAACATCGAGCCGTGACCGTTGGACAGCACGAAGCGGTCACGGTCGGCGAACGATGGATTGCTCGGGTTGTGCTTCAGGTAGTCACGCCAAAGTACTTCGGCGATATCCGCCATACCCATAGGGGCACCGGGATGGCCGCTGTTGGCTTTTTGCACGGCATCCATGCTGAGGGCACGAATGGCGTTGGCACGCTCACGACGGCTGGGCATCGCTGTTCTCCTGCGGATATTGAATCGAGAGTGAATAAAACGAAACGGAAAAAAGGCGAGCATTTTCCCTCACCCACCCGCCTCGGGGCAATGACAGATAGTCATCTGAAGGCGTTTTTCCGGTGGATAAAGTCGCATTCGCCTGATGAAACCTTTCCGCTGACGATTTGTAGAGTGACCCTTTCCCTGAGAAGTGCCATCTATCGAGCAATATCAAAACTTTTTGATATTGCTCTTGCGGTGTTTTCTGACCGTCACTAGACTGCTGGCCTTATGAATTTACCTGCGCCTTCCATTCGACATGACGATTGCGATGAGCTGGCGGCCCTGTGCAAGGCCGGCGGCGATCCTCTGCGGCTGAATGTATTGCGCGCGCTGGCCAACGATTCGTTTGGCGTACTGGAGCTGGCGCAGATCTTCGGCATCGGCCAGTCCGGCATGAGTCACCACCTCAAGGTATTGGCCCAGGCCGATCTGGTGGCGACGCGCCGTGAAGGCAACGCGATTTTCTACCGCCGCGCCCTGCCCCACACCGACCTGTTGGGCGGCAAGCTGCATGCCGCGCTACTGGAAGAAGTGGACAACCTGACCCTGCCTGCCGAAGTGCAGTCGCGGATCGGTCAGGTCCATGGGCAACGCGCGGCGGCCAGCCAGGACTTTTTCTCACGGGTCGCGGAGAAGTTTCGCGCCCAGCAAGACTTGATCGCCGGCCTGCCGCAATACCGCGAAAGCGTGGTGGCATTGCTCGACAAGCTGAGTTTCGGCGATGGCGCCACAGCCATCGAAGTCGGCCCCGGCGACGGTGCGTTTCTGCCGGAACTGGCGCGCCGCTTCACCCAGGTCACAGCGCTGGACAACAGCCCGGCGATGCTCGAACTGGCGCGCCAGGTTTGCGAACGTGAAACGCTGGCTAACGTCAGCCTGCAACTGGCCGATGCATTGAATGGCGTAAGCCTTCAGGCCGATTGCGTTGTACTGAACATGGTGCTGCACCATTTCGCCGCGCCGGCCGAAGCACTCAAGCACATGGCCAACTTGCTGCAACCGGGCGGCAGTCTGCTCGTGACAGAGTTATGTAGCCACAACCAGAGTTGGGCCAGGGAGGCCTGCGGTGATCTATGGTTGGGGTTTGAACAGGACGATTTGGCCCGTTGGGCCACCGCTGCGGGACTCGCTCCCGGGGAAAGCCTCTATATCGGCTTACGTAATGGTTTCCAGATCCAGGTCCGCCATTTTCAGCGACCGGCTGGCGACACTCACCATCGGTAAATTCAGGAAAAAATCGAGATGAGCGAATACTCCCTCTTCACCTCCGAGTCCGTGTCCGAAGGGCACCCGGACAAAATCGCCGACCAGATTTCCGATGCTGTGCTGGACGCCATCATTGCTGAAGACAAGTTCGCCCGTGTAGCGGTCGAGACTCTGGTAAAAACCGGCGTGGCAATCATCGCAGGTGAAGTCACCACGTCGGCCTGGGTCGACCTGGAAGAAATCGTGCGCAACGTGATTCTGGACATCGGCTACAACAGCTCCGATGTCGGTTTCGACGGCGCCACTTGCGGCGTGATGAACATCATTGGCAAGCAGTCTCCTGACATCAACCAGGGTGTCGACCGTGCCAAGCCTGAAGATCAGGGCGCCGGCGACCAGGGCCTGATGTTCGGCTACGCCAGCAACGAAACCGAGGTGCTGATGCCAGCACCGATCACCTTCTCGCACCAGCTGGTTCAGCGTCAGGCCGAAGCCCGTAAATCCGGCCTGCTGCCTTGGCTGCGCCCGGATGCCAAGTCGCAAGTGACTTGCCGTTACGAAGGCGGCAAGGTTGTCGGTATCGACGCCGTTGTATTGTCGACCCAGCACAACCCTGACGTATCGTACAAAGACCTGCGCGAAGGCGTGATGGAGCTGATCGTCAAGCACGTACTGCCTGCCGAGCTGCTGTCCAAGGACACCCAATTCCACATCAACCCGACCGGCCAGTTCATCATCGGTGGCCCGGTAGGCGACTGCGGCCTGACCGGTCGCAAGATCATCGTTGACAGCTACGGCGGCATGGCCCGTCACGGCGGTGGCGCGTTCTCCGGTAAAGATCCATCAAAGGTTGACCGTTCGGCCGCCTACGCCGGTCGTTACGTGGCCAAGAACATCGTGGCGGCCGGCCTGGCCGAGCGCTGCGAGATTCAGGTTTCCTACGCCATCGGTGTTGCTCAGCCTACGTCGATCTCGCTGAACACCTTCGGCACCGGCAAAATCAGCGACGAAAAAATCGTCAAGCTGGTTCGCGAAGTGTTCGACCTGCGTCCATACGCAATCACCACCATGCTCGACCTGCTGCACCCGATGTACCAGGAAACCGCTGCGTACGGCCACTTCGGTCGCACGCCGACTACCAAGACTGTGGGCGATGACACTTTCACCACCTTCACCTGGGAAAAGACCGACCGCGCCGAATCCTTGCGCGCTGCTGCCGGCCTGTAAGACTTCCCCCGGCGGTACCAAAAGCCCTGCACGGTTCGCCGTGCGGGGCTTTTTATTGCGTGAAAATCGAAAGATCGCAGCCTCGTTTCACTCGACAGCTGCTACAGGGATTTGTGTAGCAGCTGTCGAGTGAAACGAGGCTGCGACCTCTTGATCTTCCTGTCTATCGAAACACACCGAAAAACATCCTCGCTAACGACGCCCGAAAGCTGACTAACCTTGAAAGCATTCTCCCCGAGCAAGGACGCTCACGATGCTTCGGCGCCTGTTTTTCTGTTTTCTCCTGACCTTTCCTTGCCTGAGCGCAAACGCTACCGATTGTCCCGACTGGCCACCCGCGCGCGCCCTGGACGAAATCACGTCACTGCAGAAACAAATCGACCTCTGGGACGACAGCTATCACCGGCGCGGCCGTTCATTGGTCGCCGATGAACTCTACGATCAGTCCCGTGCTCGGCTGACCGAATGGCGCACCTGTTTCGACCTGGGCCAACCCGCAGAACCGCTACGCACCGCGGGCGGCACGATGCCTCATCCGATTGCCCACACAGGCCTGGAAAAACTCCACGATGGTCGCGCCGTCGAAGCCTGGCTAAAAGGACGGAACGATGTCTGGATTCAGCCCAAGATCGACGGCGTGGCGGTGACGCTGATCTACCGCAAAGGCCTGCTGACTCAAGCCATCAGCCGCGGTGACGGCGTAAATGGCCAGGACTGGACAGCTTCGGCGCGCCAGATCGCCGCCATCCCCCAACAACTGCCGCAGCCACTGGACCTGCTGCTGCAAGGCGAACTCTATTGGCGCCTGACCGATCACGTACAGGCCCGCGCCGGCAGCCTCAACGCACGCGCCACAGTGGCCGGCTTGATGGCCCGCAAAAACTTGAGCATGGAGCAAGCCGCGGGGATCGGCCTGTTTGTCTGGGACTGGCCCCAAGGCCCGGCCAGTTTGCCCGCGCGCATCGCAGCCCTGGATGAGCTGGGCTTTCCGAGCACCGCCCCTTACAGTCACTCGATCAAGGAATTTGCCGACGCTGAACGTTGGCGCGATCACTGGTATCGCTCGCCCCTGCCCTTCACCAGTGATGGCATCGTCCTACGCCAGGATCAGCGTCCAGCCGCCGAGCGCTGGCAGGCTAAACCGCCTTATTGGAGCGTCGCCTGGAAATACCCTTTTGCCCAAGCCTTGGCCGAGGTGCGCAAGGTCCACTTCAAGATAGGGCGAACCGGACGAATCACCCCGGTACTGGAGCTGACACCGGTCATGCTCGACGACCGGCAGATCAAGCGAGTCAGTGTGAGCTCACTGCAACGCTGGGAAGCACTGGATATCCGGCCCGGAGACCAGGTTGCCATCAGCTTGGCGGGCCTGACCATTCCAAGGTTAGACAGCGTCATGCTGCGCAGTACCGAACGCGCTGAATTGAGCGTTCCGCTGGCGGAGGACTTTCATCATTTGAGCTGCTGGCAGCCGACGCCAGGGTGCGAAAGCCAATTCCTCGCCCGACTGACCTGGCTCAGTGGCAAGCAGGGCCTCGCGTTGTCGCATGTCGGCCCTGGCACCTGGGAGAAACTTTTCGAAACAGGCCGTCTGAATGGCCTGCTGGATTGGTTGACCCTCGATGCTCAAGAGCTTGCTAACATTGCCGGCTTCGGCGAACGCAGCAGCGCTCGCCTTTTGAACAGTTTCAACAGCGCCCGACAACGTCCTTTTCCGCGCTGGCTCAAGGCCCTGGGTTTACCGCCGACCGGCCAGGCACAGCTTGCCGATTCATGGCCGGAACTGGCACAAAGAGATATCGAACAATGGCAGGCAGAACCCGGCATCGGCCCAGGACGCGCGGCGCAATTGAGTGCATTTTTCCGCGACCCGCAGGTCCTGGCCTTGAGAGAAACATTACGGGTTGCGGGGATTGACGGATTTTAGCCGCCGGCGATGCCCGCCCCCGGGAACCCAATGGTACCGCCGGGCTCAAACACCCCATCGCCATATCGACCCGATCGCTTTTTCACACGGAGCTTTTATGAAATTTCTTTCACCGCTCGCCCTGTTGACCCTTTGCAGCGTGCTGGCCACTCCGCTGATGGCCGCCGAAGAAGCTCCGGGCCTGACCGGCTGCGCCGCAAAGAAGCAGGGCATCATCAATCAGATCGAACTGGCCAAGTCTCACGGTAACGCCGACCAGCAGGCAGGCCTTGAAACAGCCTTGAGCGAAGTCACTGCTCATTGCACCGATGCTTCCCTGAAGAAAGAACGGGAGAACAAGGTGCTCGACGCCAAGCACGAAGTCAACCAGCGTCAGGCTGACCTGGACAAGGCCATGAAGAAAGGCGACGCCGAGAAGATCAACAAGCGCAAAGACAAACTCGCCGAGTCCCGCAAGGAATTGCAGGAAGCACTCGATGAGCTGGATAAGTAAGGATCAGTTCAGCACTGATCGTTCCCACGCTCTGCGTGGGAATGCAGCCCGTGACGCTCCGCGTCACTGGACGCGGAGCGTCCCTAGAGGCA